>CAZVTW010000218.1:0-9257 GCA_964629805.1 uncultured Bacteroidales bacterium | reverse complement strand
AGTTAAAATTCAAAAGAACGAGTTTAAGTTTATAAGTTATTGTTTATTCGTTCCTAAACAGCCGCTGTGTATTTTCCCGAAATTCTGAAAGCTTCAATGAGATTTTCCGCTGGTGTACCTTGCGGAACAGCATCCCCGCTTCCAAGCATAAAAAAAGGACTCTTAGGCAGATTTTCCAGGAATTTTTCAACAGAGGCTGAAAATAATTTCGTGTCTTTCATAACATATTGGTTACATTCAATTCCACCGGCAATAGTTTTATTCGCATTTTCCATAATTTTTATTGCTTTGGCAAAATCACAATCACCCGATGGCGGGGGCGCAACATCAATAATACCGTCAAACCTGCATTGTGCAATATCTTCAAGTAACAGATTAATTTTCCCGCACATATGGATGAGCAGGGGTTTATCATACTCATGGGCTATATCCGCAAATTCATCAAGATACCGGAATCCGTATTGTTTTATCCAATCTGGTAATGAGTTTGATGTGTTTGTATTTTCATAACAAATTAATACATCGGCCGGGCTTTGAGCAGAAAGTTCAACATGCTTTTTTTTATTCTCCTGCATTGCATCCATCGTACGTTCTATTTCTTCAGGGTTCTCCATGTAGAAATAAGTGAAGTTTTCAATTCCTACTACTTTCGTTAACAGGTCATAATAGGGTGAATCCGATAAACTGGCAGATAAGATGGTATCAGGATATTTACTCTTAAAGAATTCGATGTCTTTGTAATCAGGCTGTATATTTGTGTGCT
This sequence comes from uncultured Bacteroidales bacterium, assembly GCA_964629805.1. Lineage (GTDB taxonomy): Bacteria > Bacteroidota > Bacteroidia > Bacteroidales > CAZVTW01 > CAZVTW01. The sequence continues at coordinate 8,494 of CAZVTW010000218.1, read as the reverse complement.
CCAGTACATATCTAAATATTTTAAAATCCTCCGGAGTTTTAATCAAATATTCTGTAGGAAAGGGAATGAATGGAGACTCCGGCACAAAACGACTAACCTGTTGAATAGAACCAACAGGAGTAGAAAAATTCTCCTGAACTATTCCCTTTTTTTCAAGTTTTTGATGAACAATGGTTTTGTCATAGATTTCCTTGTAGGCAACGACTCCTCTGTGCATATCAGAGCCTACTTCATTTTGCATTTCAATGATATGTTTATTTTGGTATTTAGGTGGCAGACCTGACTGAACATATTGATCCATGCAGGGGATATACGGAAGTCCGCTTTTTCCTTTTTCCTCAATTATTTTTAAAAATCTGTTTTTCATAAGTTTACATTTTATGTACAAATCAACTAAATTTTCAATCTAAAACAAAATGTTTTCATGTCCTGAATCAACAGGGATGGAAGTTACAAATGATACTAACAAAATTGAGAAAAAATTTTGTGACATACAATAGAAAAACAAGACATTAATTTTCGTAAAAACCTGCATTTTTTTATTAGATAGGGAAAAAATTTGTAAAAACGCGCCATTTAAAGAATTACAGGGTTTCCGACAATATATATTTGTCCTGAAATATTGATTTAACTGTTATGAATGAATGCTGAACGGTAATTTGTTGGTGTAGTCCCTGTTATTTCCCTGAACTTGCGTGCAAAATAATTCGGATCATTAAAACCGGAATAAAAAGCAATATCTTTCATTTCAGTTGACTGGCTTTTCAGCATATCTTTAGCATAGTTAACCCTAAGCCTGTTGATATATTTGATTGGAGTAGAATTAAAGCAGGTCTTAAACAACCTTAAAAACTGTCTTTCCGAAACAGCAGCAATCTGGGCCAACTGGGTTACTGTGACAGGTTCCCTGAAATTTTTTTCCAAAAATGCAACAGCCATCCCCATCCTGACCAGCTTGTGAGTAGGCCCCTGCAATTCAGGCCGGGAATATTCCCTGGAGAGAAGAATTATTAATTCAATAAACAACGCTTTCACGAGGGTTTTGTATCCAGGTTTACGTTGTGTTAACTCATCAAGAATTTTTTTTGCCTGGCAACTCACCAGGTACAAACTTTCGCTGTTTAGCCTAATCCTGTTTCTATATTCCTGCCTGCCGGAGAAGAGTGGTTCCAAAACAAATAACGTTTGAAAACCTTCGAGTTGATAGAGGTCTTCACTGCTATTCCTGATAAATTCGTCATTGTAAATAAAATTATATAGCTCAAGCTCTTTCGGGTTTTCGAAACCATGTTGAATTTCTTTGTCCTTAATAACAAAAACATCACCGGGAGTTAATTCCTGGTAGTTTTTGGCAATACGATGCATACCAAATCCTTTCGTAATAATGAACAACTCATTGAAATCATGAGAATGAATTTTATAATCCTCATTTAAAATCCCATACTCTGCATAAAACGGGAATCCAGGGTCAGTTTGAATATCCGAAATTTTTATTTGTTCCTTTTGCATTACTAAACTGGTAATTTCATGTCTGAAATATGCTACATATTTGTCAAAAATATGAAGAATAAATGAAAGCAGATAGTATAATTTTGTCTGTATGATGAAAAATGTATTACTAGATTATTATAACAAACCCGACCGGAAGTTTTGTTTTTATACAGGAAATAATAACCCGGAAATTGGTCGCGCCTTAGGAGTTGATAAATGGGACTGGACACCTGAAACATCATATTTTGATGATAATTTGTTTGGATTTACCCATACGATTCCATTGGCAATGGGTTGTGATAAAATATATACGTCGGAAGGCAAAGAATGGATTGCCCCTGTAATAAAAGATGTTAGCGACATTGATAAGATACGTATTCCGGATCCCTCAGAAGGCAGACCGGGAGAAATTCTTGAGCGCATGAAAGTACTTCTGAAGGAAAAACCAGAGGACACTCTCATTCGTTTTCCTGATATACAATCTCCTCTGGGTGTTGCAGAATTGATGTGGGATGATACCTTCTATACTTCACTTTTGACAAATCCTGACGAAATCCATCATCTTCTTGACAAAATAACCCATTTTATCATAACATACGTTAAAGCTATTCATGAAGTTTTGGGTTCCAGAACAAATCCATGTTGTTTTCCGCATATCTGGGGTAGTCCAGAGGGATATTATATTGCTGATGATACCAATTCTATGGTCTCACCGGAAATGCATCTCGAGTATTCAGTGAATTATATCAACCGGATAACTGAATCTGTCGGCCCCGTCTATTATCATTCATGTACCTGGCTTCCACAATATTTTGACAATATTAGTAAAATAAAAAATGCTAAAGCAAAAAATTGGAGTATCATTGTGAGTTGCGATCCTGCGGACATTTTAAATGAATTCTCAGGCAAAGACTTTCTTACTCCACATATTCACTTAAACATGCATAAGGAAGGGCATATACAAAGTTTAAATCTAAATCTGAATTCAGAATATGATGTCGTAAAATATCTCCTGGACAATATGAAGGACAATACGAGCATGTATCTCCACTTTTTTGATGATCTGTTAAATGAAACAGAGAAAATGATAAAAATTTATCATTTACTGGATGAATATGGTTATTCTCCCCGGGCAAAAGGATTCTCATAATTTGAGAATCTGTTTAAAAATTTTATCCTTCGAATTTCATTAACTGTTTTTTTGATCAGTATTTCGTCAGATTTTTCTTGGTTTTTGATACGATATAAACTGTACAGAAAATGTTCAGATTATTTCGATTCAGGCCCTTAAAGAGGAGTCGTATTGATTTCATTTTGTTATTGACCCCTCCGGATAGCTGACCCCTAAAAAAGATTTGCAGATGGTACGTCGATTCATATCTGGCCAGTCTCTGGTGTATAAAAAAAACACCGGCTTGGGAAAGGATTTGAATATTTTAAGGGATACATAGTTTTCGCATATGTACTTTACCCTGATTTCGAAAACTAATTCGAACAAAATACATCCCTGGTGCTAGTTCATCAAAATGAATCTTTTTAGTGTGCTTTCCGGGATTTAAGGACGTAAAAAGACAAGACTTCATCTTAGTACCGCTTTTGTCAAAAATGCAAATGTTTGCATCTTCATTTATATTTGTAAGAAAGGACAGATTAATAAAACATTCTGTGACCGGATTCGGGAATATAGAAATATCTTCAAAATGAGACATGTCATGTATTGAAACAGGATTTGTCCGCTCATCAATCAAATAATTGAATACAAATTCTGTTGCTTCCAAAACATCAAATTTGATGTCAGAAGCCGGAGCATAATCAATGAGCCGCCAATTTTCAACAAATGAATATGACTGTCCCGGGTCTAGAACCGCAACAGGACTTACAGGTTCCAACTCAGCAAAAACGCCGGGTTTTACATAAAAAAGATCAGTAAGACCATTTTCAACTATGTATGTTTCCTGTTGATAGTGTTGGTATGTTTTCAAAAAGATCATTCCCTGGTAACCGTAGGCCATCCATCCTGATTCTGAATCAGTCCCGTATTTAGAGTTACCCGCTTCATTGGGTATTATGGAGAAAATGCTGTCATTTATTTCAACACCCGGGTCCTCCAAATCAGCTGAGAAGGTATTTGGGTTACCCCAGATATATCTGACCCACTTTTCAGCTAATGAGCTTTGCGGATTAAGAGGTGCAAAAATTTTCCCACCAGCAGGAACCAGGGTACGTCCCCAGAAATAATAGCTGGTTTTCATATCAGAGATATTTGTCATTGTTTGCGTTATCTTCAGGTATGGCATAATACTATCCAGTTTGAAAAGCCGGGTGGTTTGAATCCCCATCTTCGTATCTTTCCGGCTGGTTAATTTAATGGTGTATTCATCAATAATTTCAGCACTGTAAGGCCCTTCCCAGGTGATGTTATGGATGTGCATCACTTCATATTCAGGCCCGTAATCAAATCTGCCGGCATCAGGTTCAAAATTTTCTCCGAGTGTCTTTCCATTAATGGTATTATCCTCCCACATAAAATTCACACCATTTTTTTTGAAAACGAGTATGTTCCCCATTGCAGATGCATTAACTATTATTTCGACCGAGTCGTTCGAAATCTTATAACAATCACTCCATCCACGATAGGATATTTTTTCAACTGATCCCTGTGAATTTTTCATAATGAATAATATTAAAAGTAATCCTGGTATGGTTTTATAAAACATAGGAAAAATATTAAAATGTGAATTGTCATTTATATTTAATGCCCCTAAGAAAACGCCAATCTTTGCGATACTTTGTCTCGACTATAGTTTGTGCCATATTACTGTGTTCATTTCCAAAAGTCTCTGACATTTCATTTACGGGCCAGGCTATATCCTGACTGCGTATAGACAAAAATAGTACTTTTAGAAGTTGACTCAAAATCCTACAATACATATTTGGTACAACAAACATATTTCCTGTTGCAGACTCATGGTTCTATTCCATGACTACTATCATTGATGTAAACGGTTTTAAGGTTACCTCCTTTCCTAATTCTTCTCCTTCCACAGAATAGCATTTTCTTTCCCGTTTAATGTTAAAAGATTTATTTTCAGTAGTTTCGTTTATAAAAATAAATGATTCATTGCCCCGGTCTTCGGGGTCTTCAGGGGCTAGGAATTCGGAATTTTTGTCCTGACTGGTCTTTCTTTGCCAGCTTTCAAGGGTATATTCATGATACCGTCTCACCTCATCTTTATAGGTTAGTTCCAGAAGAGGATACGTGTAGTATGGACTTCCATAAAAATTATTGTTATAGGTTGAGGGATTAAAATCTTCGGAAATCCTGGATTCTTTGAATAAACAACGCTGGTGCCTTTGTTTACTGAAAAAGATATTATTCTCGGTAACACATCCTTTCAGTGTACCCGGTTTATAGTATTCAGAAAACATCATTCCGTATAAATTATCATATGTTGTGTTATTTTTGATGACCTGATCAAAAGAATTATCATTTATCAGGATACCGGCTTTTGCTTCCAGAACAGTATTTTTTTCAATGGTAATATTTCGACACCGGTTATCAACGTATATTCCAATACCAAAAAGTCTGTTATTGGGTGTAGCTTCAGCACTACCTACCGGATTGATAACAATATTTTGCCTGATGATATTGTTATGGGTATAATCATAATGCTGTCCCCAACAATAAATAGCTCCGCCATCGTTCATATGTAAAATTGTATTTTTTACGATATTTTGTTCAGCAAGACTGTATGTCCCGTCCAGCCTGATGCCAATATATCCGGTACTGTCAATATAATTTCTGCGGATAATATTTTTAGTCGATTGTTTTTGAATCATATCGTTTTCGTAATCTACCCTGGCAATGACTTTTTCAATAAGTGTTTTGTCCTGATTTTTCTGAAGCTTTTTCTCGAGGGCCATTTCAAAATACATCTTATTCGTATAGGGTAAATCTAACATTGATTCAATGATTTTGTATTTTGAGGTATTCATATTTTGCTCTTTTAAATACTTCAGTGTTTCAGAACTGACACTATAAGTCTTTTCCTTTCTCAGAACAGCTATACCAACCTGATTATTCACCCCGTTAAACCCGTAGCAGGGATGTAAACCAATATGAGTAATCCTGTTGTTTTCTATAAGAGAATGGCTTAATTCAAGGGTAGAAATACCTCTTCCACGTATTTCGCTTATATTATTGTCAGAAATATGAAAATTCATTGATCCCGGCTCAATATGAAAACCATAAACGGTAGCATGTTTGATATCACATTGGGTGACATTAATATTCTTTGTTTCCTTATTTGCATAAATACAGGCATTATCGAATTTTTCAATTTTCAATCCTTCAATACTAACATGTTTTACTCCGTTTGCAATCACCAATCCTTCCTTGTGAATAACGGCTTGGATATTCTCAGGCACCCGGCTTCCCTGCCCTGCATGAAAGTAAAGCTCTTTCTTTTTCTTGTCATAATACCATTCGCCCGGTGAATCCATGAATTCATATTTATTATCCAAAAAGTATCCATAATCTATCTTACATGAATACATCATTTTCTCACTAAAAAAGATTTTATCCCTGTCATGATTCCCGACTGTCATGGATTCCGACTGCCAGTCCACAGATTTTATTCTGGCAGTAGCGCCGGCAAGACTGAAAGACAAACTTGCAAGTCTATGGTCAGTTAATGATATTTTATCTCCATCATCAATCTTAAAGAAACCCGAATTTGGATATCTTGCTATATTCAGGTATTCATCGCCCTTATACAATCCATAGACCTCCGTCTCAACTTTGGCAACAAAGAGACTATCATTTAGCCGTGACCAATTCAAAATAGGGATGGCACCGGAAACAACAGGTTTTGGTCCTTCTAAAAATGTCGAAATCAAAACAGGTTTGTTCTCTTTTCCGGAATGTTTTAGATGAATGGTTCCTGTAAATATATCGCCCGATTTTATGAATATCTTATCCCCGGGCTTTAACCTGGTATTATTGAGTCTTTTAAAAGATTTCCAGGCTTTTTCAGGAGTCTTTCCATTATTATTGTCATTTCCTGAATTTGCGATATAGTAATCTGAGGCCCTGAGCTGAATCGCGATAAACAGAAAAGCTAAGATTACAAATGTTTTTTTCATGTCTGTTACTCTTATTATTAATTAATTATTTATTTCATTCATTATCATATCTGCAACCTTTCCTGAAAAGCCTGTCCAGTATGCAACACAACCCGTTTTTTTTAGCGGTCGTTTCCTGTGCCCCCCCGGGAAAAAGCTAAAAACCATCTCCCTGATTAATTCTTATTTTTCCGGTGGGTTCATTCTCAAATATCCCTGCCCCCTCAACTATGAGTAAAAACTGGTACTCGTCAGGAATCCTACCGGTTTCCCATCTGAAATCATATATTTTAGGATGGCCGGGTAGTGGATATTCCTTGTTTTTATTAATGGATGCTTTGCCTATATCATTCAGCATAAAACCCCATTTATGATCAATATCAGAAGTGATAAAATATTTCCTGAGTAATTGTCTGCTTTCATGTCATTTTGTGTTATATAATCACCATTTGTCTATTGACAAACAAACTGTTATTTAACATTTTTGTCTTGTATAGGCCTTATTTAACATTTCCAAAATGTACAATAAATATTTGATTTAGGCAAATTTTTGATTCGGAGTTAACAAGTTGTTAAAGAGGTTTATAAAATTTCAAGGAAGGCAGAGTCTGCCCACAAACGGGCTTTTAGGGGCGGATTCATCATTTTCAGTGATAAAACATTTTCATCTGTTAAAATCATGCAGGCAGTTTTAGGTATTATTTTTCATACAATAGGAGGATTTTCCTCAGGTAGTTTTTACATGTCATTTAATAAGGTTAAAAAATGGCGCTGGGAAATTTTCTGGATAACCGGCGGAGATTTCTTATGGCTTATTGCATCATATCTTGCTGCCTGGTTAACAATACCAGGTTTTATAGAAATTATAGGATCGGCAGATAAGAATATTGCTTATTTTACTTTTTTAATGGGTTTGTTGTGGGGAATTGGCGGACTGACCTATAGGCTGGGAATCAGATACCTGGGTATATCACACGGAAACTATGTTATTTTGGGTTTATATGCTGCTTTTGGTGCCCTGGTTCCATTTGTTTATTATAATATGTTTCCTGAAGATGGTAAAATATCTTTTACAGATATGATCGAATCATCTGGCGGAAGACTGATTATTAACGGTGTTTTTGTCTGTTTAGCAGGAATTGCCATTTGCGGAAAGCCGGAATGATGAAGGAAAAAGAGTTTAAATGAGAAATGAGCAAAAAAAAGTGTCTCAGAATTTTCTCTGGTTAAAGGACTGATTATAGCTACTATTTCGGGTATATTAAGCTCATTTTTTAATTTTTGTATAGAAGCCGGAAAGTCCCTGGCTGATTTAACCGCCCTGGTACCGGATTGTATGTTTCCAGGCTTAAGTATATTATTTAAAAATAATATAACTTATGTAATTATTTTGTAGGGCGGGCTTACTACCAATTTAATCTGGTGCGCTGTTTTAAGTATAAAAAACAGGCCTTACAGTGATTTTTTAAATACTTCCACGCCTATATTCAAAAATGTATTTTTTTTCATCTATGGCCGGGACCATTTGGTTTTTACAGTTTTTCCTTTACCACACTAAATTAAATATTGCAAGTCAATATCGGGATTGGGTTTTGTTTTGTCCATGGTACTGAACGACCATCCTTCTTCAAGGATCACATATTCCAAACCATTTCTTGAAGCAAAGTCAATATAGTATTTATACGTTTCGTTGTAAAGGCCGGTTTTAAAATCTACACCGTATTGATTTAGGGCATTCCACCAATCCCATGATACGCGCCCGGGTTTTATCCAGTCTGTAAAGACCGGATATTAAAATAATTCGTTTCATCTTTCACTTTTGTATATAACCTAAAATTCTAAAACGAAAATCTACTGCAACACTGAACTGCACATTGCT
>CAZVTW010000217.1:0-9303 GCA_964629805.1 uncultured Bacteroidales bacterium | reverse complement strand
GGGGTATTTTTTTATTCATTTATGATAGAACACTAAATATGAAATATTTGTGCAAATTTAGAATGACATATCCTTTGCATTCATGTTAAGTTTGTATTACAAAGAAAAAAATGTTGTTGAAGAAATATTAAATAATGGTTATTTTAAGTGTAAAATTTTAATTAGAAGGTCGTTATTGAATTATCATCTTTTGCCGGATTCCCTGGTCCAAACTGATGTACGTCCAATGATAGAAAGGCCGATATACCCTCGCAAATTCAATTTATCTTTATCCCCATCTTTGAACCACATATAAGCATTGTAAGTGCTACCAGATTCCGGATCGTAGATTGTCCCGTCGTCCCATTCACTGTCATCTTTGTCGAAAACAAAATCATTGAGCAATGGCAGACCCATTATTTTCCTGTCCCGAAGCTTTTCATCCGGATTCTCATCATCCCGTTTTTCGCTGCCATCTTCTTCATAAGGTTCTTCTAACCAGATGATTTTGCCAAAATATTTATCTCCGTTTTTAACTATTTCTATCTGAGCATCTTTGTTTTCACTAAGCCAATATCCAAGAATATCATCAGCATTTTGTGAAAGCCCGTGATTAAAAGACAAAACACCACAGAAAAACAACAGGATAGTAATACGGTACATTTTTGATTGTTTTTATGATTTAAGAGTTGAAATATAGTAAAAGATTTTGAAAAGACAAATTTAAATTCCAGGATCACCTGCAAAGAGTTTTGAATCCTTTTGGGGTTGATTGCCAGTGGACCATCCTGAAAAGATAACAATAACGGCAATATTCCATATACAAGAAAAGTTGCTGACCTGGAAGTAACATGAAACGACAAAATTTGATTAGAAAAATAGAACACATGGGCTGTTTGTTTATTCGGCATGATGGCAACCATGATTGGTATCAAAAGCCGGATACTAAAAAATCACAATCAATTCCACGCTACAAGGAAATAAAAGAATAGCTGGCCAAACACATCATAAAGATACTTAGTCCTTCATATACAATATTGCATTTCTTGTAAGTATCAAAACACCCTCAGTTCAAAACCTTCCTGGCTCATTACTACAATGCTTTCGCCGGGCCGGATTAAAACCAATAATCCGTAGTCTTTTGCTTTTTCTTCACTCGCGGTGGAGGCGCTCATAGCGGCACCAGCGTCTATGAAGGTGTGTTTGGCGTATTCCGGGTACAACATTTTGAAATTGGGTAGTTTTCTATTGATGAATTCTGTCACATCATTGGGAGAAAATTTTTATTTGACCTCAATGACAATGATTTTTTCTCCGTACTTTTATTTGTATGTTGAAATTCTTATTTTTGTATAAATGAGTCTACTCTGAAAAGTCCATTTGTTGCCAAACTCTTCGTTATTTGAAATTTTTGAGTCCTCATTAACAGACAGTTAACTCCGACTCAAAAATTTCAAATGCCTCGATTTTAACAAAAATCTTACTTTTCGGAGTAGACTCATAAATGAAAACGAAGATAGTTATGCCGGCGATATCAATGTTTTATGGAATAATTATATATATGTATTATTTTGATGCCAAGCAACATAAGTTACCACATATACATGCGAAATATCAGGGTAAAGAAGCTATTTTTGCCATACCTGATGGTGAAATTATTGAGGGCAATATTCCATCAAACAAACAAAAATTAATTGAAGCCTGGATTGAGATTCATAAAGATGAATTAATAGCTAACTGGGAATTGGCTGCCAGCGGAGAACAAGTATTTAAGATAGAAGGATTAAAATAAGAACAAATATGAACCCGCGCGTAAAGAATGTCAAACCGCAATTAAATCAACAATTACTTTTACATTTTGATAATGGAGAATATCGAATATTTAGTGTATCACCGTATCTGGATACAGGCATATTCAAAGAGCTCAAATCACCTGATGTTTTCAATTCGGTGAAAGTAGTTGACGGAACTATCCAATGGTCAAATGAGGCAGATTTTTGTCCTGATACCCTTTACCTTGAAAGCAAACCTTATACAGGTTAGTGAATCTCACATCCTGTATTAGACCATACCCGCAAAGGGTTTTGAATGCCCTTGTGGGTTGTATGGCAGCGCTACAGCCTGTAAAGATAGAAGCGCCGGAGGCCGGAGCCTCCACCGAACAGGGGCACAATCTTATGCCGCACGTGTTCTGACTCCGTCGACGAGGCTTTCCAGCCTGAAGGGCAAAAAAAATTGGTGTTTTACAAGTTGCAAACTTGTGGTAGTTATAGCAACCACAAGTCACAGACTTACAGTAGTGATGGCAACCCGGATATAAAATGTAACGGCATCTTTTATATTCCTCAGGGCCTCTTCCTGTGTATCACCATGTACTGTGCAAAATTTAAGTTCTGAAACCCTTGCGACTAAAATATTATCAACTTTTGACCATTGAATGGTTATTTCATTTTTATCTTGTAAATCCATAATTAGTGTCCATCCATAAAGTAAGTGTCTCGGCCAGAAAGTTCGAGGTCGAGGCGGATTAAAAATCATAAACCGCAGTGTACTAATGTACATGAGGATTTAGGGTTTTTAATCCAACGAAGAGATCGGACTTTATGGACAGACACTAATTAATCATTTATTATGGTTCTTTACTTTTATTTACATGCAGTCCCTGATTCAGTAATAAATTTCTTTAATGATACATTATTCAGAAGTTATTCCTTTTTTTCAGACGAAAGACGTATTTCTTTATTTCCTAAAATCCGCAAGTCTTCTTTTTATTTAACCGCTAATTAGGCGAATTATGCAAATTTTATTCACCCAAAAAGGGTAATGAAAATTCGTATTATTCGTGGATCAAAAAATAAATCTGCAGATTTAAGGTATATTTTTCATGTGTGCCAAACCAAACAATGTATTATTTCACCTATTCACATCAAACAAAAGAGATATCTTTATTTCTCAACCACATGAGGGTCTTTAACACACCTTCGTTCAGGGGTGTTGTCTTGTAATCAAGTTCTTTAATAGCTTTTTCGCTTGATAGTTCCCAGTTATAATTATATTTTCTCACCCATTCAGGTGTAATGAGGGGTTTCATGCCTGTCAAATTTGCCCAATGCAGCATGATTCCTGAAATTGCCATCATCAGCCAGAGCGGGAGCCGTATCTGAAGAAGATTTTTTCCGGTAATTTGTGCCAGCATGTTAAAAAAATCGAGATAACTGATATTATCGCCGCCTAAAATATAGCTCTCCCCTGCCCTGCCCTTTTTCATAGCAAAGTAGTGCCCCAGCGCCACATCATCAATATAAACATAATTGCCTATTGTCCGTCCGTCTCCAGGAATAAATCGCATTTTTCCCTGAGTATATAAACTTATCATTTTGGTTACTGCATTACTTTCACTGAACAAGCCAGGCCCGTAAACCCGCGTCGGATTAACAATTACGATTGGAAATCCCTGAGCTGAATATTCCCTTGCAATTTCTTCTGCCCGGAATTTCGTTCTTTCATAATCATTAAAAAAAGGAAAATTACGCCGGGTATTTTCATTTACCGGCTGATTTTCTGAGGGGCCTAATGTCCCGGCTGTTGAGGTAAACACAAGCTTTTTTACACCTGTTTTTCTGGCTACTTTAAAGACATTTGCAGCAGCTTCGGTGTTGATTTTATCATAATCATGCTTATTTTTCACCCATGGTTTTGCTAAAGCAGCCAGATGATAAGCCTCCCAACAATCCTTCATTGCTCTCTCTAAGCTTTCTGTATGTGTTATTGTGCCCTTAAATGGAATGATATTGGGATGTTTTAAATACCGGGCTTTTTTTTCAGAGCGGTACAGGGCATGTACCTTGTATCCTTTGCCGGCCAGGAGATGACATAATTTCAAACCGATAAAACCGGTTGCTCCACTTACAAAAATATTCATATTGTCCGGAATTTAACAGTCATCTTTGGATTATAATACAGCGAAAGCCATTCATTAGAAAGTGCAAGTACAGAATGAACCACAAAAGCAACATAAAAATGTCCTGTATGGTAGACAGCAATGCATAAAAGTATTCCCAGTGGCAGCGATCCAAGCGCTTCAGATATCCCTTTTGGCAGGTGAACCAGGAAATACACAATCACATTAACAATAACAGCAGTTATCAGACCAAAAGACTTTTCCAGACTAAAAAACAACAGTCCGCGAAAAAGAAATTCATAGGCCAGTAAATATAAAATCCATGTAATAGCGCTTGAGAGTATATTGCCGACACTCCATAATCTAATCCTGATTTGTGGATAATTACTTAAAATAGATTCTTTTTTGCAAAAAAAAATGTTAAGCAGGATAATAATACATGATAAAATGCCAATCCAGGCAACAGAGCTGGTCAGACGTCCGAAAAAAAGTCCGTAATGATGAAATTGCCTGCCCAGAATTACGAAAAATACAATAAATGGTATCAGTCCGAAAAGAATAAAACCAATAAGCCTTGTAAGTTCAATGGACAAAATTTGAATTTTACGTTCATCAAACTCTGTACTTAACCATCCTTCAACAAAGTCTGACAGTATGGTTTTCCAGTACAGGACAAATGCAAGTCCAAGGTATATAACAATTATGACAGGTTCAATTGCAGACATATTGACGCATTTTTAAGGACATCGTGTAAAAATTGAATCTTTGCCACTAATATAAGATTTTTATGATAAAAATGTATTTTTGATGGTGAAAAGTACAGGAAGAAGGAAATATTATGTCAAAGAGGAGTTTACTTCGTATGCACGACTAAAAAAAACAAAATTAGTAGTTGTGCTCTAACCTTACAACAGTGTAATTGCAGTTTTCAGGGAACCCCTGGTAAGAAACAAAAGATGTGTTCATGAATAATCCGGGATCAATATTGTGAAAGGAGAAAAATTATTTATTTTTGTAAAAATACATATATTATTGCATTGTAACTGGTCCTGAAAACACCACAAAAAAAGAATCATGATTCACAAAACTTTTTATATCATACTGGCTTTACTTGTTGTTTTTTCGTGTAACAGAAAAGTAAAAGAAACATTGACCGAAGCCAAAAAAGAAGATAAAATAAATGAAATCCGGGAAAAAAATATTAAAACCATTCAAAAAATTAAATATGAGTATAAATATGATGTCATAGATGGTATTGGGAAAATTATCAGAGAAATGAAATATGACACCCTGGGTCGGTTACAATCAATGTATGCCGGCGCAGATTTTTTCAGAAAAACTTCAACCTTTGAATATGATGACAAAGGAAATGTCATAAAACGATACGATACTGACCAGAAAAAGGGTGAAACAACCAAAACAACAATTCATTATAAATATGATAAAAAAGACAATTTATCCGAACAAATTATGTATGATGAGGAAGGACGCATAAACGGACGTATTACCTATAAATATGATAAAAAAGGAAATGTTATCGAGACTATAACCTATAAGGAAGATGGTAGTGTCAGTCACAGGAATGAGTCGGTCTATAACAGGAAAGGACACAGGACACAATACATCACCTACGATTTGGATTCAAAATTAGTCATGAGATATGATTTCGAATATAATGAAAATGGTAATGTTATACTCAAACAAAGTTTTAATGCTGATAGTGCATTGATTAACAAAACTGAATATGAATATGGCGAGTCCGGCAAAAAGGTGAAGGAATTGCAATATGATAAAAACGGAAATTTAGAGGAAAAGCGAGTCTTCGAATATAATGATAAAGGCATGGTTGAAGATGAAACAGTGTATGATGAAAATGATAAGGCTGTTATTACATATAAATATGGGTATGACTATTATGTTGATTAAACAATTCTTTTAATCCCTATCATACACATGGCACGTTTTTTTAAAGACAGGAGTAAATCAATCGGGCAGGTGCCCGGTTCACTGGTTTTTATCGGTTACAAGAAAGTAAAAACCCCAGTTGTTGACATTTTGACCTACAACAAGGAAATCTGCAATGAAATAAAAAACATAAAAACAGGTGAAATACAGACGCATGCTGTGGATAATACAGTTGTTTGGCTGAATATAACCGGTTTACATGAAACATCTCTTATTGCTGATATTGGCAGGCATTTTAATATGGAACAACTTCTGCTTGAAGATATCCTGAATACTGATCAGCGTCCAAAATATGAGGAGTTTAACGGTAACATGTGTTTTTTTGTTAAAATGCTTTCCTTTAACCGGGAAAAGAAGACCTTCTACGCTGAACATCTGGTTATATACCGATCCGGAAATACAATCATTACCTTCCAGGAAAAATCCGGTGATGTGCTTGATCCGGTACGAGCCCGAATCAGAAATTCCCGTGGCCGTATCAGGAATTCTGATGGTGAATATCTTGTTTATGCCATACTTGACACAATCGTTGACAACTACATTTTCCTGATAGAAAAAATTGGTGATGAAATTGAAGATTTGGAAGATTTGATTCTTGAAAAGCCGGATATTAAAACCATCAGGCAAATCTATCATTATAAAAGAGAACTCAATTATCTTCGAAAAAGTGTAAGACCGGTCAGAGATATGATTCTATTGCTTATGAAATCCGAACCGCCTCTTCTTTCAAAAAAAATAACCAGGTATTTCAGAGATTTATATGACCTGGTAACACAGTCAACAGAAGCCATTGAAACTTATAATCTCATTATTTCAGATCAATTGAACATCTACAATTCTAATGTCAGCAACCGCAGCAACGAAACAATGAAAATACTGACAGTCTTTGCTGCCTTTTTCATTCCCCTGACATTTTTCGCAGGTATCTACGGGATGAATTTTGAATACATTCCGGAATTAAAACTCAAGTTTGGGTATCTGTATTTCTGGATTTTTATCATTATTGCAGGGATATTCATGTATGCCTTTTTCAGGAAACGAAAGTGGTTATGACATGGATTCGATAAATTTTATATACCTTCAGTTTAATTAGTGTCCGCCCATGTTGCAATAAAATAGTTCGTAAAATATTTGTCTGTCTTCCCTTTTCTGAATTGCCGCTTCTTCCATTTTCTGAAAATTTGATTTGTTTTTTCGTATAAATTTTGTTAATATTATTCATATTTTCATTATACAATGAATACACAAAAAATGATGCATCAACGATTTTAACTTCTAAAAGGGTCATAATTGGAATCATATATACTTTATTTTAATAACCTTTAAACTTCATACCATGAGTAAAAAAATATTCTTCTCTGTTTTCTTATGCTTTTTTTCCCTACATATTTCTTTAGCTCAAAACACTGACACAAGCGAACCTGATGCCAGGATGATGCGCTTTCCTGATGTGAGCGAAAATCATATAGCCTTTGTCTATGCAGGAGATATATGGGTAGTTGAAAAAAACGGGGGTACAGCTATCAGGCTCAGCTCTCCAAAAGGTTCGGAGATGTTCCCGAAATTCTCACCTGACGGAACAAACATTGCCTTTAGCGGCAATTATGACGGCAACACCGATGTCTATACTGTTCCTGTTGGAGGTGGCATTCCTAAGAGGTTAACCCATCATCCCAACGGCGATTACGTTGTTGAATGGTATCCTGACGGCAATAATGTGCTGTACAGATCACGCATGTACAGTCCGTCTTTCCGGTTCAACCGGTTCTTCAGGCAATCTGTCGATGGCGGTATGCCGGCAGAATTACCGATGCCCTATGGTGAGATGGCAAGTTTCAATGCAGAAGGGAATAAAATCGCATTTCAGTATATTTCGCGCGAATTCAGGACATGGAAACGATACAGGGGCGGTATGGCAAGTGATTTATGGATTTATGATCTCGAAAAAGACACCTCCTGGAATTTTACTGATTTTGCCGGGACAGATGCAGT
This sequence comes from uncultured Bacteroidales bacterium, assembly GCA_964629805.1. Classification (GTDB taxonomy): domain Bacteria; phylum Bacteroidota; class Bacteroidia; order Bacteroidales; family CAZVTW01; genus CAZVTW01. The sequence continues at coordinate 1,466 of CAZVTW010000217.1, read as the reverse complement.
ACCTATGTGGCATAAAAACACCATATATTTTCTCTCAGACAGGGATACAAGCCAGACACTGAATATCTGGTCATATGACCTGGAAAGCAAAGAATTTAACCAGGTGACATCATTTACTGAATATGATGTAAAATGGCCAAGTCTTGGGCCAAAAGATATTGTTTTTCAGAATGCAGGGAAATTGTACCTGCTCGACATTGAGTCCGGCCGGTCAAAAGTTGTACCTGTCAGAATTCCGGCTGATTTGCCACACATTCGGACTCAGTACAAGGATGTTTCGAAACAAATATTTCATTATTCGATTTCACCAACCGGACAGAGAGCCATTTTCGGCGCCCGGGGTGAGATACTTACCTTACCAAAAGAACACGGGAGTCTCCGCAAACTGACAAACAGTTCCAGTATTGCTGAACGGTCGCCGGCCTGGTCTCCTGATGGCAAAAAAGTGGCCTATTTTTCGGACAGAACAGGGGAATATGAGTTATATACCCGGAATGCAGACGGGTCAGGGGATGAACAACAAATTACCAAAAACAGTAAAGCTTTCAGATACCATCCTTTGTGGTCGCCTGACAATGAAAAAATAGCTTTTCATGATAAAACAGGCGCCCTGTATGTTGTTGAGGTTGAAGATGGAACTCCCAGGCTGATTGACAAAGACCCCTGGTTTAATATTTCGAATTATAACTGGTCACCCGACAGCAGGTGGATTGCCTATTCCAGGCGAAATGAGAACGGGAACCAATCAATATTTGTTTATTCTCTTGAAAATGAACAAAGTCATCAACTGACAAGTCATTTTTATGAGGACTTTCTGCCGGTTTTTGATACAAAAGGAGACCATTTGTTTTTTTATTCAAACCGTACTTTCAAGCCTGTTTACAGTGACATGGATGCAACCTGGATATATCCGAACTCAACAAACTTATACGTAGCCACTTTGCGAAAGGATGTCAAATCCTTACTTGCACCCAGGAACGATGAAGAAGGAGAAGATGAGGATAAAAAGAAGGCGAAAGGTAAAGATAAAAAGAAAGACGAAGATGAAGAGGAAAAAGTCGAGGATGTAGAAATTGATATTGAAGATTTTGAAAAACGGGTCGAAAAAATCACTGAAATTGGTAATGTTGGCTCTCTGTATGCAATAAAAGACAAAGTTCTTTTTATAGAATTTCCGCCCGGGGGAGCGGGAGAGCCTGGTAAACCATCAGGGACTTTAAAGTATTACGATATTAAAAAACGGGAACAGGAAACCATCATTTCGGGCATAAATAATGCCATTGTCTCCCACAATGGTAAAAAAATCCTGTATAAAAGTAACTCTACCTATGGCATTATTGATGTTGAAAAGGATAAAAAAGTTGGTGATGACAAGATTGATATTTCTAAATTAAAAGCCTGGATTAATCCTCGGGAAGAATGGGAACAGATTTTTACAGAAGCCTGGCGCATAGAGAGGGATTTCT
>CAZVTW010000216.1:0-9341 GCA_964629805.1 uncultured Bacteroidales bacterium | reverse complement strand
ACATCCGGTATCTGCTTTTTTATTTTTTCCAGAAATTCTTCACCATTACCTGCTTCTGCAATAATTTCAACATGTGAAATGGTTGGCAGTATTGTTTTTAACACATTCCTGAAATTAACCTGGTCATCAACAAGAATGACTTTCAGTTTTCGTTGCTGTAGTGCTGTATTGTCCATATGTAGTGATTGTTGAAATAATTCTCTTTTTACGGTCATGGTAAAGGCTGTTTTAATAATACAAATGAATTTTTTTACATTTTCAGGAATATCCTGTTAGAACTTTGTATATTCAGAATCATTATCTGCCCTGTTTTTTAGATTCAGATTGAAATTTTTTGTATTCCCTTCTGTCCGGATTTTTCCATTACCGTTTCCGTTTCCATTTCCGCTGATTTTAAAATGCTCTTCATTTTTATTTTGCATGCTGTTTACATTATTCCCGTAATGACCGTTATTTTCTGGTTGTCTGTTTATACCAGCATGTGATTGCGATGCCTGGTACCTTTTCACGTTACCATTGCCGTTGCCGTTTTTATATGTCCTGTCCAAATTGATTTCACTGACTTTTTGCGTGTCTACATCATCAATTTTAAAATATTTAACCAGACCCCTCAGGTAATCTGCCTGGTTTGACAATTCTTCGGAATTAGTTGCAATTTCCTCCGATGTAGCAGCGCTTTGCTGATTAACATCATTCAACTGTAAAAGAGCGTTACTGACCTGTTCGGCACCGGATTTTTGTTCGAAACTTGCGGCTGTAATCTCCTGTACAAGAGCGGATGTCTTTTCCACTTTCGGAATCAATTCTTCAATCAGCGTTCTGGCTTCTTCGGTCACATTTACACTTGATTTGGCCAGATCGTCAATTTCAATAGCTGCTGATTTACTTCGTTCGGCAAGTTTCCTCACCTCTGCTGCTACCACTGCAAATCCCTTGCCATGTTCTCCTGCACGCGCTGCTTCAACAGCTGCATTCAATGCAAGTATATTGGTCTGAAATGCAATATCATTAATAATTGTGATTTTTTCCGCTATCTTATTAATGGCATGACTGCTGTTTTTTGATGCTTTTTCTACTTTTTTCATCGACTCAGCGGCCATCATCGAGATATTCTCCGTTTCTTTCGCATGCTCCGTGTTTAACTCGATATTCGAGCTGATTTCTTCCATTGTAGAAGATACTTCTTCTGATGAGGAGGCCTGTTCGGTCACTCCCTGTGATAATTGTTGCGCGCCGGAACTCAACTGACTACTTGCCTGTGATACATTATCAGCGCCTGTAACTATATTAACAATGACATTTTTCATTTTTTCTGACATCTCCCTCAGAGAGTTGATCAATAAACCAATTTCATCTTTCCGGTTGTTCTTAAATTCCTGTGTCAGATCACCATCTGCAAGCGATTTGCTTAATTGAACACCCATGGCAACAGGCCTGGTTATATTGCGTGAAATGATAACTGTAAGAATGATACCAATAATCAAAGCTATGATACCAAAAAGTATAATATTTTCTTTTATCAGGCTGTCTTTCTCGAGAATATCAGCTTCAAAATTTTTAATGTAATTATCCGTTATATCCTCAATTTGTTCAAAATGGTTACCTAATTTGTTGAGGGTAGCCATGGTTTGATTTTTGTAAATCTCCGCGGCCCGGTTATAAGCCAAATCTTTTGAAGAATCAGCATTCTGATATTCATTATTTGCCAAATTCAATTCTGGTGTGCTGCCGGTCATGAGTTTTTCGATTTTAATACCTGTTTGATGAAGTTCGCGATGAGGCACTTCCATTTCCTGCAGAATGGGTTTCAAGGCGGGTATCTTTTTTTCTGTCAATTCACGCTCTTCGCTGTAATACCATTGCCCAAAACCGCATTTATGATGATCTAATTCAACCGATAATTGCTGGTGTGAGTGATGGGTTAAATGTTCGTTTAATTTTTGTGCCCAGTTTAAATGATTGATGTGTTTTTCATACATCACATTACGCAGATGATTTACTTCTTCAATTTCTTTCGTATCATTCATAATGGTTGTTACACCGGAGAATGAAAAATAAATGATGATACCCATCAGCAGGATGATACTGCCAAAAGATAACATTAATTTGTGCCTGAGTTTTAAATCTGTTAATTTCATATGATATTTGTTTTAAATGTTTAGGACAAAGATAAAGCGCTTTTCAAAGCCGGGAAAGGGGTGTAAAGCGTAATTTACTTTCGTAAAAGTACGTATTTTTGGGGTGTAAAAAATACTTATAATTCTGCCATCTTATGCTTCAAAGCAAACAGTACAAGATTGACAGTATTGTTTGTGCCTGTTTTTGAAAGGAGGTTTTCTTTGTGTTTTTCAACGGTTCGTTCGCTGATATGGAGCTTATCTGCTATCTCTGATTTGGAAGAACCCTTACATAAGAGCTGAAGTATCTCCTGTTCCCTTTTTGTCAGTTCAGGCAGCGATTCCTTTTTTTGGGCTTCGTCTTTTTTCTTTGTGGCGCCTACGGTGAGTTTGACAAGAATGCTGTTTGAAAAAAAGTTTTTACCGGACATCACATCATCAATGGCCTTTTCTATCTCGGTATAATCGGCATCTTTTACCAGGTAGCCCTCTACCCCGGCATATAACATGTTATTAATAGAATCAATATCATCAAAAGAAGACAAAGCAATGATTTTTATCTCCGGATTGATTTTCAAGGCCTTTTTTGTCGCTTCTACACCATTAAGTAAAGGCATATTGATATCCATGAAGACCAAATCCGGTTTGTTGTGTTCCATCAGTGAGAGTAATTCCCTGCCATTGGCTGCTTCACCAACTACTTTAACACCAGCGATGGTATCAAGAACAAGTTTAAAACCTTCTCTGAATATTGTATGATCATCAACAATGATAACTTTGCTCTTCATGGTAATTATATATATTAAACTTTTGACAAAAATCATCCTTCCCGGAGTAGACTCATAAATCTATATCACTGTCTTCTTTTGCTTTTCCGGTTGCATAAGAGCCAAATAAAAATACTTTATCCGGGTGAATATTAGATGCAATTTTGTTCAAAATATTTGAAATGGTGTTATTGTCTATGAGCATTGTTGTAAATTTGGGAATAAAGATAATTCAAAATAATTTTTGTTCAAATCTCATAACCGGTTTTTTACATAAAACGAATATACAAATAAAAGTATATCCTGACAATAAGTTCAATGTAATTTTAGGATATATTTAAAATTAATAATGACCAAGGGTTTGATGCGAAATAAACTGTACAGTAAAAATGTTCATGTTATTTCGTTTCAAACCTTAGAAAGGAGCGTTAAACCGGAAATCATCCGTCAACAGGAAATTCGATAACCGCATCCATCCCGGAACCCGGGACACCCTGGATATTGCATTTACCATGTAAAGACTCAATTCTGCTGCTGATGTTTGACAGTCCCAGACCACCGGATGTCTCATGCATCATGACCTTTTCGGTGTCAAATCCTTTCCCGTCATCAGAATAGATTAACATCATACGATTGTCTTCGTTAAACAGTGTGATACGAATGTTTTTTGCATCTGCATGTTTTAATGAATTATTAATCAGTTCGCTTGTTATTCTGTATATAATCAATTCCACATCGCTTTTGACCTTTGTTGTGAATCTGTCGGTATTAAGATGAATCTCAGGCATACCTGTATCAGCCATTTTTTCGCATAATGATTTTATTGAACCAATTAACCCATATTTACTCAATTCAGGGGGTTTGATGTTCATGGCTATTTCCCTGGTTGTTTTTACAGCCTGACTAATCAGGTCCCTGGTTTTATCAATAATAGCGCCGAAAGATTCTTTTGGAATTTTACCGCTGCTGAGCAGGTTCAGATACATTTTAATTCCTGACAGCAGTGCGCCCAGGCTATCATGCAAATCTTTAGCAAAACGGTTCCTTTCTTTTTCCTCTGTTTCGATAATAGTGGCCACTAATAATTTGTCCATTTCTTTGCGACTGGTAATATCCCTGTCAATCCCGCGATATCCTTTCAGATTTCCGTCCTCGTCTAAAATGGGCGTTCCACTGGTTTCAAGGATAACTTTTTGGCCATTTTTATGGATATTGACATTTTCGAGCGACCTAAATGATTTTTTTTGTTGTGCGATTTCATCAAAACATTTTCTTATCCTGTTTCCCTCATCTTTGGGCATGAAATCAAAAGGCGTTTTAAATAATATTTCCTGTGTTTCAAAACCAAGAATATTTTTCACACCCGGGCTGGAATATGTATACCTGTTATTATTGTCTATCTCCCATATCCACTCATTGGAATGTTCAACAAGCGTCCTGTATTTTTCTTCACTGATTTTAAGGGCTTCTTCCGCTTGCTTAAGTTGAGTGATATCAACATGAGTCCCGGTTATTCTGACCGGTTTACCATTGTTATCATATTCGATTGATCCGGCGTTCAAATAATAATACCTTTCATTCCCGTCTTTCGGAACCAGTCTGTGTTCAACAGAGAAACCAGGATCTTTATTGACGATCGAATGAATAAATGCTCTTCTGATTATTTCCTGATCATCCGGATGCACCAATGTAAGCAGGTTTTGACTGTACAGCAGTTGTTCCGAATCAGATACGCCAAGTTTCTCTCTCCATTCAGGATTAATATATACCTCATCTGTTTTGATTTTCCAGTCAAAAATGCCTTCATTGGCCGTGTTCAGGGCAAGTTTCAGCCTATGCTCACTCTCTATAAGTTTTTTTTGTGTTTCCTTTCTCAGGCTGATATTTTTAACCAGCGCCCACATGCCGGTTTCCACACCTTTTTCTTTAATGAGATATGCCTGAATTTCTATTGGGATGATACTTCCGTCCTTCCTGATATATTCCTTCTCGTAAACATCAGAAAATCCCCTTACCCGAACTTGTTTGTCAAGAATTGTATCTTCTGTATGATGCCATTTGGCGGGTGTTAGCTCATAGACAGACATATGATTCAATTCAACAAATGAATACCCGGTTATTTCTTCAAAAGCCGGATTACATTCGGCAATTTTCATATTTGAATCAACCCTTGCAAATCCGTCCCGCATAGAAGTGAATAGCTCACGGTATTTACGTTCGCTTTTACGAAGCTGGCTTGTACGGAAATCGACGAGTTCTTCAAGCGCGTTCTTGTAATTTTCAAGTTCAAATTCTGCTTCTTTTCTGAGTGTTATATCATCAAAGATGGCAGCGACGTGGTCTTTCTCCGGGGAAAACAAGAACACCTGGAAATGTTTATTAAGTTCCTTCAAAAAAAACTCGGTTCTTTTTGATGTTCCCGTCAACGCCACTTCGCTCCAGCTCTTGATAATATCTAAGTTCTCTCCCGGAATTGCAACAGGCTGCACCTTGATGTTGTTTTCACCGGCAGCCGGTTCGCCAAGCATCTTAAAAACCGGATTCATGTCCAGAATGCTCAATTTATGAGGATTACCGTAATGATCATATAATACTTTGTACAGGCAAAATCCGTTCATCATATTTTCAAACAGGAGCCTATACTTTTTTTCACTGTTAAAAAGCGCGGTTTCTGTTTTCTGTCGTTGCAGGACAATGGCAAAAATCTCGGCAAAGCGTTCAATAATTTGCAAATCGTTGTCATTATAATCATTTACAGAATTTGCCAGCCCAATAGCTCCTACTAATTTTTTGTCAATAATGGCAGGGACAGATAAAAAACGTTCAATAGGCATATGTCCCGGCGGCGTTCCTGTTGAACGCGGATCGCATGATGGCGAATTCGTGTATAGCGAAGTTTTATTTTTTAATACCCACCCCCATAAACCTGAAAATTCTTTAAAGATGATATTTTTTTCCGTAAATTGTTGTTTATCCCAAATATCTATTGATATAGAGGGACAGATTAGATATCCGTTTTTTTCATCAATATACCCGACAAACCCATGTTTGCTGCCGGTAAGCGATTTTGATTGTTCAAGCAGCAGATTTGTAATATCTTCCAAAGACTTCGAGACAATTAAAGATTCTAAAAGAGCAGCGATGGCTTTATTAACGTTGCTTTCATGGCTAAGGGCCTGTTCAAATTGTTTTCGTTCGGTGATATCAAGATATATTCCCTCGAGTAAATCCCCGGATTTTTCAGGATATTTGAAAATATTTCCCTGCGCAAGAACATGACCTTCCAGGTTGCCTGGTTTATTAATTCGAATTTCCAGTTGAAAAGGTTTTTTATTCGCTGCTGAATCGATGACTGTTTTTCTGAAAATTTCCCTGTCCTGTTTACATATCACAGATAATAAATTTTCGAATCCAGGTTGGATCGAACCAGGTTCAAACCCGCATATCCTGTATAGTTCATCTGACCAAAACATATTCCCGGAAGCAACATCAAGTTCCCAGTTTCCAAGATGTGCAATTTCCTGGGCATGTCTTAAGCGGGCTTCACTGTTTTGAAGCGCTTCTTTAGCCTGTTTCCTTTCTGTGACATCTCTCTGAATGCCAAAATGTCCTTTAAATAAACCGTTGTCATCATAAATACAGATATAATTCCCTTCAATCCAAATATCCGTGCCATCAACCTTTTTCTCCGCGGTATCTATTTTCAGTTTGCCTTCATCCAACATTTTTCTCCAGACGTTTTTGCCATGTTCGATATCATGAGCAAAAAAATCATTCGGTGTGAATTGGAGAAATTGCTCTTCAGAAAAACCATACTGATCAAGCATGGCCTGGTTCACTTTTGTGATATGTTGATGTTCGAAAATATAATCCAGGGTCTTCTCTTTATCAACCGATTCATCCCATTGCGCCGGATTGTCTAACATCATAAAGAAAAATCCGTCCAGAGGCTGACGGAAAAATAATTCTAATAAATTGTGACTCTCTTTTAATGCCTCCTCTGCCTGTTTCTGTGCTGTAACATCCCTTGACGAAGTTATTAAATAGGTAATATTACCATCTTTATCACGAATATTATCCGTAATGGTATCAAACCAACAATATGTGCCGTTTTTTCTTTTGATTCGGTATTCTATTTGTACGGTTTGACCTTTTTTTGCCTTTTCATGACTTTCAGCCCTGATGCGGTCAACATCATCAGGATGGTATAACAGGTATGGGTCTTCCCCTGTAAGTTCATCCGGATGATATCCTAATAGCCTTTTAGAGGAAGGTGAAATTGTAACATATCTCCCGTTGGGTTCGTGCAGACAGATAAGATCGTTGGTGTTTTCATATAAAAATTTATATTTCTCTTCACTTCTTATTAAATTTTGCTCTGCTTTCTTTAGTTCCGTAATATTATTTATGATCAACAGTGCAGATGTAATATGACTTTTGTCGTCACTAATCGGCACAATCGTATTCTGATAGTATTGCCCTTTGTATTCTACCTGGTAATTGGTTTGTATACCGGCAAAAGTTTTTCTGATATTTTTTTGGGCATACTTCGATATTTCAGGACTCAGAACATCCTGCAAGTGTTTTCCTGAAAAGGAATCAGGATCAAGTCCAAAATCTTTAAATTCTTTTCCTCCTGCTTTAATAAATCTTAAATTGCTGTCTATCAAATTAATTGACCCATTGGGAAAGTTTTCTGCCATTATTCTGAAAAGTTCCTCTTCTTCTTTTAATTTGCTGTTGGCAAGATTAAGCTGCTTTACTGTCTCTTTATGATCTTTAATTTCTTTAGCAAGCTTTTGATTGCTGCCGGTAAGTTCTTTTGTTCGTTTTCTTATCAGGCTCTCAAGATTCTGCTGATGATGTCTCAGGTCAATTTCTAATTGTTTTTTTGCTGTAATATCACGGTTGCTTCCCCTGTGGCCACAATAATTTCCATTGTCGTCAAAAATGGGCTGGCAGTGATGCCCAATCCATTTAGTAGTATTATTTTTGGTCTTGATTCTGAATTCAATATATTCAGATTCAACATGTTTCATTACATTGTGTCTGTGTTTATCAAACAGTTCTTTATCATCAGAGAGGATGATCTGTTTAAGAAGACTTTTATTGTCCAGGTATTCTTCAGGCTTGTAACCGGTTATTCTTTCACAGGACGGTGAAACATAAGCAAATGATTCATCAGGTTTTATCCAGTATTCCCAATCATAGGTAAAATCAGCTATCGCTTTGTAATTTTGTCGGCTTTCCCGCAGTCTTTCTTCTGCTACTTTCTGCTCTGTGATATTGAAAACGATGCCAAATATTCGTTTTGGAGATTTATCAGGTTGACGTTCAATTATCTCGCCTTTATCATAGAACCAGAAATATTCGCCGGATTTGGCTCTTATCCTGTATATGACTTCATAATTAGGTCTTTTGCCGGAAAAACAATCCCGCATACGTTGCATCGTAGCCTCATAATCATCAGGATGTAATAAATCACATATTTTTTTAACATCATTTGGGAACTCTTCAGGTAAATATCCCAGCATTGTTACCTTGTTCGGGCTATATTCTACATGACCCGAAGGTACATCATAATCCCACCAGGCCAAAAGCTGATTTTTAAAAGCAAGATTGAGTTTTTCCGATTCAATACAAGCGCTAATGTGATCCTTTATTGTTTGTACGGTGTGATTGAAAACCTTGAATGAACGATCTGACAGAGACAGTGGTTTTGAATGCAATAAACAAAAAGCGCCGCAAAAATCACCCGCAGAATAGCATACCGGTAAGATGATAGCTGTTGAATATGGCTGAAGAAAAGAATGATATAATTTAAATGTTTTGTGTTCTTCAATATTGTCTATTTGACGAAACTCCTGCTCAGAACACACCTGGTATAAGAAATTCTTTCCTTCCTGCGAATCGAATTTCTTAGTAAGTATTTGATTATTTCTATTTGTCGAATCAAACAGATATCTGAATTCATCCTGCTCTTTTCTCTTCACAAACAAAACAAGGTCTGTTTTAAAAAAATCCTTTAAAAAATCAACGCTGTGCTGTATTTTGTGAATAAGCGATTCTGTGCATTGCATATCTATCTGCTTTTTTTATTTTGATTGTCCGGATTTATTTGTTTAGTGTCTGATTAAATAGATGTTTTTACCTTTCTAAATGAACCATATGTTTTTAATAATAAGGTTGGAATTGGCGGGGCAATCTGTGTTACTAAGGTTGGAGAAAAAGAAATAAGGTTTTTATAAGTCCACGACAACCTTATTTTCAATATTTTCAACCTTAGTAAACCAGTAAACCACCTCAAAATCAACCATATTTATTGATTTCATCATACGTCATTTTTATCTGACTTTGCAATCATATTGAAAAAAAAATCTTTGCTTTGCTATATCTGTGTATAATCTGAACTCAGTAATTTTCGAAATCTATGCGTTACAAGGCATCGTTTAACTCC
>CAZVTW010000215.1:0-9352 GCA_964629805.1 uncultured Bacteroidales bacterium | reverse complement strand
CGGTAAATAATAAGGTAAAATCAAGTAAGGTGTATAATTTTACTAAGATAAAAACTTATAAATAAGGTTTCTATATTTCAAGATAATCGTATCTTTTTTTTTACCCTTCATAGAAATTGTGACAACCCGGCGAAAAATCTTATTATCTTATTATTTTGCCGGTATTTTAGCCAAAATTTATGGGACAGGGTATTAAGGGTTTGAAACGAAATAACCTGTACATTTAAACTTGTTCTTTTGCCCTTTGCCTGCGTTGCAAAAAGCTTTAAATAGCAAATGCTATTCGCAGTTTTTGCGCCTTGGCAAAGAACAAAACAACTTCGTTTATTCTGCACAGTTTATTTCGCATCAAACCCTAATTAACCCAAAAGCAGTTTGGTATCCTTCAAAATTTTTGAATCCTCATCTCGACTGAGTCGAGACTCCGATTCAAAAATTCCAAACGCTCCCGACATTGTATGTGCGAGAGCAGGCCCGGTTTTGACAAAATTCATCCTATTCAGAGTAGACTCATGGATTGATAATAAACTTTTTATTATAAACATCTCCATTTTCAGCCTGAATTCTTAGCAAATAAAGACCCGGGTTAAAGCCGGATGCATCAATTTGTGTTTTTACGTCAGTAATTTCCCTGCTAAGTAAATATTTTCCGTGAATATTTGTAATAGTTAACACAGCCGGAAATTTTGAATCTGTGGAAATTGTCAGCATATCCCTTGCCGGATTCGGAAAAATCCGGATTTTATGATTCAAAGCATCATTGATGCCTGAAGCTATATCGATGACAACCATGTAGGTATCTGAAACTTCACCGGCAGATGCCTTGATATATAATGTGTCAGTTCCGGTAACAGCATTTGATACTGAAAGGGTTCCCTGGTAAAAAACAACCCCAAGATCATCATCCAGTATTTGCCATTTTGGTGATGTTGCAAATGCATCTTCGGGCGTTATAATGGCACTGAAATGCAGTTTACCTGCTTCGGTGATTGTATGGGTGTTTTCTTCACATTCTATGGTAATATTGTCAGCTTTGACATAATCACCCCAGTATCCCAGGGGTAATTCTGTGAAGTCCTGGTCATCGCCTGAAAATGTCATAAGCACCATGCCAAATTTTGGTACTTTAACCATCATATTGTTGGCGATTGTCATTGCAGTAGAATCAATATGGGTTTCATACGATGAAAAATGATCAGTTGTTACTACATATTTCTTGCCAGAACTATTGAAATTAAGATTTTCAGGGACATTAACCTCTACGTAGTAATCATTTTCAAAATCCCTGCTAATTAATAAGATGCTGTATTTACCATCACGATGATAAGCATGACAACTCACAGGGTCTGCGTTTAATACCTCCCCGTTGGTGTTTTTAATTGTGTTTTGAGAAGAAAATTCTGTTTTTAGGATGTCACCTTTACAATGTGCATTAAACAGAGCAGCCATATGGAATAACGGGAATCTTTTGTGATCAAGAGAAGGGGCTATTATTTTCCACTGACCGCTATAAAGACTATATAAAATTGGGATTGCCAGCCCTGTTTCCATACCAGTGGCCAGATAATCAGAGAACACAATAGCCTGACCAAACCGCCCGAAATAGCTTGAGTTGGTAAAATTGCCTTCATAAAACCAAATAGGTTTAATTTCGCCGGTCATTATTAACATATCCCTGTTTTGGTCTCTCAGGCCTCGTATTTTGTCAAGCATTGTTTCAATTCCGTTCTTCATAAATTCCAGCTCGGTTTCTCCCGGATCAACACCAGGATCATAATCAAAATTTCCGCCCATATAACCACTCAGCGCCATCCAGTCAACCTCTCTGTCATCTCCCTCATACAGACTTTTGTTTTGCCCCCAGCTAAACTCAGGTCGAGGATTTCTGCCACTATAGCATGTGAATATTTTTTCCGGATCATAGTAAGGCGATGTTTTGATGATGGTATCCATATCCCTGCACCATTGTGCATATTTCTTTAAATCTTCGCCCAGGGGTATACAGTGCGCGTTTCCGCCCCAAACCTCATTACCATATTGAATGACAAGGCCTGGAGATGATTCCAGCAAGGACTCCGTATAACCTTCGGCAGCCCGTTCCGACCCCCAGGTTGAACTTTCGGGACCGGCAAAATATTCAATTATATTTGCAAATGATTGTGGATCATTCACAAACCATCCGTCTTCCTGCAGGGTAACAGTGAGGGTTGTGTAAGCATTGTACTGATTGCATAAGTCCATAAAATCACCAATGCTGTATTCAATATCCGGCCCCATAAAATGGTCAGTGGCTGCCCACCTGTCGCAATCAGCTTCAAGGTCCCAGTCCCATGTCAACCTGAGGGCACCGACATTCAAATCCCTGAAATGCTGTTTCATCAAATCGTCAGGCATTTGTTCTTTGTATGGATGTGGCATATTGATACCTATACCTTCATTTCTTGATATAGCCTCTAAATTGAAACTGAGGCTGCCATTTTTGACGCCAAGATTGTCACCTGCTTCGAATGTTGTTGTCTGAACCTCTAAAACAGCGCCCGGGTCTGATTCGTTATTCCCGGCATCGATCGAACGTACTTCGATACGATACGTAGTTTCAGGAGTCAGTCCACCCAAAATGACGGATGTCGCACTCATATGATCAGTATTATATTTTTCCCCGTCAACATAGATATCATAACCAATCACTTCAGTTTCGTTATCAATTGCTTCATCCCATGTGATTTTTACTGCCACACCGGTTGCTTCATCTATGACAAGATGAGCGGGTGCATCAGGCGGATTATTATCTTTCGGATAAGTGGTCAGGGTGACAATATTACTCAGGGCGGATACATTTCCCATGTCGTCTGTGGCGCTAATGGCAATGGAATACCGTGTTTCCGGTTCCAGGCCTGAAATTGTATACTTTGAACCTGTAATTGGTGTGTCATTCTCCTGTATACCATTGATGAACAAATTATAACCGGCTAATTTTTGATTATCGGATGATGGTTCCCAGATGATATCTATTTCAGTATCACCTTTTGCGGAAACTTCTAAATTCTCAGGTTTTTCCGGTGGAATGGTGTCATAAACATAATATAGATTTTCACTGCTGATAACTTGCTTATCAATGCCAGGACCTTCCCATTCAAGAATAACATTCTCAAAGTGAATATTCCACTGTACAGCATAAAAAGCGTAGACCTGGTTTACCTCGAGATTTACCGGTATTGACTTCCATTCATTTTCCATATCAGTTGATTCACCTATCTCATCATTCCCCTCTCCACCCGAATCAAGACCAATTTGCCTGACATTATCGTAACTTGCATCGGTACTTAAAAATAATGCATCAGCATCCTGGTGAATCTGGTAAAATGTATATTCACCCGTTTCCGGCGGAACGACGTAACCCTTAATCATAGCAGTTGCAAAATCATGACCATCGCACCATTCAGCATCACAATCCCCGCTAACTGTCAGGGGAATATTTTCCCAGTTAATTTCATCTGCGATAACATCTGGCTTTTCAATAATGGTATCATACAAGGGTGTTTTCCCAAACGGATTTACCTGCTGCCAGAATATCATATCATGAACTTCGTAATACACCCCGGTTTTGCTGTAATTGGAAACAATAACATCAAATGCTTTTGAATCAGTTCCGTCTCCGTCGTCAATCTCCACGTCAATTGTTACATTGCCTGTTTTTCCGTGTTCTTTTACATGCATGACTGCAAACCTCTGGCCCGGTTCATGATCAACCGATTCAATACTCACTATCGAATTGTCAGAAGAATTATACGTGAATGAAATAGATTGGTCTCCCGTGTCATTATCATCAATTCCGGGAAGTAAAATGTAATTCATCCCTGTATTGACGATAATCGTATCATTTTCTTTTGCTCCCAGTTCCGGAGCATTTTGTGAAAAACTTCTTGTTATCAAGACAAGAAATAATAAACATGTTAAAAAAAGTGTTGTTTTAGCTTTCATAATACTCAGATTTAAAATTAGTAATTCCTTTATAGCAGTTCATCTAACCTCATACCATCTTTTGGAATATATTTTCTCCAATATTCTACGGATGCTTTGAGTTTTTTCAATGTATCATAAGGTATCTCAGATGTTCCTGCAAAAATTTCAATGGTTAAATATATTTCTTCACACATAGGTGGCATTTCATCCTGATTCTTCTGTTTGTATGATTCAATCAGCGACCTCAATACCTTTTCTCCGGTTATGATTCCCTGTTCATTATATTGTTCATTGAAAGGCCAGTGTGCCGAAACAAGTCCATTGGTCTGTTGTAAGTGAATGATGGGAGAATAACACCCGATCGACTTCAACCACTTGTAGGTGTCACCATCGTCTGATTCTGCAAATAAATGCGGAAATTCATCCGAGAGTTCCAATATTTTTTTGATATACGCCCCATTTTCATTTTTCTTTGAGTTGACAGCTTCTTCAAATATTTCATACGCTTTATCATGTCCAAGCCACATGTTTTCAGTATTTTCACCTTTTTTGCACAGATTGATAAGCGTTTTTACCTTTTCTTCTTCAGGTTTCATATAGTTTTGCTGACCGGACTGATGGCCAACATCTATTGTAATATAAAAAGGATAACCTGACCTGTTATATACATGACGGATAAGTTCTTTTGCTCCCTCTATGGTCCACGGAATCTGATGAGGTGTATACATCTGTTCAACACCAATGGTGCGTATCTTCTTTTCGCCTGCATATACAGCTAAATGAGCCAGCCTGTTGTATAAATCTTCCAGGTGAACATGATATTTTTCTTTATCAAGAAGTATTTTCCTGTTAAAAGCATGACAGAAAAAGCCCAGTCCTGCTTCCCTGGTTTTTGCTACATCAATCATTTTTTTCAGCCAGTTGTTCATGATATGTTCACGCACTGACTCATCCTCGTGAGCAAGGCCTGTTGTTGTGTAAGTTCCGTGGCCGGAATAAAAATTTGATACCTTCACACCTGTCCTGACTGACTCCTTATCAATTTCATCAAGCCATTTTTTCCGGTACAGGTCAGTTGTATACAAAGGATCGCTTTCGTTATCAGCGCTGGCTTCAACATGGTACACATCAAGGTCTGCCAGCAAACGCATCCAGTCCGCCGGATTAGTCCATCGTTTGGATGCAAAACAATTGTCAACAGCCAAGTATATTTTTGGTATTATATTGTTATTTTGATTCATAAACAACCCTAATCTCTTCTTTTTTTATTTAAATCTTCTTCAATGGTGTTCATCGTTTTAGTGTCCAGCTTGTAAAAACCGATTAAAACGGCACATACAAGAGCCCCGATTGTTGGGGCCAGTCCCATCATTAAGCGCATACTAAACAGGCTGGTTTGAGTTTGTTCAACATGAGGCTGATATCCGTATAAAGCCAACATCCACAATGCAATAGCTCCACCAAGTGCAATGCCTGCTTTTTGTGCAAAGGTTGAAGCTGAATAGGCCAATCCCATGGCTTTCCTTCCTGTTTTCCATTCCGAATAGTCTGAAGTATCTGCATACATCGACCAAAGCAAAGGCATCGTTGGGGCAGACCCAACTGATTGCAAAATCTGCAGAACAAATATCCATATGACCTGGTCGGGCTTGAGAAACTGATATCCGATTAACGATGCAGCAACCACAAGCATGCAAATGACATATAACAGCCGCTTCCCGAATTTTTTAGTAAGCCATTTGGTAAGTATCAACACCAGTATAATTGTGATTGAACCACTCACCAGGTATGGCCCTGTGAGGCTGATATCCCCGACATAATACCTAAAATAATAGGCTATTGCAGCGCTTCGAAGGGCTACATAAATTTGGGTTATTAATGACACAAAGAATAAAATAAGCCAGGGCCCGTTTTTCATCAGGTCTTTTAAATCATCTTTTAATTTGGAAGATTCGGTTGCTATCGGTTTTACCCGTTCCCGTGACGTAGAAAATGTTATGAGAAATAAAAAAACACTGAAGGCACCAAAGATTATCATTGTCCTGATATAGCCCTTTACATCATTATTTACCCTGTAAGAATAGGAAAGCTCATCACCCTCTGGATCAGTAAATAAATTTGATATATCAATAATATGTTCTGAAAATCCGGCCTCTAAAGTTATATTATCAATATTTTTTTGAATCATAGGTTTGCTATTCTCTCCCGGGTTAATAGAGACAAGAAATTCCATTCTTGCGAGTCCGCCATGATTATCATCAGCTATAACGCTGATTTTTGAAACGCCGGCTGATTTCAGTTTTATCAATAATGTTGAATTATAACTTGTCACAGAAGCAACTGACAGGTTTTGACTGGATGAGCGGTAAAACAGGTCATCCCCGTCAGGATCAGTAAATAATTCCGACAAATCAATTCTATGTTCGTCATATAGTCCCATTGCATTGCTGATATTGAATTTACGCTCCTCAAATTCAGCACGTAATTCCAAATCCGGTAACTGTTTATTTATGACAGGAGGTTTATTTCCTTTCTTAGTAACTTTTATGACAAAATGTGTATTTGTTGAATTTCCCTGAGTATCAACAGCTATTAGCGTAATTCTGACTTCCCCGATACCTGATTCCCTGATGATAAGTGTTTCTCCCGTAACCCAGGCTGTGAGTATGCTTTTAGCGCTGCTCTCTGCGGACAATGTTAGTTCATCCCTGTCTTTATCAGTAAAAACATTTGAAATATTAATTTTACGGGTTTCAAATCCTTCTATCAGTGTCATATCCGGAGGAGGATTTACAACAGAGGGCGGATTATCCCCCTGCCGGTTTACCTTTACCAGGAATTCCTGGCTAACGGTTGCATTTTGTTTGTCTGTTGCTGTAATTGTGACTTTAGCATTACCTGGTCCTTGCTCATTTATAACGAGTTTTTTGTTTTCGATGGATGCGTGAATAATTGACTGATTATCCCGGCCAGTTGTATCGACCATGTAAAGAGCAAGTCCCTGAATAAACAGCGCTCCGATAAATGCGCCTATAAACCGGTATGAATTCAGGCTTGTCCGCTCAAGCGAATCGGAAGTCATAACACCTGATAATGAATTGAACGGAACCATAATAGCTGTATATATCACCATCATGATAATATATGTGGTATAAGCATAAATAATTCTACCGGTAAGACCAAAATTTGGTGTCATAAACATTAAAACGCCGCCAATTCCATATGGGATAGCCATCCATAAAATGTAAGGTCTGTATTTCCCCCAGCGTGTTTTTGTCCGGTCTGCGACGGTTCCCATAACAGGATCGTTAATGGCATCAAACAGCCTTACAACTATAAACAACGTACCGACGACAGCAGCAGGTAGTCCGAATGTATCGGTATAAAAAATGGGCAAAAAGAACATAACCATTTGCCATATGACATTGGAAGCAATATCCCCGATTCCGTAACCTGCTTTTTCTTTGATTGATAACTTTGTTCCCTGCATTCTTATGTTTTTTCTGTTTTTTTGTTACTGCAATATATGTCAGGATGAGATTTTTAATAACCGGAAGCGAAAGCTAAAACACCAATTGACACCAAAACAATTCCAAGTCCGATATACATCAGATTTCTGGGTCTTCCGTAAATATTTTTCCATTCTCCCCCCGAAAAGCCGACAGTTTGATTACCAGCTATCTGCATTGCCTGCTGTATGCCAAAACCCACCGATGCCCCCAGTGCACCCAGCAGAACCATTCCCCTACCAAGAATGACTGCTCCGGTAATAAGTTGTATACCGATGATTGCTGCCAGTATGGTTTCTTTCCTTATTTTAAAAAGGACATGCCAGGATTTATTTTTGGTCATTAAAACAGCAGGATAAACCAGATTTACGAATACACCCCCCATAAGCGCCAATGCCCAGACGCCTATATTGGCTGTCATGTCAGCACAACCCTGTGTTTTAAAGGCTTCAATAATTGGCCCCTGGCTGTATACAAAAGTCAAAGAAATACAACTTGAAAGGATGCCTGCAATAACAGCCATTAACAGACCAACTAAAAAAGTTCCGGAGCCCTGATTTTCAGTTGTTTTATTACTGCTTAACTGCTTTTCGCGTAAAAAACCGGCACGTGAAATAAATACCACACCCACAAGAATTATTAACAAACCGGTTATGATGGTTATGCCCTGGTCAGAAAAAATTTCCGGAGCATCCACAAACAAGCCTGATCCCTTAAATATCAACGGCAGAACAACACCGACCGATACTCCCAGTGATGTGAGTAAAGCCCCTGCCAGGGCTGCACCAATCTGCTGCTTGTTGCTGTTAAAAACCCGAACTGCAATCGTGTTTATTGTGTCCCATTTAAACAATTGATTATCAATTGAAAATTCATATAGCAACGGGAATCCCCAATGCATTGGATAATCTTCATTTTGTGTTGTCGTTGTCCGGTAATTTTTAATGGTCTCTCCGTTAATAAAAATTTCACCGTAATCCTGTATTGACCCGATGGTTAATTTAATATGTTCATTAAATTTTGAATTGTCTTTCAGCGGAGATGGCAGATAAACATTTTTTCTGTACCAGGCATATCCGTCAAAGTTGTAACCGTACCATGACCAGGAAGCTCCGACAGTTATTGAATCCCAACCAGAATGATCAAAGTCAGGCTGTTTTCGGCGTTCATTATCACCAGGTTTGAATTTCCAAAAACCACCGATATCAAGCGTGTTTTTTCCAGGTGGCTCTTTACCAGCAACCTTTTCTGTTTTCTGTTCAGCAGATACGACAGTCACGTGAGGGTTACGTGAATACATACCTCCACCACTCAGATGGTTGTGAACACGGATTGCCAGGGTGTTTTTTTTACCCCACTTAATTCTTGCATCGTCAATTGGCAATTGGTAGTTTCTGATATAATTATATGCTGAAATATCCCCTTCAAAACCCTCGATTTTGTGTGATTCTTCGATAGGGATATTTTCTGCATTCTGCCCAATCAACCGACCATTGAGAAAGGTTTGGTCCGTATCATCTATTTTACCAATAAAAATTTGAAGTAAATCACTATCATCGGCGTTTTTCTTCCACTTCTCCGGTAAATTAAAGCTGATTCTGTACCAGGCATATGAAATCTCTTCCGGGAAGCCCTGTTTTTGCCAGCGTTTTACAGGTCGAATATTTTTCCAGTCATTGTCATTGTATGTTTCTGAAGACCAGGCCATATCATCCCCTATTTTAAATTTCCATTTTTTGTTCAGAGATAGAGAATTATCCTGTTGCTTTTTATCACATTGCGAAAATAAAACACCTATGAGACACATACATAAATATACAGTTCTTTTCATATGTTTAAAATTTAGTTTTAATCACCCTCATGCCTGCCTGTAGCAGACA
>CAZVTW010000214.1:0-9394 GCA_964629805.1 uncultured Bacteroidales bacterium | reverse complement strand
TTGAACAGAATATGATTTCATTTATGCTGTTTATCTTTACGATTTCCCTGAGTTGAGACAGGGACCCCATGACTGTAGCCTCTTCTGTTGATTTTGATGTTTTATTTTCCGCGGTTCGATTCTTGGGGCAGACAAGACCGACAAGTTCTGATTTTGTGCTAACCTGGCTAAGGATGTCATACACCCGTTTGGCTTCCTTTTCAGTACCAACAATCACAATTCTTTTTTTCTTGCTGATTTTTATTCTGAACCTTTCATTTCCTGTCAAATGAAGTAAAATACGAATAAAATTAGAAGAAAGAAAAGCCCAGCCTGCACCCATAAGAATGAGCGCACGCGAAAACCTGTATGATTCACTAAGCAAAGAATATATCAACAGGATGATGATTGTACCTGCGCCAAGCCCCCGGTAAAGTCTTTTTAATGAAACATGCCTTGAATATCCACCGCTGAAGAAGATTGAACCTATCCAGATAAAAATATACAATGGAATGACTATGTGTGAAAACTCATCGGGAAAGGAACCGCCTGTCCGGAATTTATATTGCTCCCAAACCGGCAGAAAAAAATAATATGCAAGGTAGATAAACATTGCGTCAAGTATTGGCAATGCCATAGCCATGAGAAACCTTTTTATGATGGAAAGGGTTGCCCTGAAATAGATAGCTATATTTATCAGCAGACTAAAAGTGTCTGCATTCTTTTTTGAGAAATGTTTACGCGCAAAAATGGCCATTGCCCTGTAAAAAACAAGTACATAGTTGATACTCCCTTTTTTGGTGCTTTCTCCTTTATAATGTATAATGGTGGTTTCCGGGTAATAGATGTTTTTATAACCACTTTTCAAAATCCGATATGACAAATCTATATCCTCTCCATACATAAAGAAGGACTCATCAAGTAATCCTGATTTTTCAAGGGCTAATTTTCTGAGAAACATAAAAGCGCCTGAGAGAATTTCCACCTGGTGAACCTCTTCATTATCAAGATATCCAAGGTGGTAACGGTTAAATGTTTTTGAATGAGGAAATAGTCTTGAGAATCCGAATATCTTATAAAAGGCAACCATTGGTGTGGGTAGTCCCCGTTTTGATTCCGGCAGGAAATTTCCTTTACCGTCAATCATTTTCACGCCCAGGGCCCCGGCATCAGGATGAGAATCCATATATTTAATAATCTTTTTAAAAGTATCTTCTTCAACCAGTGTATCCGGATTTAACAAAAGTACATATTCTCCCCTGGAAATTTGTATTGCCTGGTTATTGGCATAAGAAAAGCCTGTGTTTGTTTTATTCTGTATGAGCCTGACACCCGGAAATTTTTCTTCTACCATCATACAGGAACCATCAACCGAGTTGTTATCAACCACAAGAATTTCGCTTTCAATTCCTTTGAGGGCATTTTGAACTGAATGAAGACATTGCTCTAAGAAATGTTTTACATTGTAATTTACTATGACAACGCTAAGTTTCATATAATCGTGGGGCTTCCTGCTTTCTTAAATATAGTTTTGTTTGTATTCCTTCAATTTTTTTTCAAATCGCTGTTCCAGAAATTCACTTGCTCCCTGAAGTTCATATAAAATCATATTTGATTGTTCCCAGTATGCACGAATTTTTTCTTTATCCCAACTTCCGGGTGGTTTTATAAGGTTAGCTATTCTGTCTGCCATTTTTACGATATGAATTTCAGGAGACATTTTTTTAATCCGCTGAACACTATTTTTCAATTGATCGTTTTTCGGTAAAGATATGTCTTTTGTCATGGCTTTGATTCCCTCAGCAACTTTTTGACCAAATTTTTCAGCAATTTCGTCTATACCAATTGTCGTACGTTCAGCAATGTCATGAAGTAATGCGACCTGTATGGTTAAATCTCCGTCTAGGGAGTTATCTTCAATTAAAGCTGCCATGGTTTCCATGCAAACATTTGCAACATGAACAATAAAAGGAACATTGCTTTCTTTGTGTTTTTGTCCTTCATGCGCAATAGCAGCAAATGTAAAGGTATGCTGGTATATATCCTGGTTCCACATGGTCAAAATACGCCTTTAAATTCGGTCCGTTTAGTAATGCTTCTGCCAAGGGTGACTTCATCAGTGTACTCGAGTTCATCACCAACAGCCACTCCCCTGGCAATAATTGAGATCAAGATATTGTAAGGATGCAATTTTTTATAAATATAAAAATTTGTTGTATCTCCTTCCATTGTTGTTCTAAGGGCCAGGATTACTTCTTTTACCTGTCCTTTTTTAACTTTTTCCTCGAGGGCATCTATTGTGAGTTCACCGGGTCCAATACCGTCCATTGGGGAGATGACGCCTCCAAGAACATGATAGATGCCTTTGTATTGATCCGTAGACTCAATAGCCATAACATCCCTGATGTTTTCAACAACACAAATTATGGAATGGTCACGGTCCAACTTAGAACAGATACTGCAAATTTTCGAATCAGATATGTTATAGCATGATTCACAAAAATGAACCTCTTTTTTAAGTTTTATGATTGCCTCACCAAACCTCTCCACATCCCTTTCTTCCTGTCTTAATAAGTGCAAAACAAGTCTGAGGGCAGTTTTTTTTCCTATTCCGGGCAGGCCGGCAAATTCATTGACAGCATTTTCGAGTAACTTCGAAGGGTAATGACCTGTTTGCATACTTCAATGAGTATTAATATTCAACCTCTTCTTCATCTTCCTCAGGGAAATACTCCGGATTTTCGGACATTCTGACTTTTAATATATTCAAATCCGGTGTATAGCGTAATAAATAAACATTCCTGTTCTCGAATCCTCCTGAACGTTCCTGCCTTTCAAAATCAAAACCTGACTGAAGCCCTGAAACATATGGCACTGTTTTATAGGATTGTATACAAAATTGAAAATATGTCCCATATTCTCTTAAAGCCGATAAAAAGTAGTGCATGAAATCATAACCGTGAAAGCTAAGGTGAGATGGCTCAGTCCGGAAAACTGTTCTAAAACTTTTAATAAACCGGATGATATCAGGATGAACGTAATCAATATAGTGATTATCAAAAAAATGTGTCTGTAAATTATGCATGTATTCCAGCTCAATATTAGAAAAATATTGCCAGTTGGGCATACCAACGACAAGAATATTATATTTCTCAGCTAATGAATTCAGCTTTGTTATAATATCCATCACTGTGGGTTCATAAACTGAGGGAATAAAAACAATATTGTCCATTTGTGTTGACAGGGTGGTTTCAATCTGTTCTAAATTCTTTTCTTTAACGTCTATTTCTTTATATATAACCGTTTCTATGGCAGCATGGTTAGATAATTGTTCTATAAATTGACCTTTAAATAATTCTATTAAATCGTGTTCTTCTTTTTTATTCGAATGATACACGAGAAAATTTTGGTCGTGAAATTTTGCCAGGTATTCGGCTAAAACATTGAATTCAGTTTCGAATGAGGGTTTGACCTGGAAAAGATAGGGATTATATGTCAGCAGGTCTGATTTTTGCGACAAGGGGGATACAATATTGATTTGATGTTGCTTTGCAAATTCAGCAACTATTTCCAAATTTTGTGTATATGCAGGACCAATGATGAGTTCCATTTCTTCGAGTTGTCCGTTTTTAATAATTTCCTTCACTTTGGAAGGACTCTTCTGTGTATCAAAAAGATGCACATTCAGGGACAGGCCGTTTTTTCTAAAATCCTCAATAGCAATAAGCATACCTTCGTATAACTCAAGGAAGCGTTCCGAATTGGCGTGTAAATCAAGTGATTCCAAATCTGATGTATCTGTAATGACATATTGATTCGCTTCTACCTGGAAAGGAAGCATCACTGCTATGTCAAATATGGTCAGATAGTCATACGAATAGTTGTTACAGGGCATTTTATGATAAAGTTCCAGTTCCTCTGTAAATAAAACAGATTCATCAAATATTCCTGTTTCCGGTATTTCCAGCCCTTCGGAAGGCCGTGGGATTTTAAGTTCCATACCAGGTGATATTTCCGTTGTATACAACGAGTTGAGATGTCTCAATGAGTCAACCTCAACCTGATAATCATAAGCAATTGAATAAATGGTTTCATTCTTTTTAACAATATGGGTAGTGAACTTTTCCTGCTTTTCTCCGGCATCTGTAAATATTGTATCTTTCGGTATAATTACAACCTTCCCTCTTTTTGCACCATCTTCCAGGCCAGGATTATGCTTAAGCAATTCCTGAAGATCAATTTTATATCTTTTTGATAAGTAATACAATGACTGATGTCTCTGTAATTTATGATAGATATATTTATCAGCTTCATATGTTTTGTCTGAAGGTACAACGGCAGGAATTTTTAATATCATACCTGGTGTCAGTCCTGTCATAAGTTGTTCATTATGAAACAACATTTCTCTTTTAGACACCCGGTAAGCTGCGCTGATTGATTCAATTGACTCAAACTGTTTTACCCTGTGGATGTAAAATTCCTGACCATCAAAGGTGATTGTTTCCTTGTTTTTAAGAGAATCTTTTCTTTCCTGGCTAAAAGCCGAGAAGAAGCAGCAGCTTATAATAATGCCCAACAGGATATGTTTGCTTTTGACTATTTTAGTGATGCCCTTAATCATGAATAATGGTATTTTGGGACAAATATACAAATAACATTTACGAAAACGGACAAAGTTAAAAACTAATCGGAATGAAACAAAGAGATGTTTTATATGTTGTATTTGTTAGTTTGCAGTGATGTGACTATTCCATAGAAATACATACATCATATCAATTAAAAAACACCAAACAGAAAAATTTTATTTTTCTAAAAAGGTTAACATACAAGGTTACAAATAAGGTTACAAAAATCGAAAGTATGAATTAATATCTTACTAAACAATGAAACACCCCATCCGAATAACCTGGTTAGGCACCGCAGGAATACTACTCAAACCGGAAAAAACAAAAATTGTGTTTGATCCTTTTTTTTCCCGTCTTGAGTCTTCCGGCCCAAGACTAAATCTTCGAATGCAAGATATCAGCGATGTCAATGCCGTTTTTATCACTCATGGGCACTTTGATCACATAGGCAGTGTCGCCTGGTTTGCAAAAAACACCCAGGCAAAATTGTATATGACAAAAAAGAACAGAAAAAATGTAATCCACTGGAACAAAATCAATGATTTAAACAAAGCATACAAGCCTTTCCGTTTTCTAAACAATGAAACCTTTCCAATAATTGATCAAGAGAGAGAAAAATTTATTGAAACAGAAACTGATACAAAATATCCTATATCAGAGAATGTTTTTGTTGAACCATTACAATCCGCTCATGCTATTTTTGATTTCGAAACATTCTATTCAAGACTTTCGAAACTGTCAAACTGGAAATATATTCCTGCCGCAATAAAGCTTGGGGCCCGATTCCCTGCCCATGATGTTCACGGATATTGTGTACATTATCATGATAAAAAAATTATCACTTATGGAAGTTTAAGTTCCCAATACGCACAGCTATATGCAAAGTATGCTCCTGTAGATGTTTTGTTTATTCCCCTGGCAGGCATGAATGCGAAAAACCTGGCAAAAACAGGGATGAAACTCACCAGAAACCTCAGGCCTAAAATCGTCATTCCAATTCATCATGACAATTTTTTTCCCCCTATAAGCAGATTTGAAGATATTTCCGTATACAGACAAAACCTTAACAAGGAATTTCCTGAAACGAAATTTATTGACATTAATATTGGAAAAGAAAATAAAATTATCATATGAGTTTTGTGATTACACATCTTTTATCACACAATTTCTACCAGGCATCATATAGCATTCCTTACATAATGACATACCTTTCAAGCCTTAAAATGTTTATTTGCGCCATATTGGCATTTTTATTTATCTTTAGTTAAGCTCTTTAGACCATTAAATGACAAAATGACCTGTTTTTTGTCCTGGTATAGAAATTGTTTTTGACAAAGTGAAAATTACATTTAATATGTCTAACTAAAAAAAGGAGGATTGAGCTATGTTACCTAATGTAAGAACTTTTAGAGATTTACCGGATTTATTTGATGAATTTTTCGGTAGTGACTGGTTATCAGATACACCTGCTTTTAAAAGGGGAATTAACATGCCATCAGTAAACATCATGGAAAATGATGAACAGTTTAAGATTGAAATTGCGGCCCCTGGTCTGGAAAAGAAAGATTTTAAAATAGACCTTGACGGCAATGTACTCACAATATCCTCTGAAAGAGAAGATAAAAAAGAGGATAAAGGTGATAAATATGTCAGAAGAGAATTTGGATATACTAAATTTTCAAGATCATTTACATTGCCCGAGACAATAGAAGGTGAAAAAATTTCAGCTAAACATGACAATGGTGTTTTAAGTGTGGAAATTCCTAAAAAAGAAGAAGCTAAAACAAAGCCACCTAAAAAAATTGAAATTAAGTAAATAGGTGCTTCATTGATACGAAATAAAAGGCCGGATATTATTCCGGCCTTTTTTGTTAAGAAATTAAACATATCAAAATATGATTTCAAGGAAATAAAATTCAACTCTCAGTTCATAATATTACCAAAGTGTTTTGAATAAATCCTGTATATTTATTCGTATCTTTCAGGTTTTTTTAACAATTTCTATGGAAAACAAATCTCAACAAAACAGGGGGTGGGGAAAATTCACACTCCCTGAGACAAAAAATTTGTCATGGTTTTTTGGAACACATCATCTTTATGTAAAAAAAGACCATCGCGAATGCAAAATTGCTCTTGAAAAGAATGATAATGACAAAACAGATGCTAATGATGAGGAGAATAATTCAGAGACATTTAAAGAATACAACTGGATAAGTTATATTATCGATACTGAAGATATATCCGTTTTACCCGCGTTACCAGACAGACCTATCATAGTCAAATTGTCATGTCCTGTAAAACTGGCGCCCAGAATGTCTTTTGACTTTTATATTCCTGTTCCGTTATGGATACAAATCTACCAGGGAGAAGAAAGAAACAAACAATTACTTCTTGATGAACCATTAACAACTTTGTCTGATACATGGTTTGGTGAAGTAGACAAAGGAGAATTATCCTATGATCTTGAGGTTGAAATTATAAGAGAAATAAACCAGGAAGATGATACCCTAGTTCCGGTTATTTTTTGTCCAATACATATTACCAATCAATCATCTTTGATGCTCGATATTCAAAACATCTTTTTCCAGGTTCCTTATCTGTCTGTATATTCATTTGGCAATAAACTCACAGGAACAAAAACATACATGAATTTTAAAGGGACAGATTCAGTAAGTAATATTACATTTGAAGAAGACCATCCGGGTACAGATTATATATTACTAAATGAACCACGAGAACCAGGTATTGGAAATCTATTCAGACGTGGTTTTTCTTTTATCAAATCATTAACATAACAATTGAAACATGGAAGTTATTAAAAATTTTCGTTTTGATGAGATATTTACAATAGAACTGCTACATAAAATACTTGGTATTGCCGCAATCTCCTTGTTGGTTATATTCTGATTAAAATCATCCAGGTATCCGTTAAAAAAGTCTTCCGTAAAAGTCTTTCCAGGCAGTCAATGTTACTCCTAAACAAAGCTGTTTTCTACACTGGAATTGGAATAGTACTTTTTATTGTGTTCAGTGAATTAGGAATTAAGTTATCCGCTTTATTAGGAGCTGCAGGTATTGTCGGTATCGTTCTTGGGATTGCCTCTCAGGCCAGTATAGGAAATGCCATTAGCGGATTATTTCTGGTGTCTGAAAACACATTCGAGATTGGTGATTTTATCAGGGTAGGTGATAAATCGGGGATTGTTTATTCGATTGACTTGCTCTCTATAAAGATAAGGTCCCTTGATAACCTTTTGATTCGAATTCCAAACCAGCAAATGATTCAGACTGAAATTACCAATATAACCAGATTTCCAATCAGGAGACTTGATATTGAATTGGATGTTGCATATAAGGAAGATTTAAACCAAGTAAAAGAACTTCTTAAAAAAATTGCTAAGGAAAACAATATTTGCCTGAATAATCCTGAACCACTTATTTTATTTAAAAACTTTGGTGATAGTGGAATAAGAATTTTATTTGGTGTCTGGTTTGAAAAATCAAACTACATTAAAGTAAAAAACGGAATTATAGAAACTATTTTGAAAGAATTTGCTAAAGAAGGTATTGAAATACCATTTCCACACCGTACTGTCTATACCGGCAGCGCCACAAACGCTTTCCCGGTTGAGATGAAAAGTGTAAATTAAATGTTAAATTCCTCTTTTATTTTTGTTTCTGCATTTTCTCCGTGATGTTTGTAAAGTTCGCTAACCTTATCTATGGTCTCGTATGAAAGGGAGGTGATTTTGTGAATCATCTCATTGTTTAAATTCTCCTTGATGCAGTTTAGGGCAACTAAAAGACTTTTATAAAACTGGCCTTTCTCCATACCTTCTTCTCTGCCAATCAAAACACCTTCATATCGGTATGTATCCGGAAAAACGCTATTTTCGAATGTTAACGGCATTGTTTTGTATTTTAAATATTTCCGGCTCAGCTCTGTCCTGAACTTATATTCAAGTTCCTGAGGCAAAGCTAATAAATTTGCTATAAATAATAATAGTTTTTCTACCTTTTCTCGCGAATAATTTCGTTCAAACATTAAACGTGCTATTTTTTGTTTAAATTGTAGCCTTTGATCATAATCTTTTCTTTTTTTTGTCTTGTTGAGATACTGAGACGCAAGCGCTGCCAATGAAAAAGGATTGGTCATTCCCGATAATTCTTCCTCTTTATAATCGCTGATTTTATTTATCCGGTAAGTGAATTCCAGACTTGTCTGATACTTTTTATAGGTATATGTCTGGGGCCGATATGTTTTGTTATCATCAGTAAATATTGCGATGGACTCTACATTCTCGCCATATTTATCATAAATTCTATAGAAATATTTAAACATGCGTTTACTAAACTCCTTTTCATATTCTGATTGCACCTCTATGTGGATAATTAAAATTCGGTACTCCCCATTCTTTAGCCTGATTTTTGCCAGACGGTCGTTTATTATTTTTCCTCCTTTAAAATATTCAGGCAACAATTTTGGAAATTCCTTATCTAAAAACTCCGGTTTAACAGGTAGCTCTACGTCCTTATAGACATCAGGCATGAAAAATTCAAGCCAGTCATCAAATAAATCCTCGATAAGTTCTTTCCATTGAATATCCTGATCTACAATGATTTCCTCAGGTTTTCCCATGATATTTCCTGATTTGATGTATATTATTGGATATCAAATATAGAAATAAAATAATAAGAAAATCTGAACTCAGTAATTTTCGAAATCTATGCGTTTCAAGGCATCGTTTAACTCCTCATCCCGACATCAAGTATGTCGGGACTCCGGGATT
>CAZVTW010000213.1:1327-9417 GCA_964629805.1 uncultured Bacteroidales bacterium | reverse complement strand
TATTAAAAAACCATTATCATGGATGTTTCATATGGTATTATCGTGTTAAGTTTCATACTATACTTGGATTGCTACTACCTCATCTTTAAGAATATCAAATATAGGCAATAAAATTTGATTTATATTTTTTTTAATAGATTTATTGAGGAACTAAATAATGCACGAAACATCCCATAGTGTCAGCATACATGGTTGGTTACAGAAGGATTACGCAGGTTTCTGCCCGTCTTCTCTTTCCCTATTCGGTTGGCAGGAACGTGACCCGCAATCCCCCACGTAAGCCAGACTGCAACGTTATGGCTTGAAACGAAATAACCTGAACTTCGTTTGTTTTGTAAAGCATATTTTACATCCGACCCTTAATGAATGACTGTTTTGAGGTTTTTTTTGCGTTCATGTCTTTCCAAAGCCAGGTGAATAAGCTCGCTGATAAGCTCAGTGTAGGGGATACCACTTAATTCCCATAATTCGGGGTACATACTGATTTTTGTAAAACCCGGGATGGTATTGATTTCGTTCAGAATCAATCTGCCATTACTTGTCAGAAACATGTCTACCCGTGCCATGCCTTCGCAGGCAAGTGTCTGAAATGTTTTAACCGCGATATTCCGGACATTTTCAGCGATATCAGGCGCTATTTCTGCAGGCATTTTCAGGATGGCTCCTTTTTCATCAAGATATTTGGCTTCATAGGAATAAAAGTCTTTTTGAGGGATTATTTCTCCCGGTACTGAGGCACGGGGATGCTCATTTCCAAGCACAGCACATTCAATTTCCCGTCCTTCTATAAATTCTTCAACAATGATTTTATCGTCATAAGTGAAAGCTAAGTCAATGGCCATTTTAAGCTCTTCTTCTGTTATTGCTTTGCTGATACCTACCGATGAGCCAAGATTGGCCGGTTTTATAAACAAAGGCATGCCTAATTTTTCTGATATGGCTGCTGTACTAATTTCATTTTTCTGATGAGCATGATAAGTAAAAAAATCTGCAATCGCAATGTTTGCATCTCTCAGCAATCTTTTCATGATATCTTTGTCCATGCCAACAGCAGAACCGGCAATATCTGCTCCAACAAAGGGGATATTCATGAGTTTAAGGAATCCCTGAATAGCGCCATCCTCACTGTATGTGCCATGCATAACAGGGAAAATCACATCAGGAGGTATGAGTTTTTTGCAATTGTCTATTTCCATCAAGGATACCCCGTCTTTTCCCGGGACAATGACAATTTTTGACCCATTATCAAGTAAACAAATATTTTTTGGGTCTTCCTCGTAATCCAGATAGTCAAGCTCATCCATCAGGAACCAGTCTCCATGCTTATCAATTGCCAGAAGCATTACCTCAAACCGGTTACGATCAATGAATTCAATAACATTTTTTGCTGATTGCAGGGAAACCTCATGTTCCGCTGATTTGCCGCCGAATAGAATTCCTACTTTTATTTTTTTTCCCATGACTTCAGTTACCTTATTTTATTCGATAAAAATAAACATTTTATCAGACGAAGAAAATTATTTTTCCTTTTTTTGGTGTATTATCCCGAATGGTATAATTTTGTGCATATTTTTTAAGTTGATGAAAGAAACAAAAGCAATACGGACAAAGCGATATATCATCGAGAAAACAGCCCATATATTTAACAAAAAAGGGTATGCGGGCACATCCATGACCGACCTGACTGATGCTACCGGATTGACAAAAGGGAGCATCTACGGGAATTTTAGGGACAAGGATGAAGTCGCTATTGCAGCTTTCAAATATAACCTGGGAAAAATGATCAGGGCTTTCGCCCAAAAGAGCGGGAATAAATCCACTGTTATTGAAAAATTACTGGTGTACAGCAAATATTATAAAGATGATTACAATGTTATTTTTGACAATGGGGGATGTCCTATCCTGAATACAGCCACTGAGGCTGATGATACCCATCCTGTGCTAAAAAGACTGGTGAAAGTGGCCATTAATAAATGGAGAGTCAACTTAGCCAGACTTATCAGTGAAGGACAGGAAAAATCAGAAATAAGAACAGAAGTTGGCCCTGATATTTATGCAGATATTATTTTATCTCTCATAGAAGGAGGAGGCATGTTATCAAAAGCTACCGGCAACCTCCAGTATTTTTTCCATTCCCTTGACAGGGTTGAGAATATTATTTTGAATGAGATGAGATTGAATATGAACAAGAATTCCTGATATTACATCGCTACATTTTCACTAACCGCCTCAACATTTCCTCATCATTTATGATTATCTGACGGCCTTTTGTAATAATAAGTTTATCATTTTTAAATTCATTCAGCAAGCGCGACATACTCTCAGGCGACATTGCAGCAAGTTCGGATATTTCATTCCTGGTCAGGCAGGAGAAAATATCCTCATCAAGGAATTTTTTCCGGCTCAGATATAAAATGGCATCAGCCAGTCTGCCGTGAAGTTGTTTTGTTCCCATATTAATGAGTTTATCATAAAGATACTTGTAGTCTTTGGTGTACCAGTCTATGATTTTATTGGCAAATGAAATATCTTTTTTGACCATTTCCCTGATACCTCTTATATCAATCAGATGAATATCAGATGATTTTAAGGCAACGGCTGAATATGGATAATAGTTATCTGTTTTTATTGCCGGAATTCCAAAAAACTGACCCGGCGCAACGATTTTTAATATCATGTCTTTTTCATGGTCTCCTTCCAGGATCAGTTTGACCAGGCCGGTTTTTAAATACAGGATGTTTGAAACAAAAGCATGCTGTTTAATGATTGTTTCGCCTTTTTTAAATTTCAGGACTCTTGCGTGATGCTTGTCATCAAATAATTCCTCAAAGGAAACAGGATTTTCTTCCATCTTTTATAAAAACTCATTTTATGCGAAGATAATTTGTTTTTCTGTTAAATATCAAAAAAAAAGTTTTAAATGAAAAAAATCATGAATTATTTCCATCTATGCAATCTTTAAATGACATTGCTAAACACGTTATCTTACCTTGTAATATGGTCTGTTCGGATCATACTTTTGTACAAGAGGTTAAAACAATCAGTGCACTGAAAAAAAGAAAAGTAAACATGTATTTGTCAAATCTAAAAATTTAAACACAATGAAAAATCTTAAGATCTCTACAAAATTAATGCTTCTTGTCGCTTTTATGTCTGTTGTGATGATTATAATTGGCGTAATTGGCCTTACTAATATCTCACAAATAGACCACAATGTTGAAACAATGTATGAGGACAGGGTTATTCCTTTAAAACAGCTTAAAGAAGTTTCTGACGCCTATGCCGTTAAGATCGTTGATGCTGCACATAAAGCCGTTGACGAAAATCTTAGCTGGAACGAGGCACTAAGAAATTTGAATCATGCTACTGAAATAGTATCAGAAAACTGGGATGCTTACTCAGAAACAGATATTATTGGAAATGAAAAACGTTTGGCAGCAGAAGCTGTCGAGCTCCGGAAGACTTCAAGAATTGCTTTTGAAGATATCAGGAATATTCTCAGACAAGGTAAGGATTCGATAACACAAAATGAACTATATGTCTATGTTAAAAATGACATGTATCCCAAAATTGATCCTTATGCCAAAAAAATTGACGAGTTAATGGACGAGCAGCTGTTTATTTCTGAACAAATATATCATGAATCCCAGGAACTTGAACAAGCCACAATTGTTGAGGCCATTGTTTTGTTAGTAGCAGGTGTATTTCTAAGTATTTTGTTCTCTCTTTATATTATTAACACTGTGAAAAGTTCCATCAGGAATGCGAATGAAGCTGTTCAGGCGCTTTCAGCAGGGGATTTGACAGCCTCCATAAATGTCAGTGTCCATGATGAAATTGGTGAGTTGTTGAAGAATCTGAAAAAAATGGTGGAACGTCTACGCGATACTGTTGCAGGTATTATGTCAGGTTCTAATAATATTGCCAATGCCAGCGAGCAACTCAGCGCTACCTCCCAGGAAATCTCACAGGGAACTTCAGAACAAGCATCTTCAGCCGAAGAGGTTTCATCTTCTATTGAAGAGATGGTTGCCAATATTCAGCAAAACACCGCTAATTCAAAAGAAACCGAAGCAATAGCCAAAAAGGCTGCAGAGGAAGTCAGTAAGGGGAACGAATCAACAAAAGCCGCTGTCAAGGCAATGAATGAAATAGCTGAAAAGATTACAATTATTAGCGAAATAGCCTTCCAGACAAACATTTTAGCTCTTAATGCCGCAGTGGAAGCCGCCCGCGCCGGTGAGCACGGTAAAGGATTTGCTGTGGTTGCAGCCGAAGTGAGGAAACTGGCAGAAAGAAGTAAAGTAGCTGCCGACGAGATTGATGTACTTTCTAAAAACGGTGTTCTAACTTCAGAAACAGCCGGGAAACAATTAGAAGAAATTGTCCCGGAGATTGAAAAAACAGCAAAATTGATACAGGAAATAAGCGCTGCCAGTATTGAACAGAATTCAGGCGCAGACCAGATCAACAACGCCATCCAGCAATTGAACCAGGTTGTGCAACAGAATGCTGCCGGGTCCGAAGAAATGGCCACAAGTTCTGAAGAGCTTTCAGGTCAGGCTGACCAATTGCGCGATATGGTAAGTTTCTTTAAAATCGATGAAGAACAAATCAGTAACTCAAAATATCAGTACCAAACCATTGAAAAGCCATATGGTGGTAATGGCCAGCAATTTAAAGCATCAGGAAAAGCGAAAAAAAATCAAACACAAAATAAAAGTTCCAATGGCAATGGGTTGCAAAAACAGGTAAAAGCTTTTGATGACTCTCTGGATAAGAATTATGATAGTTATTAATTTCCGGCGGATATTATACAGCCAGCGTATTGACTTTGTTTTCAGTACTATATAACTTAATAACAAACAGATGAAAAATAAAGCCGGTCTTCAAACAACAAAAAAAATGAAGACGCAAAAACGCATAATTGACTATCAACAGATTTTAATATCTTAGAAATGGCAAAAATAAAAATTTTGGTGGTTGATGATTCCTCAACAAGCAATTTGCTCTGCAAAAGCCTGCTTGAGGAACAAGATTACAAGGTGATAACAGCAGAAAACGGGTATGAGGCAATAAAAATGGTCTATAATCATATGCCTGACGCAATACTGCTGGATATCATGATGCCAGATATAGACGGTTATACAGTGTTGGCCAGGATTAAGTCTGAAAAAGAAACTGAACACATACCTGTTATCATCATTAGCGCCAAAGACGACCAGAAAAGTATAAAAATGGCTTTTGCTCTCGGGGCTGATGACTTTGTTTCTAAACCACTGGGGAAAAACAAACTCGTTGATTCTGTAAAGAAATTATTTGTATCAAAAAGTATGAGAGCAACAAATAATGTATCGGATGTAAGATAACTCCTGTTTTAAAATATAAGAATAAAAGCATGATAGTATATGAGGATGAAAATATAAGTATTGGACTTAACCTTAAGTATACATGTCTTGAATGGTTTGGTAAAAAACCAACATCATTTAAAACTGTCAGTGAATCTATGCAAAGAATGGTACAGTTGTATTGTATCTATCACAGCAAGTATCCCTCACTGACTGTAGTCTTTAATGCGAGTCTTACCGGTATGGATGCAGGCAATGATATAATCACCAATGGATTCAAGGCTTTATTTAAGCAGGGATTATCCACAGGTGTCATTATTGTTCATCCGCTGAATAGTAATTTCGCAGAGATTGACAAAAGCATCATGTCAGAAAATCAACAGGTAAAAGTTTTTACCTCGGTGGATAGAGCAAAGCAATGGTTGTCCGGGACTGAAAATGTTTAGAATCAAGACGTCATTAGAATAATTAATAATCACAATGTATACAAATTAAAAAAAATAAGACTATGGACAAAGAAGAAAATTTACAAATGAAGACCTATCTGACATTTCAACTTGAAAATGAGATTTTTGCTGTCAATGTAGGTATGGTATTAAGTATTCTTGAATTGCAAAGGATAACAACTATTCCTCAATCCCCGGATTTTGTTCTTGGGGTCATAAACCTTCGGGGTTCAGTTTTACCGGTTATTGACACACGGGTTAAACTCAGTATGGAAAGTATGAAAAAAACCAAAGATACATGCATTGTTGTTGTGGAGATAATGATCGATGGGAAACCTTTCCAGGCAGGGATTGTCGTAGATTCGGTCATGGAAGTGATGGAATTTAATGATGATGAAATCCTGCCTCCGCCTGAAA
Source organism: uncultured Bacteroidales bacterium (assembly GCA_964629805.1). Lineage (GTDB taxonomy): Bacteria > Bacteroidota > Bacteroidia > Bacteroidales > CAZVTW01 > CAZVTW01. The sequence goes on along the minus strand of CAZVTW010000213.1, from coordinate 3,206 downwards.
TTGGAGCCAAGTACCGGTCTAAGTTTATCACAGGAATGTATAAAGCTGAGGACCATTTCATTATGATACTTGATATTAAGAAAGTTTTCACTGAGGAAGAACTTGGTCAGTTACAGGAAGCACAGCAGGTGAAAGAGGAGGAACCGGCTGAGGTTTAATGCGAAAGACATCTTGTTTATGTTCAGGTTAGTAAAATGATTAAATATTTTTTTTATGTCCGGTTTTATCTGATTATTATTAAGTAGTACAGAATAATTGTATTATGAAGTCACCCGGCAAATATGATTTGTGAGTTTTGCATATTTATTTTTTGTCAGGTATTTTCATAAGTCTATTTATTTTTGTATATTAGATGATTACAGAAAAATCAATTTTTGATGGTACAATATTCTTTAACTTTATAATTATTGCATTTAGAAATTGATTCACAGATATTTTATACTTTCTATTATTCGAGTGTTAAATCAAATCATAAAAAAATGAACTTATCAATCAAACAGAAATTAAATCTCTTATCAGCAGGACAATTAATTTTTGTTGTCCTAATCGTTTTTTTTATTATTGTATTAACCCGTTCGTTCGATACAATCCGGGAAAATAATGCAAAATTTTCCGGGCAGTCAAATGATCTTAAGGAGTTATCTTTTCTTGTAAAAGATTATTTTAATGAAAAAGCCGGTTTTAGGACTGTTGAGAATAAATACAATGCAGTTGAAAAGTCGGCAATCAGTGAGATAGACCTGGGTGATTTTCATGAAATCTGGGAAAATGTGCAGACTTACCATCAACTCAGAAATGAAAATTCAGACATTGAAACCACTGTGATGCAATTGACTGACAAGTCCATTGCACAGTCAAATATTTACATTAAGGAAGTGGGCGCTAAACTTGCTGATCCTGATAAGCGACAGGAAGTGAGTACGCTTGAAAGGCTTGTCATCATGGGAGCCAATGTTAATACCTCTTCGGGTTTTCGAATTAAAGATTTATTTCATCGCTTAAAAGAGGACATCAGTAATAAAGATGAACTTATGTCATTTCTGGAAGTTCTGATTAAGAATGTTACTAAAGACCATAATAACCTCAAAGGAACTGATTTTGAGCATATGGCGTTAACAGCTCTGGAAGCAAATCAAGAAATAAAAAAGTTATCAGGACAATATATTGCTAATACAGAACAAATGAATGCCCTGGAAGATAAGGTATTTACCAAAACCAATGAATATTTTGCCTTTCTGAAACAAGCTGAATCAAATGGTATCAACGCAAGTTTCGAACGGGTTGAAAATGTTATATTGAACATTTTTATCATTCTTATCGTTGTGGCCCTTGTTTTGATTATCACCTCCTATGTTGTATCAAATACCATCAGCGGTACGATAAAAAAATTAACTACAGCTCTTCAGGAATTGTCGCGGGGTAAACTAAGTTTTACCAGCCAGGAGAATATTGCAGGCAGAAAAGATGAACTCGGCGCTTTGTATCGTGCTACATCCGATTTAACCCAAAAACTTAAGGAACTTATTAAAAGTGTGAAATTTTCAGCCCATAGCATTTCAGAGGCAGGGAAGATTTTGCTGGCCAGTTCGCACGAACTATCAGAAGGAGCATCAGAACAGGCCTCAAGCGCAGAAGAAGTCTCCTCGTCAATGGAGCAGATGGTAGCAAATATTCAGCAAAACACTGAAAATTCAAAACAAACAGAAGTCATATCAAAACAAACCGCAGAGGGCGTTGGAAAAGTTGATAAAGCATCAAGTCAGAGTTTGGGTTCCGTGAAGGAAATTGCGGGAAAAATATCCATCATTAATGATATTGCTTTTCAGACAAACTTACTGGCTCTGAATGCGGCTGTTGAATCAGCCCGTGCCGGTGAATA
>CAZVTW010000213.1:0-1227 GCA_964629805.1 uncultured Bacteroidales bacterium | reverse complement strand
AATGCCATTCAGCAATTAAATTCGGTGACTCAACAGAATGCATCCACTGCTGAAAATGTTGCCGGAAACGCTGAAAAGCTGAATGAATATGCCAATAGTCTCACTAAACAGATTGCTTATTTTCAGATTGATGATATGGAGAAGGATTTACACTTCTCACAAACTGCAAAAAAATATTCCTCTGAACAACAAAAAAGAAAGCCCGCAAAATCTGTAAACAAAAAAGTAAAGGAGGAAAAACAGAATTTTAAACCAGTAACAAGCAATGAGCCCGTGAAAAATGTTCAACCCGGAAAGAAGGTGAAAAAGGATGAAGAGTTTGAATCGTATTAATCTCATTGAGTTTAGAAGAAACAAAAACGCCATTTCATTGCAGAATTGGCGTTTTTTATTTCACCATTGTTCTTTTCATACATCTTCATAATATACCAATTCCCAGCCATTATAAATAAGTATAATACCTTTCAGGAATGTCTCTCCTTTTGTCTTCGTCACATAATTATCTTTAAGATAATGCAATAGCTGGTCTTTTGCTTTGGATTTTATGCTGTTGAAACGTTCTGTTGAAAGCCCTTTCTCCTTCCGTTTCTCATATTTTATTTCTATGACATAAGCATATTTTATTTCAGGATGTTTTACTAAAAAGGGCTCAAGATAAAGGTCAGCAAATCCTTTATTCATTTCATATTCAGGATGAACAATATAATGACTTCCAATATTGAGGTATGTCATTATAAAACCTTTTATCATGGACTCACCACGGATATAATCCCGAATACGTGTTTGTTTTTCTACCTCGGCGCTTAAAAATTTAAATACCGGCTTCCAGGCTCCTTCGTATGCCATATTATCCAATAATCTACTATAATGATAAATATCCGGTTTGAAAATATTGGATTCCTCATAGGATTTGAGGATATAATCAGTAAAAAAACTCTTAATCGTTTCATTCGGCAAGCTTAGAATCACTTTACCCCGGGTCTCTTTTTGTATGCTGAGTAAACCGAAATAATACAATAATGACACGAAACATTCCATCCAATATTGAAACCACTGGTAACATCATCCATTGTTAAGGGAGATACACCAGTAATGAATAGTTTGTTGATAGCTGCTCCGCTTCCTGATGTACCTGCTTTGAGTTTATTAAAAAAGAACCGGAAGAAACCTTCACTGTGTGTAAGTTTTTTATATTGTTCAGTACCGTTCTGTGGAGTAGAAAGAATT
>CAZVTW010000212.1:0-9469 GCA_964629805.1 uncultured Bacteroidales bacterium | reverse complement strand
TTGAGCACAAATGCCACGCGGTCTGACTTAGAAACAAAATCAAAATCAACTTTTGAACTTGGCCGTGACATGCGTACATTTGGCACCTTGGTGTTTTGCGTTAGCACACCTGCATTTGTTATTGATTCCCTGGTTGGGTCTGTCATATCTTTCATTACGCCATTTATCAAGGGAATACCCATAACTTCTTCATATGATTCAAAAGGCAAGTATGCTGACAGGCCAAGTTCATCACCATCAAGGCGCATGTTGCTGTTGCGCTGTATTTGGGTCTGTTTAAGTACGGTATTCCAGATACGCACTTCATCCAGGCTGCCATTAAAAAACTGGTCAAATTCATATCCGGCAATATTTTGTTTGAACAATCCCCTGGCGCCAATGAAGAAACGTGCAGCTCCAAAGCCGTTCCATTCTGTACTTGGCTCTGAAATTTTCAGTTCACCATCGATAAACAGACGGGTATTGCCGCCCCGTTCAACCACAAGGGCAAAATGGTGCCAGTGATTATCAAAATAGTTTTCTCCTTCATATTTTATGCGTTTGCCGTTGTTACTCACCTGGATATTGCCGCCGGCATCAGTATTAATGCACCAATAAGTTGGCAGGCGCTTGCTGAAACGTAATATCTGTTCTTTGTATTTTGTTGTTTTGTTAACACCAAAATGTACACCAACTTCATCAAGGAAATTCTCCTCATCTGAATAAATGGTATTGAGCAGTGGTTGAAACTGGTCTATCACATTGTCTTCCAAAGGCATTACTTTTTCAATATTCAGCAGGTCTTCAGGTGTAATGTAATACATTATATTATCATTGTTGTCGCCGTGACCATTTGACATGAAGCATGTGTTAGTCCCGTCATCGCTTTTGAACCAAAATTCAATGGAGAAATCCTGTTCCCGGTTAAATGCAACGTCACTGAAATCCAAGTCAATAAAGCCTTTTGATGCGTTGTTAAATGTTGCTGCATATCCTGATGGCAAAATATCCCAGGATGAAAATACTGATGCGTTGCGCTTATGGACTTTATCTACGGCAATTTTTCCATGTGCATCATCAAACGGCCAATAGCCTATCAGGCCTGTTTCTTTACCGCTGAGGGTAACAAGCATATTGGCTGCTATCGCGCTTTCAGTGCGGGGTCGCTCCCAGATTCTAAGTTCATGAAGGTTGCCCTGGAATGGATCAGGATCGTGTATTAAAGATTTTCCGAGGTAAATATCACCAAAGCCGGAATAGGCAACATCCATATTACCATTTCCTAATGGTACGCCATCCATCATGACAATCACTTCTTTGCGTACCCGGTCATAGACGAATGCAAAATGGTGCCATTCGTCCAAAATGTCTGCAGCGGAAACACCATCTTCCTCATATGTTACATCACCCACCTGGAATTCAAAATGACCATTGGAATTTAAACGTATGGCAAGAGCATCATCCGGGTTTGTTGATTGTGATAGAATGCATTCATCAACATGGGAGCGTGCATTTTTCAGCCAAAATTCTATGGTAAAAGATTTTGTGCTGAAATTTATCCCATCAGGGATACGTACAAAATTCTGTGTATTATCATCAAATCCTGTACTCACATCGTGGCGTATTTCAGTTCCGTTGAGAATACCCCTGATATCAAAATTAGCAAGTTTTGAGAGTATACCCTGTGATATTTCTTCGCTAAATTCGATTTTTATGTCGTCGTCAGGCGATAAAATACCATCTGCCGGTTGCGGAGAACCAAACACTTGTGGCCTTTTTCGGTCTATTACACCGGTCCATATCTCTGAGAGGTCGAATATTTGATTACCTGTGGCATCAGTTCCGCAATAAGTTTTTGCGCGGATGTTATATTCCCCGTCCGGGTATCCGGAGAGGTCCCATTCGAGGTCGGTAAAATCCCCCGGAATTTCAATTTGATCATCTTCAGGAGAAACATAATAGTTTTCAGGGATAATCCAGTCAGGATTGGCTTTGGCTTTGAACTGGAAGTTGAGTTTTTCAAATGTTGAATTCCCTAAGTTGTAATCGCTTAACAAAACAGGTACTTTTGTTTGTTTTACCCCGTTAACCAGATGTTCATCGTCTGTATTAATAATGAATTTATCCACGGGTCTTGCAATGTCTACATCAGTGCATGCAGGTACAAAATGCACTGAGAAAGTGACCGTATCAATGGCTTCAGGCGCCAAAGGGGCGCCGTTTCCTGAAAAAGCCCATTCGCAGGGGGAATAAAACACAATCTGTATGCTGTCGTAGTGATATACATCCGGCTTACCTATGCCTATAGAAATGGTTTTATTAATTTGTTCACCTCCGCCTATTGAAATGCCCCTGTTTACATTACCGCCATCCATCTTAATGACTGCCCCGTCCGGGTTGGTGTGCTCAAGAATTTGTGCTATATAGGTCATACCCTCATTGGTATATGAATTGTTTCCAAACTGAATTGTAAAATACGCCAGGTTATCCTCAGGTATATTTCCGCGTATTGCAGGAGAAATGTTTACTTTAGGCACTTCGCGGCGTATCGTGGAATTTCCTATTGGTTCGGGTTCCTTAACAGGCGATGCCGTGATATCGTATATATACTCCCTGTATCGTGCCCATTCTTTAAGCAATTTTTTTTGTTGATCCGGGGAAAACACATAGATTTTGCTAAAGCCATTGTTTTGGTCCATATCTATTTGCCCACTCATATCCTGGATATCTGACTGGTCCATATCATCAAGGTTGTCGGCAATATCATCTCCAAAATCCTGGTTTTGTTCCAGGCTCATATCCATATGAAGAGTAATCATATTTTCTATGGCAATGGCTAAGTCAAGTTTGTTATTGAACTGATTGCCGTTTATCTGTGTTAGGCTGAAAACCGCATCGCCAGGTATCAGACTCTTCACTTCATCGGTTATCGGGAAATCGTTTCTTATATCATCAAATGAATATTCACCGGTTTTTTTATTCCATGAAATGATATCCATAAAACCATCATTGGCATTCATATCATTCAGCAGATTAATTTCTATATCTGAAATGGTGTGCTTTGTAGGTTCATAATAGTTCAAAGAAGTTGCTTTTTCATGCGGGCACATGCTTCGTCCTCCTTTGATTGCAAACACAGGCCCTGTTCCTGTTCCGGCGTCTTTGATATCAACAGAAAAATAGTCCCCCTGGTTGGGATCATGCAATACATATCCAAATTCATTGGTTTGGGTGGTGGTGCGGGTGGTGGTTTTCCCTGTGGTATAATTAAAGCTGAAACCAATTTGGTTATGAACACCTACACCTGCAATTCCTAAACCGAAATTTAATGAAACTTCCGGATTATAACTGACTTCAAAAGTAGAAGTGTGGGATTGTGTGACATTCGTTTCTGTAGATTGTTCAAAGGTAGGTCCGGCGTCATAAGAAATATTTTTAATGAGTTTTGCATGGAATTTTTCCATCTCGTTGCGTTCGAGGGCATCTCTCCATAAGCGTATCTGCTGGTTATATTCTCTTATTTTATCCGGATTTTTGGGTTTGCTTTCACCTCTTGAATTTGTCGTATATTCCTGTGGAGTATAAGTGTAACTTGGACCGTCATAATCTTTGCTCATATCAGTATTGACAGGGTCATCAGTTGTGGCTTGTTCTTCCCATCCCGGATCATCATTATTACTGCCATACAGTTCATGACTGTTTGGGATTTTCGAAGTATATGCAGGGTTGTTGATAAATAAATTGTTTCTCAGGGCAATTAAATTTGGGATCAGGTAATTTTCAATATGATCGGCTGTATAAATAAAGTGTGTTGCACTTCCTTTGGGTGCAGCCATCAAAGTCCTGTTGAGGCATATCTTATACCCGCCTGCATTTTTTCCGGCGGAAGGCAATCCAACCTGATCAATAAAATCAACAGGCAATATCGTGAGGTTATCAGCAATGCTGACAGTAAAATTCTTTGATGAGCCAAAAAACAAATCACTTGGCGCTCCCGCCAATTCAGGAGAAGCTGATGTTTGCCAGGTTTGGGTGCTGGTGTAGGTCTGGCTTAGGGTGTTACTGTTCACCTTACTTTGGGTTGAAGTAAATCCGATGTTGAGGGTATTTTCAGTTGCCGTTTCAATGACATATCCAAATCCGGATTCAAAGTTAATACCAAGTTCAATGGAAGTCTGCAATGATTCGGTAAAATCTGTGGCAGTAGAAAGGGATTGTTCAAAAGAAAAGGAAGAACCTTTTGTCAAATAGGAATAGCTTTCGCTGCCTGGAGGGTCCCTGAGTATCATATCAACCACAGCCGGACCGTTGGTCACAAAATCACTTCCCTCAATGGGATTAGCGCCCATGACATAGCCACGAAACCACATATCATCCTCCCGTAGTGAAGGAAGCGGATATGCAAAATTAAGGTCCGATTTGCTCTCAACGGGTTTCCAGGCTATTAATTGTCCATCAATATCAACAGCCATATTTAATACATTGGTATAATTTCTCCAGGGGTAATTGGCATCAGTGAGTGTTTTTGGCTCTCCGCCCTTAAAAGTATACATTGCTGTTCCATTTTTTAAACTGACAGGTTCTGGTTGTTTATGAATGGCCAATTGGTTATTGATTTTTAATGTCCCGTCATTTACAGGTACCTTGTCAGTCTTTACATCCAGTGGATCATCATAGTTGTGATATATTTCTTCTGCAAACACAATGAGGCTGTATTCTTTGCCTGCTATAAAAACCGGGTAATAGAGCGGGTTATCTTTTACATTAAAAGTTTTAAGGGTTTTTGATACCGGGTCCTCATATTGTATTTCTTCCTCACCGGTAAAGGGCGAAATGCTGTCTGTCCCGGTTACCCTTATTTCCGGCGGTTTTCTGTAGATAAGTTCATACCTGTAATTATAGGTAACCGAATCTGTTTTATAATTACCTTCAATTTTTTTTGTATATTCATTAACAACTTTATCAGGATCTAAAGCCAGTTCCCAAACACTTTCATTGTATTGAAAACGCGCTGTTTTACCATCGTGAATAATGTCCACGTCATTTATAACCACCTGATCCTCTACCCCTTCAATATCCATAGTAACTTTTTCATCAATGGTATTAATTGATATATAGGCGTTTACTGTTCCATTATAGGTATGTGTAGCAGTTTTCTCAGGACTAACAAGAGAAAAATCAGCTTCAGGAAATTCATTGTTAAAATAGGTGAAAACATTCGGATTTTCAGGTACATCAAAATCCTTAACCAAATACACCATAGGAGGCATTTCCTGCGAAAACTCGCCTGTTTCCGGGTCTGTTTCTATTTCAAAAGCAGCTCCACAGCCTTTTGCTGATTCGAATGTAAAATTAGCTACGCCAATATTGTTTTTCGATAATCCCAGCCCCGGGTCCTTATCACCCTCGCGCGTGCCTCCAACAACACGACCTACAACCTTTATTCGTGTCGTATCAATGAAATTGATGCCTGTGATATCTTCTGAAAAGTTAAACGTGTTTTCTTCAGGACCAGGGGGGAATTTATCGCTTTTAAATACATGCTGGGTTTTTTGTACATTCACATAATGCTTGCCTATGGGGACAGTTATCTCAAATTCACCGTTTTGATTGGTATATACCGGTTGACCGTTTTTAATAACCGGTTCACCGTCCACACCCATAATAGCGCCCTCTACACCACAATAGGTGCCTTCATAAAAAACTGTTCCTGTTACTTTAAAGGAGGAAATATCGGTGAAATTCATTTCATTGGCAATGGCCGATCCTTCTCCCAGAAAAACGGATTTGGTGTTTGGGTCAAACTCATGTTGTTCAAACCGGGGGGTGAGGGTGAAATTTTCACCACTGCCGATGTAAGGAATATACGGGATAGTATAATTGCCTTTTTCATCGGTTTTACCCATCCAGCCTAATCGCCTTTTTGAAGGGATGTTAGAACTCCATTGCACATTATTATTGGAGAACATTCCGTCATTTTTATGAAACTTGTCATCGCTTTTCGCTACATCATAAATATATTCACCAAAATTTTCATCACATCGCCAGTATGCAGCTATGCCCGGTGCATTGTTTCCAACAATGCGCTTGTAGTCAAATAAAACCCGTTCGGCATTCCTTGATTGACGCCATATCCGGATTTCGTCAATATTACCGGTGAAATTATCACCTATCACCAAATCGGCAGATGTATGATCTATAATACCAACTGCAGATGTATAAGCATTATCTTTTTTTTCTATTTCTGTTATATATTCGACCATCAACGGTAACAATCGACCGGCCTGAGCTTCCCCGACCCGGTCAATAAGGTCGGATTTGAAATTTTCAAAATCAGAATAGTTGACATCTATCATATCATCCAATAATATGAGGATATCGCTGCTGACGTTATAGGCTCCTGCCAGTGCGGTTGTATCTGCGGCTTCCACCACATAACCGGTATCTCTGGGTACTTGTCCGTTGATATAAATGTCAACACTGCTGCTATCGTAAACACCGGCAACATGCGTGTATTTATCCACCTCTATGGCATCAAATGCTTTTACTTCCTTTTCATTGCCATTGATGGAAATTGTAAATACAATATCGCTGCCATCGCGATAAAGTTTATAGCCGTTGCTTCCACTCATTTTGTTTACTATATCAGCGGTTCCTGATGTTGTTTCTGTTCGTACCCATGCTTCTATGGCAATGGCGCTATCAGGTTTTAACTTAGCATTATCGGATACTGTAACTGACCCGTTGCCATCAAAGTGCAGGCTTGTTCCTGTGGCAGATGCCTGCTTTTCAGCCAGAACTTCCACGCCTTTTACATTCACACCACTTTCATAGCTGACTTTACCATTGACTATTCCGTATGGTTTTCTAAAGCCGAATGTCGTCACAATATCTGATTTTAAAATATCTTCTTCACACTCTAAAGTTCCCAGTATCCTGTACTCATACATCAAGCCTCCAATAGCAGTTTTATCTTCATAAGTTGCCTGGTCGGATACAGTAGCCACTACTTTAAATTCATCTCCTGAACCAGCCCTGCGTCTTTTAATAACAAAATTGTCAACGTAAGACAGGTTATCATCATCAACTTCCCATTCAAGTACCACTTTGTCAGGAAAATAGGCTTTTGAAGCATCAAAAGCTTCAATGTAATTATTCAGATTAGGCGAAAGCCGCTGATGTTGTGTATTATCGGCCTCAATCCCTGATATTCCCGCCTCATTTGTGCATTGGTTGGCAGTCAAAAGTTGATAGGTATAGGTGACACAGCTATTCACATTATTATCAGTATACGAGGTTTCATCCTCTGAAATTTCAAATTCCATCTCACCATCTGCGCTGATTCGATTGATAATATATTTGTTTTCGTAATCCACATCATCCCAGGATAATATAATACTCTTACCTGAACCTGAAGCCGAGAAATTCTGTGGCTTTCCGGGATTCCCAAAGGTATTTCCTTCGCAGGATGATGAAAATTCGGACATGTTCATGGTTCCTACTGCTTGTATGGAGTAGGATTGAGTTGTGTGGTCGCCCACTTCATGTTCGTATTGTCGAATATCGCCGGCAACTTCTACAATGGTTCCGCCGGCATCGAGATTAAATGTCTCCGGTGCATGTTGTCCGCTATAATCCCATGATACTTTTATTATTCCGTCACATCGCCCTTTTGAAGTTTTCAGGCCTACTGGTTTCTCCACCAGTGGAAGATCGCCCGAATCGCCTCCCCCTTCTTTACTGATAAAAATTTCATCACCAGTTTGTGGCCAGGGCTTGGGATGAGTAATTTCATAAATAACTTTGTAAGAATCTCCATAGCCCGTGTCAACATGTGTTGTTTGGCTTCCATCTAATCTTGCTACTTCTGTATCGTCACGCTTAATAACTATTTCATGCTTGTCTCCGATACCTTCATCAATACAAGTTGTGTAATAGGCAGAATTTTCCCATGACAACTCGCCATTTCCGTCAGCATCAAAACCGATTTGCAGATTTTCGGGCCCCGGGAAACCATTTTCGAGGTAAAGCGCCTCTATTTCATCATCGTAGTTAGTTGTAAAAGTTAATATGTTACCTTCATCCAAATTTGGGTACCAACGAACATAGTAGTAATCATTGCCTCCGTCACTATCGTCCAGGGACCAACTAAATGAACCTTTGGAATTGTCATAGTAGCCATCCCAGCCCACACTCGAATCATCAATATCTTTGTAGGTTAATTGGGGGTAATTTTTCGTCCCGTCTGATAACACAAAAAGCAAAGCTCCGTCCAGCTTAACCTGAACTTTATCGGGATGGTCATCACCATCGTCACAATGTATTTTAAACCTGATGGATGTTCCTTCATCTACTATCCAAACATCACCAAGTGATGCCTGGTTTATTCCTGTACTTGCCAGGCAAATGAAAATAATGAGCCATATTCGTAATATCCAACTCAGATTGATGAGTTTGTTAACAGATTGATTTCTGTAAAACCAATTGCATGTTGGCTTTTCAATATCTTTAACCTTATTGTGATTTTGCATGGAAAAATTTTGTCCGGAACGATTGTTCAAATGTTTCATAACTGATAATATTTTTTTTTATTCAACAAGTTGTTCACTCTTTTAGAAAAATTTACATGGAAAACTGATTATCTGAAGTCGGTCAGACTACAAAGAATAACTCGTTATGAGCTTTTTACAGATTACTATTTTCAATGAACACATAGCTTATTTTGAAGAAAAATTTTTTTAATTCAAAATTATGATAAACAAGATGACCTGACCAGAGTAAAAATACCTAAATTGAAAAATAGGTGTTTTTTACCAGTAGCTTGAGTGGTGTATTGTTTTGAGCATTAGAGCCAATCCTTTTTAAAGGATGAGGTGATTTGCATAGTATTTTTCCTGATAGGTTTAAATGTTTATTTAGAAAGACATGATGATGGTATATCATAACTTTTGGTAAAATATCATTTGAATATAAAACTTTTTTCACAATATTGTAATTTAATCGGAATTATGACCATGAATCCGACATTCAATTATCAATATCTTACGAAAAAAATAAACAAGAAGTTCGAGTGAGCGCCAAATGTTATACATGTTTGACATTATAAAAATCTGTGCCGAAAGGAAATGATAATTTCAGATTGGATGGCATTTTTCAAAAAATATAAAAAGTGGTTTACACTTTTTCGAATCTTTTTTTTAGGGTTTTATACTTCGACTGGGCATAACTTGCGTTTTTTAAAAACCATAACCGGCTGCAAATAAGCAGTTTATTTTGTTTTTAAAAGTCATGTTATGCCCGCTTAGCATATATCTAAACCGAAGTATTAGATTTATAATATTAAAAATCAGTATTATCCGATAAAAAAATGAATTGAAAAAACCATAAATGCATAGTCAATTCGACCAGAGGGATACCACCTAGTAGCAGCGAAGCTAAATCTCTCCTGTCTTCATGACCTTCCATTGTCCTGCGGACAATGGAAGGTCAT
>CAZVTW010000211.1:0-9498 GCA_964629805.1 uncultured Bacteroidales bacterium | reverse complement strand
AATTTAAAAATTAACAATTATTTAATAGATTTGCCCGGTTTATTGTTTGGTGTTACTATATTTTTGTGGCTCTTTTTTCAAAACATAAAATAGTATTAGGAAATGGAACAAATGTACATCTTCTTTGTCGCTGTATTGATTATTCTTGCTTTATCTGATCTGGTCGTAGGTGTAAGTAATGATGCTGTAAACTTTTTGAATTCAGCGATTGGTTCAAAAGCAGCGCCTTTTTGGTCTATTATGGTGATAGCAAGCCTGGGCATTCTCATGGGAGCAACCTTTTCGAGCGGAATGATGGAAGTGGCGCGTAAAGGAATATTTCATCCGACGATGTTCAGTTTGTCTGAAATAATGATAGTTTTTCTCGCAGTTATGCTAACAGACATCTTACTACTTGATCTGTTTAGTACATTTGGACTTCCAACTTCCACTACTGTTTCTATTGTTTTTGAATTGCTTGGAGCCGCAGTTGCTGTCGCTATTATAAAAGTAGCAAAAACCGATGCTGCTGACACAGTTCTAAGATTTATAAATACAGAAAGCGCTCTAACCATCATTGGTGGTATATTATCATCAATTGTCATCGCCTTTACAATTGGATTAATTGTTCAGTACGGAACAAGAATTATCTTTTCTTTCAACTATTCTAAACCATTGAAATACTTTGGCGCTCTATGGGGAGGTATTGCCATTACTGCTATTACATATTTCATCCTTATCAAAGGAGCTAAGGGTTCTTCTTTAATAACTGATGACTTACACCTTTTGATAAAAGAAAATACCTTGTTGATTATATTTTTAAGTTTAGTTGCCTGGACTGTTATTTTACAGATTATCACAATGTTTACCAGATTTAACATCCTTAAATTCATTGTTTTGATTGGCACATTTGCCCTTGCAATGGCATTTGCCGGTAATGATCTTGTAAATTTTATCGGTGTCCCCCTTGCAGGATTAAAATCATACATGTCCTTCTCTGCCAGTTCAATTACAGATCCCAGTCAGTATACCATGGAAGTGTTGGCCAAAGCAGTAGAAACCCCAACAACATATTTACTCATTGCCGGTCTGGTGATGGTTGTTACCCTCTGGTTTTCAAGAAAGGCAAAATCAGTTACAGAAACAGAAATAAACCTGGCCAGACAGGATGAAGGATATGAACGATTTGGTTCATCCATGTTGTCAAGGTCGATTGTCAGGCTTTTCGTTTCATTTGGCGCCTTTATGGAAGCTTTACTGCCGCCCAAATTAAAGCAGGTCATGGGAAAGCGTTTTGAAATGGTTAAAAACGGCAAAGGACAAAACAATGCCTCCTTTGATCTGATAAGAGCATCAGTGAATTTGACAATGGCCAGTATTGTTATTTCTTTTGCCACTTCACTGAAAATTCCTTTATCAACAACCTATGTTACTTTTATGGTTGCTATGGGAACATCACTCGCCGATGGCGCCTGGGGAAGAGAGAGCGCTGTGTACAGGGTGACGGGGGTTATTTCGGTTATTGGCGGCTGGTTTTTTACAGCGTTTATTGCATTTACAGCAGCGCTTACTTTTGCTTTTATTATCAATGCAGGGGGACTCACCGCTGTCATTATTTTGCTTATAATTGCCATATTCCTTCTCATAAGAGCAAAAGCAGTCCATACAAAAAGAGAGAAACAAAAAGAACTTATTATTGAACTTGAAAAAAGTCAAAAAACACTTGAAGAAGAAAATATTCTTTCATCATGCAATGCCAGGGTAGTTAACACGCTGGAATCAGTATCAGAAACTTATGAAAAGGTCATATTAGAAGTTTCACATGAGAACCGGAAAAACTTAAAGAAACTCAGGAAAAAAACACTGGAACTTGATATCAGCATTAAAGAGCAAAAAGACAATATCCACGTCATTATTAAAAAATTACGCGAGGATTCAAGTGAGACCGGCCACTTCTATGTTCAGGTTGTCGACTATCTTGGTGAAATAACAAATACGCTCAGATTTATTACGAATCCCGCCTACGAGCACATCAATAACAACCATAAAGGTTTAACGGAAAATCAAACAAAAGAACTGCTTGAACTCAGTAATGAAATTCATTCATTTATAAATGCCCTGACAAAGATAATCAAAGAGTATAATTTCAGGAAACTAGATGAAGTTCTGAAGTCCCAACAGGAAATACTTAAAAAAATATCAGGATGTCGAAAAGGTCAATTAAAAAGGATTAAGAAAAATGAATCAGGCACGACAAAAAGCAGTCTCCTGTATCTTGATATCCTGAATGAAACCAAAAACATTATTCTTTACAGTGTCAGTCTTATCAAAGCACAACGTGACTTTATTCTGCTGAATGTTGAAGAAAAGGTGGCTGTTTGATTTCTATCCGCAATTCGTTTTATCAATATCAGGCAATGCTGTGATAATCTAAATGATTGTACTATATCGTACACTCCATGTTTCATTATCGTACACTTTTTGATAATTTCATCGCATTATTTTTACGTAAAATTATGATTTTCAAATATTTATGCAGTTTGGCATGTGTATTGTTATCACTAATATGAAAATAACATATACATGCAACATGAGAAATACAGGATTAAGCATATTAGCCTCGCTTTTGTTACTCAGTCTGGCTCTCACTCAAGTCAGTTGCCAGGTTGGCGATTGTATGAGAGGAAACGGTCTGGCATTCGTAAGCGAAAGAAAAACAGCGCCATTCTATAAATTGTCAATAAACGGGGGGTTTGAGGTTTATCTTATCCAGGGAGAACAGGAATATATTAAAATAAAAGCAGATAAAAACCTCCATGAATATATTGAAACAGACGTCAGAAACGGAGAGCTTATTGTGAGTACCGAAAGAAACATCTGTATTGATGAGACAGAGGAATTAACGATTGTCATCAACTATAAGGATATTTCAGAAGTTGGAATCAACGGCGCTGTTAATTTAAAAACCAAAAACGTCATAAAAACAGAAGATATAAAAATGGTGATAAACGGCGCTGCAAATGTTGAGCTTGATATTGAAGCCGAACAGATTTTTGCCCGGGTAAACGGAGCGGCCAATATGGACTTAAGTGGCGAGGTTTATCGTGCAGATATTGATGTTACAGGCGCTGGAAATCTTGATGCATCCAATCTGCAGACCGAACACTTCAGGATCAATATGAGCGGTGCAGGACATGCTGATTTACTTGTAAATGATGTGTTGGATGCTTCTATCTCAGGAATTGGAAATATTCAGTATTCAGGTAATCCAAGGGTTGTCAATAAAGATGTTTCTTTTTTGGGATTTTTATCAAAAAAATAATTCTTTTCATCGTTTTGGTTTAGTTAATAAGTATTCGGTTAATAAAAAAAGTTGCTCTTTTGGGCAACTTTTTTGTTTTATACCACTTCAACTGAACAAATTTGCTCTGATGGAAAAAGATTAGACAGAGAAGTACTACAGTTAGTTACATGCCTATCTGAGTGTTTGCTCTGAGATCCATTTCCCTGCATTCACAAAAGCTTCAATCCACGGTGAGACCTGGTGGTTATTTCTTTCATCAGGATATTTTGCCCATTGCCAGGGTAATGTAGACCGTTCTAAATGAGGCATCATTGCCAAATGACGTCCGTCAGCAGAAACAATTGCTGCTGCATTATAATCTGATCCGTTCGGATTACCGGGGTATGCTGAATATGAATATTTTGCCGGAATAAGATATTCCGATTCCTGTTCTGAGAGAATGAATTTTCCTTCGCCGTGAGCAATCCAAATCCCGAGGCGGCAACCGGCAAGTGAGTTGAGCATAACAGAATCATTTTCCGGAATATCAACAGTTACAAAAGATGATTCAAATTTTTTCGAATCATTGACATGCATCTTAACTTTATGCGGTTCTTGGGGATAAATGAGGTCCAGCTCTACCATTAACTGACAACCGTTACAAATTCCAAGACTCAGTGTATCTTTTCTGGCATAATACCGTTCAAGAGTATCTTTAGCTTTGCGATTGTAAAGAAAAGCGCCGGCCCAGCCTTTTGCCGAACCAAGCACATCAGAATTTGAGAAACCACCGACAAAAACAATTAAATGAATATCATCCAGGGTTTCTTCGCCTGAAACAAGATCAGTCATATGCACATCCTTAACATCTAATCCGGCCAGATACATTGACCAGGCCATTTCACGGTCACCATTAACACCTTTTTCCCTGATGATAGCTGCCTTGATACCAGTTTTACAAATGCGTTCCGGGTTCAGGCCATATTGATTGTAAGTACCTTTAAAATTATCCGGGAACTGAAATATAAGCGGTTGTTTTGCGTAGTTTGTAAACCTTTTCAGGGCAAGTTCTTCTCCACTTTGATTTTTATCAAGCAAATATGAGGTTTTAAACCAAATATCACGATACTCAGCTATTGAAAAAGTATAGGTGTCATCAGCTTTTTGAATTTTCAATACGCCGGAAGGAACGACTTTTCCAATTTTTTTAATTTTGACATCTGATTTTTCTAATTCAGGAAATGTTTCATTTCGAATTTGAATGATTACACCGGGATTTTCAGCAAAAAGTGTTGTAAAAATATCCCTGTCAAAATCATTTAAACTCACATCCATTCCTAAGTTTTCTTCGGGGAAAACCATTTCAAGCAAAGTAGTAATAAGTCCGCCTGCTGAAACATCATGTCCGGCAAGTATTTTACACTCACTGATAAGACCCTGTATCAATTCGAAACATCGAATAAAATAAGCGGTGTCAGGAATTTCCGGTGTACGATTTCCCAGGTGTCCTGTTACCTGAGAAAAGCTGCTTCCGCCACAAACAGGCTCACTTCCCGAAAAATCAATATAAACAAGTAATGTGTCTTCAACATGACACACATTGGGAGAAATAACTTTTTTTATGTCTGAAACCTCAGCAGATGCAGAAATAATAACAGTACCGGGAGCATAAACAGTCTTTCCGTCAGGGTACTTTTGAGTCATTGATAATGAGTCCTTACCAGTTGGGATATTTATTCCCAGTTGAATTGCAAATTCGCTTAAAGCCTCAACCGCTGAATAGAGTCTTGCATCTTCTCCGGGGTTTTTGCATGGCCACATCCAGTTGGCGCTAAGTGAAATTCCTTTTATCCCGTGTTCGAGAGGCGCCCATATAATGTTTGTCAGGGCTTCGGCTACTGATAGCTTTGCCCCGGCTGTGGCGCTAATCAAGGATGGAACAGGTGCATGCCCAATGGAAGTGGCAATACCAGCCTTTCCCTGGTAATCAAGAGCAACAACAGCAACATCATTCAGGGGAAGTTGAATTGTACCACAAGTCTGCTGAACGGCACACCTGCCTGTTACAGACCGGTCTACTTTATTTGTCAGCCAGTCTTTACAGGCAACAGATTCCAGTTGTAGTACCTGTGAAACAGTCCTGTAAACAGACCAACCATCATATCCAATTTCCTTAAATTCTGTTTGTTGATGAGCATCATTCATAATTGTCTTAGGAGGCTTTCCAAACATGTCATCAAGACTGATATCAATAGGTTTTGTGTTGTTTTTCAGGTCTTCAAAAACAAACCTCTTATCACCTGTCGTTTCACCAACAATGTAGAAGGGTGCCCGTTCTCTTTCAGAAATCTTTTGTATCAGTTTAACATCTTTTTCTTTGATAATAAGTCCCATACGTTCCTGGGATTCATTGCCGATAATTTCTCTGGCTGATAAAGTCGGATCACCTACCGGCAGTTTTTCCATATGAATGATACCGCCGGTTTCTTCAACAAGTTCGGACAGGCAGTTCAGATGTCCGCCTGCACCATGATCATGAATAGAGATGACAGGATTGTCTGTTGATTCGGCAAGCGCCCTGATGGCATTATAAACCCGTTTCTGCATTTCGGGATTGGAGCGCTGAACAGCATTCAGTTCAATCGTATTGCCATATTCACCTGTTGCAACAGATGAGACAGCGCCTCCACCCATGCCAATACGGTAATTATCACCTCCCATGACAATTATTTTATCTCCTTTTTCGGGTTTACGTTTTTCGGCATACGATTTATCGGCATACCCTACCCCACCGGCAAGCATAATAACTTTATCATATCCATACATCCTGTCATGTGTATCATATTCAAATGTTAACACACTGCCGCAAATTAAAGGTTGTCCGAATTTATTCCCAAAATCACTGGCTCCGTTGGAGGCTTTTATCAAAATATCGCAGGGATTCTGATACAACCATTCACGTGGTGTTGTTCTATCTTCCCATTCCCGCTCCTGATTCAGTCTTGGGTAAGAAGTCATATAAACAGCCGTCCCTATAAGTGGAATACCTGACTGTCCTCCTGCAATCCTGTCCCGAATTTCTCCACCTGTACCGGTAGCCGCACCGTTAAAAGGCTCAACAGTTGTCGGGAAATTATGAGTCTCCGCCTTAAGAGAAAGAACTGTATATATTTTTCTTTGTGTGAAGTAGTCTGCCTGATGTTGTGAATCAGGTGAAAATTGTAAAATCTCAGGACCTTCAACAAATGAACAATTATCTTTGTAGGCAGATATAATGTAATTCGGATGTATTGTTGACGTTCTTTTTATAAGCTGAAATAACGAATATTTCTTTTTCCGTCCATCAATAATGAATGTACCGTTAAAGATTTTATGCCGGCAGTGTTCTGAATTCACCTGAGAAAACCCAAACACCTCACTATCTGTTAATTTTCTCCCAATTTTTTTTGAAAGGGATTCAAGATACACTATTTCATCTTCACTGAGGGCAAGACCTTCATTTTTGTTATAAGCCCGGATATTTTCAATAGATTTCACCTCTTCAGGAACAGTTTCAATGGTAAAAATTGATTGATCAAGGTTCCGGTAAACAGTCTGAAGCATTGGATCACAAACAGGCTTGTTATCAACCTGTTTATGAAATAATTCTATTCGTGAAACCGTATCAATGCCCATGTTTTGGGTTATTTCAACAGCATTGGTACTCCAGGGTGTTATCATCTCCTTGCGTGGTCCGACAAAAACGCCAGGGACAACTGTTTCATGAAGTAAATCAGCCTGCCCGAATAACCATTTCAATTTATCTATCTGACAGTCATCCAGTGTAGACTGACAACCAACACTGTAGACATCTCCATTATCATTATTAAAAAAAAGAACCCTCATATGTATGTATTATATTAAGAATTAGAAACAGAGACAAAGATAGAAAATGAATATGAAAATAAACCAGAATTATTCTTTATGATTGAAAGCCTCAGATAAAATAATAGCTGTCTCACCTTAAAACAGGTATAGTCTGACAAATACAAAAGTTATAAATATCAAAAAAGTGTATAGTAATATCACTTTCAAGGGAATATAGCTTTCAGGGGCAATGTTAAGATTTACCTTCAGATATATTATCCATATCAGTTTTTGAATAAAAAAAGCTATGATAGTAGCATATGCAACCCCCTCAATACCCCAAACTCCAATAAAAATAACAGAGAGAAGGATATTTACGATAAGTTCTGTGGATGAGGCCAGTAAAACAATTGAATTTTTCTTTAATCCTATGATTATTGGCTGGGGAAATAACAATCTGGTGCTTATAAGCAGAAGATAAATATTAAATATTAAAGCGCTCTCAATAAATTTTTCACTAAAAATGACAGGGAATAGCCATCTGCTAGAAATTAAAAAGAAAAATGTAAGTGGAAATAACACATGTGCCAATTTTATGGTTCTTCTTTTGAGTTGTTTTAAAGGAGTATCTAATTTGGAGGAATCAGAAAACTCCGGTATCATAGCATTACTAAGAGCGTTTGCCATAAGCAATGCAATTGGTAACTCACGGGCCCCATATTTAAAGATGGCAAATTTAGTCAAATCGAAATTGAGTTTAATCAGGAATCCGTCTACATATTGCGCGGATACTGCCAGTAAAGCGCTTAATATTAGTGGTGTTGCAAAAGACAGGTATTCTTTGACAAATTGAAGAGATATAACAGGTTTTGCATATTTTTTCAGAAGGAATAGAAGCCAGAAAAATTTAATGATTGTAATTGCAATCAACCCGTAAATGCAGTATGCTAGTCCTAACCCGGTCAAAGCGGGGAATGAGACAAGAAATAAATGAAGGGAAAATGTCAAAGTGCCATAAAGAAAAATCTTACCAGATTGATTTTTAAGAAGATAAATATATTCAATTAAAAAAGTTGGATTCCCGATAAGAATATATACAAGCAATAAGCGCCAAAAAGGAATTTTATTTGTATCAAAAAAAACATTTGATATAACATCTTTAAAAAGAGCTAAAACAATAACTGCCAATATACTGAAAGCAAGTATTACCAGAAAAGTATTAAATAAAATTGGTGATTTTTTATCATTAATAATTCCCGCCCCGGAAAAAGTTGAATTATTTTTATAAAGCGGCAAAAGGGCCTGTATTAATCCATTTACCCAAAAAGTGCTTACTATACCGGTGATAAAAATAAACATCTCATACGAACCAATATCCTGAATTGTTAAATAATGAGCTGTAAATAAATAGCTTTTAGCAAAAATAATATTGATCAGGAAGAGTGTTGCATACCTAGCCAGTTGGAAAAACTGAAGTGCAGAAACATTATTGATTCTAAACCGGAAGGGATAGCTACTTTTTAAGGACAATTTCATTTGTATGTTTTATCATATCAAATAATATGTAACGTTTCAATGATATTGATAGCACAAAATTATCTCAATTTTATTTGACAGGATAGAAGATATTCCAATATGAAATCAGGATGACAAGCTATAATCTAGTAAAAGAGTTTAAGACAAGAAAAAAATCATGAAAAGCCCTTTATTTGATATCTTCTTCGCCTAACACTTTATTGGCAATTTCGGTTATTTTAAGCAAACTGTCCTGAAATTCCCGGTCATTGACACAATCTTCGCTTGGATCACCAATTTCTTTGCCTTGTTCAACAAGTTTCCGGTATTCTTCTATTGCTTCAGGCGAACTGGGATTAGATTTAAAGTTTGTTTTCACTTCAACATATCTTTGCAGCCAGTCTTTGTACTCTCTGAGATATTTATCGCATTTGGCTTTCTTAAGTTTTGTTTCCTGCCCTTTGGTAATTTCCTGGTCCGAAGTTTCCTCATTTCTAATACTATCTGCTGTCACTTCATCTTTTGAAACTTCATTATTGGATGACTGACACCTTAAAAATAATATACTCAGCAAGATTATGATTGAATAAATATGTATCTGTTTCATCGATAAGGTGATTTTAGTATGTTAAAGGCAAATTTAAGTAAAAATAATGTTATTTCAATACAATCAACAGCATGAAATTTTCACACATCCGGATATCAGGAAATTTTAGCGTCAAGATGAATTGAAAATTCCTGTTTTCTCAGGATTCAAAATGGCAGATATGTTAATTTTTATTAAAAGAATTATGTATCAAAACTCAAGCCCAAATATAAATTTAAACCTAAATTTCTAAAATGAAATCGTAACGAAACACTGAAATGTGCTTTGA
>CAZVTW010000210.1:0-9534 GCA_964629805.1 uncultured Bacteroidales bacterium | reverse complement strand
TTTCGAGATTACAGTAGAATCAACCATATCAGAAAGCAAAAACGACTATCTTAAAGTTCTCAGGGAAACCGGTGTAAATCGTATAAGCCTTGGTGTACAAAGCTTTAACACCAGACTTAGAAAACACATTGGCCGCAGTGCAAACAAAAACAAGGTAGAAAATACAATTAATTCAGTCAGTGAAACCGGATACAAAAATATCTGTATTGATCTTATCTATAATTTGCCACACCAAAACCTGGACCTTTGGAAAGAAGATTTATCGTTAATAGAATCTCTTCCGATTACAGGCTGTAGTGTTTACCCCCTTATTACCTTTCCTCATAAAAATAAACAAAAAAAAACAGACAGTAACAAAAAAAATCTAAAGCTGGAATACGACTATTTTGCTGAAGCAGACAATCACTTAAGCAGTTTACCCGGCTGGCAAAGATTAACACCGGTCCAATACGGGCATCAAGAAAATGGCAGAGCCCGATATATTGAATCACAAAGTCAATTTCCGGAAATTTTGGCATTCGGACCTTCAGCGGCAGGCAGGATTGGAAAACTCATGTATTTCAATACCCACAACATGAAAGATTTTCTGAAAAACAATGACTTCATAAACAATACCATGTCTATTCTAAGGATTAACGAGGATTTCCTGAGATTAAACAGGATTTACAGTATCAGTGACGGGTTGTTTCTGTCTGCATCTGAATATGAAAGATTACAAGACGATTTTCATGATATTATTAATTCTTTGTTAGAACTTGAGTTCATAACAGAATCTCCTGAAGGAATACATCTGACAACCAACGGAACTTTCTGGGCCGGAAACATCTCATCTGCATTTACTGACAGAATAAAAGACATCATTCAAAAAAATGATACCTTTTTAACGCACATATAAATCAATAACCTCAGACTGTTTATAACCAATTCTTATGGCAGTTGAAGTGATGATATCACCTTTGTTTGCAGTAAAAGGACCAGTATATAAAAACCAATGGTCCGGATTATATCCTTTCCCGTTTATCTGATAGGCTATTGAGGCTCCTTCCGTTCGGCAGGATATGGCGACTTCACCATCTTTATTTGAAATGATTGGATTTTCAGTGAAAGGTTGGTTTCCGTTTGGCCACATTGACCAGACTAATTCTTTTTCGGTCATCAGTCCTTTATCATCAATATCCCGCATCCAGCTTTCATGAACTTTTCGCATGTCTTCAAGTGTAGACTGGTATTCCGGTTGTTCTGCCAGGTTATAAAGTTCATGTGGATCCTGTGTAATATCATATAATTCCTCAGGTTCTTTCTTTTCCCTGAACCAATACATCTGTTGATCATTTAATTCTCCGGCATCCCTGAGGAGTAAAAGTTCTTTCATGATATCCAGTCCCTGTTTTCTGAATTTGATATCCTGGTAGCAACCAACTTCAGGTTTGTAATTCCTGATATATTTAAATTGTTTATCCCGCACAGCACGCCGTATATCATATTGTCTGTCCATCCTGTCGCGAGCGGCAAAGATATACTCTCGTGGTTGCGTTTTGTAAGACCCCAAAAAAGCCTGGCCATGCATGTAAATTGGCGCTTCAATATCTGCCAGTGAAAGAATTGTAGGCGGAATATCAACAAAACTGATCAAATCATCATTTGTTTTGCCGGCATGTTTACTACCCGGAAATCTGATGACCATCGGGACTTTCAGGCCGGAATCGTATATCTCTCGTTTCTGCCTTGGTAAAGGGCCACCATGATCAGAATAAAAAATAATGATTGTCTCATCTTTCAGACCATCTTCTTCGAGTTGTGCAATTATTTCTCCAACTTCCCTGTCCATGATAGTGATATTGCTATAAACACGCGCTATGTCACGCCTGGCAGTTGGAGTATCGGCATAATAAGGCGGTACACTGACATCTTCCGGTTTAATGGCCACAGGATCATTTGCCCTGTCCCAAACCTGGGATTCATGTGATGTCATCAGATTGATAATTGAGAAGAAAGGTCTGTCTTTGGGTCTGTTTCTCCAGTGAGCCTCAGTGCTACAATCGTCCCAGGCTGTAATTGGTGATTTAAACTGGTAGTCAGTTTTAACATTATTGGTGCAGTAATACCCTTTAGCTCTCAGGTATTCAGTATAACATTTGACTTCAGGCGGAGGAACTGCTTCGTATGGAGGAATACCATTTGGCAAATAGTTGGCGCCGGTACGCATATTATTGGCTCCTATTGATGATGGATACATCCCGGTAATCAGAGCGGCCCTGCTGGGAGCACACACTCCTGACACAGAAAAAACATTGGTAAACCTGATACCCTCTTCGGCGAGTTTGTCAATATTTGGTGTATGGGCAACACTATCGCCAAAGCAACCAATTTTGGGACTGATATCCTCACACGTAATGCAGAGAATATTTGGGCTATCACCATCTGAGTCATACTGGCCGGGTTCTCTGTCCGTATCAGTCTGACATGCACTTATCAGCGCTCCTGATAAAAAAATTTGAGAATAAATATTGAATTTTCGAATTTGAAGCATTGTTATGATGTAAAATTTAAATAAACATTTTTTTACTATCCTTAGCCCTTTCCCCGCTTCTCTCCTACTCCATTTCTCCCCTATTCCACTTCTCCTCTAATCATCTTCCTACTTACTATCCTTAACACATCTGACAGAAAATCCGTTTCCTTTAACAAAAAAGTTGCCGATGTAAAGAATTTTATATTTCGGAGGAACCGGATACCAAAAATTATCGAGTTGAGAGAACCAGGCATAATCTTCATTTTTTTCAGTAGAAGACCAGTAAACAGCCCAGTCACCAAGCCGTCCAAAGTATTGTTCATATCCGACTCCGGAGGGAATTGCGGTAAATCCGCTTTCATTGTTGCCATCCCAGGAAGGTTCGTGAGTAGATGACACCTTCATTTTTTGCCCGGATTCTTCAATACCGAGGAATTTATCCAATTCCTGCCATTCTGCTTTTGAGGGAAGATGCCATCCCTCGGGACAAATACCCTGCACTCCCTCTTCTTGTTGCCATTGCATTACTTCGTGCCAGGTATACAGGCCACCATAAATGTTACAATTTAGAGGATTATTTTCGTAACAGGTCTTTTCTATTTCATTGTTGTTTTTTTGCTGAAAATCAGGGACTGCCTTTCCAACATTCAAATTACCGCTCATCCAGCACTGGCCGCCAATTTTCACTGTGCCGTATTTTTGTCCGTCTCGGCTGTCAGTAATTGAATCCCCACAAACAAATGCGTCCTGAGCGTATGCTTTATGAAATAACACAATGATAATGACAAATGAAACTGATAAGATTTTCATGTTTATTGTTCTGAATAATTATTTTAAAAATGCAGTATGACAAGAATTCCTGTCTTTGCGGACTGCAAAAATAGAAAAAAAAATATAACTTCCAAGAATTGTGAAAAGGCAGTTATCTCTGTTGATTAATTTAATTTTAGGAATATGGTCTGAAATATGACATGATAACTATGTAATCAATTCATTTTTAATGCATCAGCAAAGAATCAATAACAGACTTCATACGGTTAAATTCCTGCCGGTCAAAAAGTCGTGTAAGAAAAACAATTTTACCCTTTCTGTCAATGATAATATTCCTTGTAACTCCTGCTTTTTTATGGGCATAAAGCTGAAATATCTCTGAATCTGTGTCCAAAGCCAGTGGATAAGTAATATTCATTTGTTCAGCAAATCTTCGAACTTTCACCTTAGGTTCTCCACGATCGATGCCAATCAACTTAAAATCTTTGTTTTTATGAACCTGCCAGATTTCCTGTTCAATATATGGCATTTCTTTTCTGCAAACACCACACCAACTTGCCGTAAATTGCAGCATGACAACATTTCCCCTTAGATTCCTGAGTTTTTCTGATGTACCATCCAAATAAAAAATTTCAAAATCAGGCGCTGTTTCACCGGCTGATACAATATACCCCCTGTTGCCGGTTTCCGGTTTATCAGAATTATCCTGAAGTATACATCCGTACAGTACAATAAAGCCAATCGTTAAAAAAATAAAATGTTTTTTTCTCATTGTAATTGTTCCATTTTGGCACGAATCATTTTATGGAGGCGGGAATTCTTTTTTCCGGTAATATTTTCTGCCTGAATGATGTCATCCAGGGCCTTTTCCGCTTGATTCATATGAAAGTAAATGTATGCCCTAAACGCATAAGCATCACCATATGTGTTATCAAGTTCAAGCGCCCTGTTAATTTCTATCAGGGCTATGTCATTATCTTTAACTGATGCGAATACTTTTGCTTTTTCGAAATGTTTTTCTTTTTCCTGTAAATCATCATTGTTATCAATATTTGCTAACTGCCTGAACACTTTCGCCATAATACCAATAACGCGTTGCTGCGATGAATCGAACTGTTCAATGAGTCTTTCATTCTCCCTGATAGTTTCGAGTGATTCAGCATTTTTTCCCCTGATATAATTAACATATAGCATGTTATAAAATGCATCAAATGAAAAAGGTTCTTTTTCACGCGCTTTCCTGTAATCCCATTCAGCGGCATCATATTCTTTCATCTTAAAAAATGCTTCACCTCTTACCCTGTAAACAGTATCATCTGTATTTCCATTCTGAATCAAATTGTTATATTTCTGAATAGAAGAAACAGCATCAAATATCACGGAATCATCCATGAATTGTGTATAGGTTTCGGGTGGAATATTGAGGATTCTGTCAAAAAGATGTCCGCCAAGAGCTGCCTGATAATATAATTCATAAAATTCTTTATCCGCTTTTATGTGCATTTTCATATCGTCCATCAGGTAGACAGCCATTGTGTAACATCTCTCATCAATGAGTTCATTTATGTATTTGTATGCCAATTCCTTTGAGTCCGGATGTTGATGGTAGTCCATTCCAAGCGACAACAAATCAATATCTGACCTCAACTTTGAATATGAGTTTTTATTAGATTCATTATGACCTGAATTTGTTGAACAGGAATAAAATGATAAACATATAACAAACAATAAAATAAAACGGAGGGATGTTATCATTTTCTTCATTTTATATTTTGTAGTTTAATTGGTTAACAACAAGTACACTCAAAAGGGTTTATTTATAAATATCCTGACAGAAAATCACCAACTTTTTCATGTCCTTCCTCATTCCAGTGATTGTCATTTGGAATATAATATCTTTTTACCACACTGTATGGATTTTCACCATTAATAAACAAAGGAAATAAATTAATAAATTCTATCTCCCTGTCCTGACAAAAAGACTTCCATGAAGAGACATAAAAATCTGAAATCTGCTGTTTATGAATCTGCGAATGCCAGGGGTGTACTCCCAACACAAGATGAATACCTTTTGCATCACAGAGGGAATCGAGTCTTGCCATATTGGCCTGTCCAAGCAATATACCTTTTTTCGCCAGGGGTAGTGTGGATGAATTGTAATACCACTCCCCTACGCCATGAAATTCAGGGCTTCGTAACATATCATCATCATCAAAATCTCTAAAAAAATCCTCATATAATTCTATTGTATTTTTCTGAAGATTTTTTGTCTTTGAAGGATCAAATTCTTGCATCTTTTTGACAAAAGCATTGATTCTTTTCGCTTCTCTCCTGGATTTTACAATAAAGTATGTAAACGAGTTCTTCTCTAAAAAAGAAGTTACTTTTTCCCTGATAGCAAAAGTTGGACCTGGTTGCGATGGCTGAAATGACTCATATGCAATTTCATTTTGCAAATCTGAAATATCTATTAAAGCCCAGATTTCATCTACATCAAGATTTTTCGTATTCAGCAAATAATCAGCCTTTAAATATACAATCTTCGGACTGTAACTCACTGCAGAAGCATTGAGAACTTCAATTCCCTGTTTTTCACCCTTTTGTTGTAATATTCCGGCAAATGTTTTCGAAAATTCAACACCAACGCCTTCACTGTGAGAATCCCCTAATATTAAAATCCTTTTGTTGTCAGTTTTTAAAGGAATCTCACGCATTTCTTTATCCTTAAAACCAAGAGAGTTGGTATATATTTTGTGTAAATGTTTCCCCCAGGCTGTAAATTGCGAACTGTTGGCCATCATACCATGATGATAATAAGGATGCTTTATTCTGAAAAGGTTAAAATTATAAGGGATTTGAGTCTTACCAAGGATAAAATCTAAGACTGTAAAACCAATGATAAAAATGACCACATTGATAAGTATGGTTTTACCGACATTCTTTCTTGTTGTTTTCTTTTTTTTCTCAACCATAAAAAAATGACTAAAACAGGGTATATATAAAAGGTGCTATGGCAGAACCACCTCCAATGACTAATAGTATTCCGAAAATCAATAAGATTAAAATGATTGGCATCAAAAAATATTTCTTTCGCGAAATAATAAATCTAAAAATATCTTTTATTGTGTCCATTGGTCATGTTAGTTTATTAATACAGATTAACGACCAACAAAAATATAGAAATTATCGATACTTTTCAAAATATCTTATAAATTTCGGCAAATCATACATATAAAAAATAGTATTTCTCTGACATTTTTCATTTATCACTTAACACTTTTTTTTACCAAGTAATGTCTGGATAATATTCTGACTCTTCGCTACCCAGACAGTTTTAAGCCTCATGCCTGCTATTTGCTGAGCAGGCATAACATGACTTTTTAAAACAAAATAAACTGCTTATTTGCAGTCGGTTATGGTTTTTTAAAAACGCAAGTTATACTCAGTCACAGTATACCTGTAAGTTAAATAGATTCTTCCCAATGGTCGGAATGACCATGTTATTGGTTGAATTAATGGGAGGAGGAGGATGATGAAAGCGGCGCTTTCCTCATCCTCCTCCCTAAATCAAAAAGCCTTAGTCACTCCGACCGTAGGGAGGAATCTCGTACGAAAAATGAAATCATAGTGAGAAGAAAGTGTTAACTAATTTTACATATTTTTGAAAAATGCCATTTTTCTTAAATAACTTCATATATTAGTGCTTTTTAATAAAACAACAAATATGATGTTGCTTCATGGCGCCCGCCATACATTATTGAAAAAATAAAACAACTACAAAATGAGAAAAAAAATAAAAATAGCCTTACTATCCTGCTTGTTTTTAAGCTATTTTACATTTCCTGTTTTTTCACAACAAAGAATAGTAAAAGAACTGCAAACCGGATGGAAATTTTTCTTAGGAGCAAATAAAAATGCTTATCTGCCGGATTTTGATGATTCGGGATGGAAAAATGTTACAATTCCTCATGACTGGGCAATAGAACAACCTTTTAACCGGGACCTGGAAGGTAGCACCGGCAAACTACCGTGGAAAGGGCAGGGATGGTATCGCACAAAATTAACATTTGATGATCAGTTCCGGGGAAAACAAATCTACCTGTTATGCGATGGTATCATGGCATTTCCTGAAATATATATCAACGGTAAATTAGCCGGAACATGGGATTACGGTTACAACTCTTTTTATCTGGATATTACCAGGCATGTTACCCTGGATACGGAAAACATTATAGCAGTTCATGCAGATACCAGACAAATGGACAGCCGCTGGTATCCCGGTGCCGGAATTTACAGAAAAATCCGCCTTTTTGCTGTGAATCCCTTACATGTTTCTATCTGGGGAACACAAATAACTACACCAATCATAAAATCCACCTATGCAAATGTTAAAATTGCCACTACCATCAAAAATCAGACGGAGACAAAAAAAACAGTTAAAATTATTCACGCCGTGTACACCAGTGATGATAAAATGGTTGCCTCAAAAGAGGTCTCAGGTAAAGTCTTTGCCGGTAAAGATGGTGTTATTGATGCAATGATCTTATTAAGAAACCCCAGGTTATGGGACATTGAAAATCCACATCTGTACAAAGTAAAAACAGAGATTTACGATGGAAACGAATTAACCGATTTATACGAGTCTTCTTTTGGTGTGCGAACAATGCGATTTACTGCAAACAACGGGTTCTACCTAAATGACAGAAGAATTCAGTTTAAAGGTGTTAATCTTCACCATGATCATGGACCACTTGGCGCTGCTTTTTATCCCAGGGCAATGGAGCGACAGATTGAAATCATGAAGCAGATGGGTTGTAATGCCATACGAACCAGTCACAATGGCCCGGCCCCTGAGCTGCCTGAACTTTGTGATAAAATGGGCATATTGGTTTTCTATGAATTTTTTGACAAGTATGACAAAAAAGCCTGTATTTTGGACACAACAGATTTTGATGATTTTGCATATCGAAATGTCCGGAATTATGTGAGACGCGACCGAAATCATCCCTGTATTTTCATCTGGAGTGTAGGTAATGAAACCAGGGATGTTCAACGCAATAAAGATAACGGATTTCAGAGACTTCACACAATGGTCAATTATACCGGGAAATTCGATCATACACGCCCTGTAACAATGGCTTGTGATGTTGAAGAGTCTGCCTGGTTGAGACATTTTGACTACTATGACATTCATTGCTGGAATTACAGCAGACGATATAAACTGGCCCGAATGCTGGAACCGGAAGAACCGGTCATTATTAGTGAATCAGCTTCAACTGTGAGCACGCGGGGATTCTATGAATTACCTCTGCCTGCTAAGAAAACAGATTTCACAGATGCTTTTCAGGTGAGTTCTTATGACTTAAATACACCCTGGTGGGCTGAAATACCAGACGATGATTTTATGTGGCAACAGCAGGAACCTTATGTTGCCGGAGAATTTGTCTGGACAGGTTTTGATTATATCGGCGAGCCCACACCATATTCTGAATGGTATCTGAAAAGAATTGGACTGACTGTGAAAAATGAATCACGGAGCTCCTATTTCGGAATTGTTGATTTATGTGGCATACCAAAGGACAGGTATTATTTGTATAAAAGCTATTGGAAACCGGACGAAAACATGGTTCATATTTTGCCCCACTGGAACTGGAAAGGTAAAGAAGGAGATACAATACCGGTTTTTGTTTATACAAATGGTGATTGTGCCGAACTTTTTCTGAACGGAAAATCTCTCGGCAAAACATGCAAAAAGCCTGATTCTAAAATATCAACTGAGCGATACAGACTGATGTGGAAGGATGTTATATATTCACCGGGTGAGTTGAAAGCAGTTGCTTTTAAGGAAGGAGAAAAAATCGGCAAAAAAGTCATGAAAACAGCAGAAGAACCATACCGGTTAGGTTTAACACCTGACAGGACTGAACTAAATACCGGAGGCAAAGACCTTGCATACCTTTTAGTTGAAGCGCTTGATAAAAACGGGAATATTTGTCCCCTGGCTGATAATAAAGTCAATATAGAAATAAACGGGGAAGCCAGGCTCATGGGTGTTGGCAATGGCAATCCACAATCCATGAATCCTTTTCAGTCCGGCAGTGTCAGTTTGTTTTACGGAAGAGCCATGATTATCGTCGGTTCTGAGTATACGAAAGGAACTGCCAACATAGAGGTCTCGTCAGAGAATGTAAAAAAAGACAAGGTGACAATCACCATTCAATAAAGATTTGGCAAAGCTGATAAAAACTTTT
>CAZVTW010000209.1:0-9539 GCA_964629805.1 uncultured Bacteroidales bacterium | reverse complement strand
GTCTTTCACAACTTTGATTTGTAATGCATTATACCTACATTTACAAAAACAATATCTTGTTAAAACCGTTTTATTTGTTAGACAATAACTCTTGGAAAGTATAACTCCTGAACGCATTGTTAACATTCGGCATGAAAAAAGTAATACCACATAAACTTTCCGCCGATGAGAAGAAATATCTCTTCTATATGCTTGTATTGCCCCCAGGATATAATGGTTTTGCTATTCTCCTGGAAATGTTAAGCGCTGACAGGAATAAGTATTCGAAAAATTATTATCATAAAAAACCACTTATAGCTCCCGGGAAATGGTTTGCATCAATATTTAAAAATTCGGGTGATGCTCATGAAACATCCGTTTTTTACAAAGTTTTGGATAAACTACTGGCAAAAAACATTCTTGAAAAATCTGTAGACCAACACACTGTTGTTTATTCAGTAAAACCTGAAATTAAGGAGAAATATTTCCGCATATATACTCCTGTGCTAAAAGACTATGTTGATTTAATTGACTTTCTGATTTACAAACTCAGATTTAACAATGGTTTAACTTATGAGCAGATACATCCATACCTTTCTCCGGCTGAATATATTTCCGTACAATTGACTGAAAATGACGAACGTTTAAGATTATTGAATTTTTATATTGCCTCGCGATACAGAGAAGCAGGTAATTATCAGCAATCTATAAAATATGCTTTGAAGGAGATTTCTATTTGTGAAAATTCTCCTTACCGGGAGGAATCATCCCTGGCTAGTTCATATTATAATGTGTCTATTACATTTAAATATGCTCATCAGCCAAGAAAAGCGCTGGAGTTCTTACTCAAGGCATTTAAAATCAGAGAGAAAGAATGTGCTGCAAATCATGCCTGGATTACCGCTGCCTGCAGTAATATCTCCCGAATTTTTATGGAAATAGGTGAATATGAGAATGCACTGACATATAGTCTGAGAGAACTTGATATATATGAACACTCTAAATCTTACAAAACTATTGATATTGCCCATTGTTATAAAAATATTGCGCTTTCATATTTTCATCTCCAACAATATCCAAAGGCCAAAGCTTTTATTGATATGTCAGTTTCTGAATTGAATAAAGAATTTCCGTTCAATAATATACATGTCAGGGGTATAAAGAAGATTCAGGAGAAAATTACGATTGCTTATACAATGGTTAATTAAAATAACACTCTCCACCAATCTCCTGAAAAATATATCTTATTTTTCTATTTTCATCCACAAGTGTCCGGTTAATATTTGACAGATTCCTCATTTCACTCGGAACGACTAACTTTTTGTAGTGTTTGCTTTTTCAACAGTAACACCTTGTTATTCTGATATGCCGGCTGGCGGAGAAGAATCTGTATATAGTTTAATTTTTTAATCAGACAGTGGTGATTTTTATCATAAAAAAAGGGGATGTTTTTACACCCCCCCTTTTCATTATATTATTTGTTGTGGTAGATTTTGCGAATTATTTCACTTCTTCAAAATCGACATCAGTTACTTCGTCATCACCTTTTTTACCACCACCTTGCTGGTCACCGCCGGAGGTCTGAGATTGTCCACTGCTTTGTGGACCGGCTTGCTGACCGCCTTGTTGTTGCTGCTGTGAAGCATTATACATATCCTGTGAAGCAGCCTGGAAAACCTGGTTCAACTCATTTGTTGCAGTATCTATGGCATTTAAATCCTGAGCTTTATGCGCTTCTTTGAGCTTATTTAAAGCTGTTTCAATTGGCGCTTTTTTCTCGGCAGGAATTTTATCACCATATTCCTTCAGTTGTTTTTCTGTTTGGAAAATCAGACTATCGGCCTGGTTGAGTTTATCAATTTTTTCGCGTTCCTGCTTATCTTTTTCTTCATTAGCTTTGGCTTCATTCTTCATTTTTTCGATTTCCTGTTCTGTCAGTCCTGAAGAAGCCTCAATACGAATACCTTGTTCTTTGCCAGTTCCTTTGTCCTTAGCCGAAACATTTAAAATTCCGTTAGCATCAATATCAAATGTGACTTCGATTTGTGGTACACCACGTGGAGCAGGAGGAATATTGTCAAGGTGGAACCTGCCGATTGTTTTATTATCCCTGGCCATTGGCCTTTCACCCTGTAGCACATGAATTTCAACCGATGGCTGATTATCTGCCGCAGTTGTAAATGTCTCCGATTTCTTTGTCGGAATTGTTGTGTTGGCCTCAATGAGTTTGGTGAATACACCGCCCATTGTTTCAATACCAAGTGATAAGGGTGTCACATCAAGAAGAAGTACATCTTTGACTTCACCGGTCAAAACACCACCCTGTATAGCAGCGCCAATTGCAACCACTTCATCAGCATTTACACCTTTAGAGGGTTTTTTACCGAAGAATTTCTCAACGACATCCTGAATGGCAGGAATACGTGTTGAACCACCAACCAGTATGACTTCATTAATATCTGAAGCGTTAAATCCGGAATCATTCAGCGCTTTTTTGCATGGATCAAGTGTACGCTGAATAAGGTGGTCAGATAATTGTTCAAATTTTGCACGTGTCAAAGTCTTAACCAAATGTTTGGGTATTCCGTCAACAGGCATGATATATGGCAGGTTGATTTCAGTAGAGGTACTGCTTGAAAGCTCTATTTTTGCCTTTTCTGCAGCTTCTTTCAGGCGTTGTAGAGCCATTGGGTCTTTCCTGAGATCAATTCCTTCATCTTTTTTGAATTCTTCAGCAAGCCAGTTGATAATCACTTCATCAAAATCATCTCCGCCGAGATGTGTGTCTCCGTTGGTTGATTTGACCTCAAAAACACCATCACCGAGCTCAAGGATAGATATGTCAAAAGTACCACCACCTAAGTCAAAAACAGCAACCTTCAGGTCTTCTTTTTTCTTGTCAAGACCATATGCCAATGATGCTGCCGTTGGTTCGTTGATGATTCTTTTAACCTTCAGTCCTGAAATTTCACCGGCTTCTTTAGTGGCTTGCCGTTGCGAATCAGAGAAATATGCCGGTACAGTAATAACAGCTTCTGTTACTTCCGTGCCAAGATAATCTTCCGCAGTTTTTTTCATTTTCTGAAGTACCATGGCCGAAATCTCCTGTGGAGAATACATTCTGTTATCAACTTTAACTCTTGCTGTATTGTTTTCTCCCTGAACAACTTCAAAAGAGACCCTGTCAACTTCTACCTGGACTTTGTCATATGTTTCACCCATAAATCTTTTTATGGAGGAAATAGTCTTTGTGGGATTTGTAATTGCCTGACGTTTTGCCGGGTCACCAACTTTTCTCTCTCCGCCGTCAATAAAAGCAACAATCGAAGGAGTTGTACGTTTGCCTTCACTGTTGGGGATGACAACCGGCTCATTTCCTTCCATTACCGCAACACATGAATTAGTAGTACCTAAATCAATTCCTATTATTTTGCCCATATCTTTACATTAATTTTAAAGTTTATAATTATTATTTTCTTTCTGTTTTTCTTTCAGTTTGCAATGTTTTCTCAATCATTATGCCAATGTTCTGAATCGCCATTTTGAAGTAAATATGACACAATAGGAGGAATTAATATGATAAAAATGTGACAAAAAGACAGAAAGATGCTCTGAATATTGCCGGCTACAGAAAATTTGACAATTAGATAGTTACAATGTGGAAATGAGTAAATTCTGTTAAAAAAGCAAATTAAACATTAAATTGTGAATGTTTTTTCGCAATTTTGTATTTTAACATAACAAATCAACAGCATGTCATTAAACAAAGAAATTAAAAAGGTCACTACGCATGTTTTACATGCTATGAAAAATGCAGGAGAAAAAATTTCTATGCTAACAGCCTATGATTACTCAATGGCCTGCATTGTGGATAACGCCAACATAGATGTGATACTGGTTGGAGATTCTGCCTCCAATGTTATGGCCGGTCATGACACAACCCTGCCAATTACCCTGGACCAGATGATCTATCACGGGGCTTCTGTTGTCAGAGGTGTGAAACGGGCACTGGTTATTGTTGATATGCCTTTTGGCACTTACCAGGGAAATTCCAAAGAAGCGCTTCATTCTGCCATTCGCATTATGAAAGAGACAAGCGCTGATGCAGTCAAATTAGAAGGCGGCCGGGAAATTTTAGAATCAGTCGATAGAATATTGTCCGCTGGTATACCTGTCATGGGGCATCTTGGCCTGACACCACAATCGATACACAAGTTTGGGACATATGTTGTAAGAGCTACCGGGGAAGAAGAGGCCAATAAATTGGTCGAAGATGCTCATTTACTTCAGGATGCAGGCTGCTTTGGACTGGTACTCGAGAAAATACCTGCACAACTTGGAGGTAAAGTGGCAAAAGAACTCAAAATACCTGTTATCGGTATTGGCGCCGGCAGCCAGGTAGACGGACAAGTACTTGTTATTCATGATATGCTGGGTATAAACCAGGAATTTTCTCCCCGCTTTCTTCGTAGATATCATAATCTCTATGCTGAGATAAAAGGCGCTGTCGAAGCTTACAACAGGGATGTGAAATCAGTAAAATTCCCAAATGAGCGTGAACAATATTAAAATCACATGGAAATTCTTTATGAGGATAATCACCTCATCGCTGTAAACAAAAGTAACTCAGATATTATTCAGGGGGATAAGACCGGGGATACGCCAATGTCCGAGAAAGTAAAAGAATATCTTAAAATAACCTATAAAAAACCCGGAAATGTATTTGTTGGCGTACCTCACCGGTTAGACAGACCCACCAGTGGTGTGGTTCTTTTTACTAAAACAAGTAAAGCACTGGGAAGGATGGGTGAATTATTTTCTCAGGGAAAAATAAAAAAAACATACTGGGCAGTGGTGGATAAACCGCCTCCCGAAAAGGAAGGTCAACTGGTACACTATCTGGTGAGAAACAGGGAACAAAACAAATCTTATGCTTTTGACCGGGAAGTTGAAAATGCCAAAAAGGCTGCACTGACTTACAAATTAATTGGCAAATCTGACAATTATTATTTGCTTGAAATTGATTTGCTGACAGGAAGGCATCACCAGATACGTGCACAACTTTCAGAAATTGGCTGCAGGATTAAAGGCGATTTAAAATACGGTTTCCCGCGTTCAAATAAAAATGCCGGTATCCACCTGCATGCACGTGAAATTGCTTTTATTCACCCGGTAAAAAATATAGCTTTGAAAATTACTGCCAATCCTCCTGATGATGCATTATGGAATTTTTTTTCAGAAAGATTTACTCAGTAAAAAAACTTTTGAATTATGATGAACAAAGAAGAGTTCAGGGAATCCGGTTATCAGCTTATTGACTGGATAGTTGATTATTATGAAAATATTGATTCATTTCCTGTTAAATCTCACGCTTCTCCGCGGGAAATATATAATAAGATTCCGGATACTCCACCTGAAAGCGGAGAGAACATTAAAAACATCATTCAGGATTTTCAGGACATTATTCCTCCTGGCATGACACATTGGCAGAATCCTCGTTTTCATGCTTATTTCCCTGCCAATTCCAGTTTTCCTTCAATACTTGGTGAAATCCTGACAGCCGGATTAGCTGCTCAGTGCATGGTCTGGGATACGTCGCCGGCAGCGGCAGAACTTGAAGAAAAAATGATGATTTGGCTCAGGGATATGCTTGGCTTACCTGATTTTTTTCAGGGAGTTATTCAGGACAGTGCTTCTTCTGCTACTCTGGTCGCATTATTATCAGCCAGGGAAAAAGTATCCGGCTTCAAAACAAATCTTCATGGCATGACTATAGAACCGGTTTACAGGGTGTATTGTTCCGCTGAGGCTCATTCATCCATAGAAAAAGGAGCTAAAATCGCAGGATTTGGGAGCCGGAATGTTGTAAAAGTTGAGGTAGACGATAATCTGGCCATGATACCGGAAAGCCTGAAAGAGGCCATTGAAACGGATAAACAGGATGGTAAAATACCTGTTTGTGTTGTAGCTGCACTTGGTACGACAGGCACAGTGGCAATCGATCCATTGCCGGAAATAGCGAAAATTTGCCAACAACACGGGATATGGTTTCATGTTGATGCAGCTTTTGCCGGGTCTGCCCTTATTCTGGATGAATACAGGTGGATGCTGAAAGGTATTGACAAGGCTGATAGTTTTGTGTTTAATCCTCACAAATGGATGTTTACAAATTTTGATTGTTCTGCTTATTTTATTAAAGATAAAGAAATACTCATCCGCACATTTGAGATACTTCCCGAGTATCTGAAAACAAAGTCATACAAAAAAGTGAATGATTATCGTGACTGGGGTGTACAGCTTGGAAGACGATTCAGGGCGCTGAAACTCTGGTTTGTAATCAGGGATTATGGCGTTGAGGGTATCAGGTCTGCTTTTCGTCAACATATCTTTCTGGCACAGAAGTTTGAAAAATTGATCGCCCAGGAAAAGACCTTTGAGATGATTGTTCCCAGGTCAATCAATGTGATATGTTTCAGATTTAACCCTCAAAACGGAGCTTCTGAAAATGAGCTGAACAGGATGAACGCTGAACTGCTTGAGCAAATCAATAAAAACGGGAAATTATTTTTATCTCATACAAAAGTCAAAGGGAAATATACCATCCGTTTTGTTGTGGCACAA
This sequence comes from uncultured Bacteroidales bacterium, assembly GCA_964629805.1. Taxonomy (GTDB): domain Bacteria; phylum Bacteroidota; class Bacteroidia; order Bacteroidales; family CAZVTW01; genus CAZVTW01. Next base: position 2,939 of record CAZVTW010000209.1, on the reverse strand, counting down.
ACCAATGTGGAAGAGAAACATATTGATGAAGACTGGGAAGAAATAAAAAAAACTGCCTGCTTGCTATTTCCTGAACCCAGTAAATTCGAAAGATAAAGGCACAAGGCATCGTTTAATCCCGGAGTCCTGACATACTTGATGTCGGGATGAGGAGTTAAACGATGCCTTGCAACGCATAGATTTCGAAAATTACTGAGTTCAGATTTCATTTAGATTGATTTTTTTAAAAAATTATATGAATCCTGCCTTCATATTTATTATTTTTGAACTCTAATTTAAGTTAAATATTTATTATTATGATTCAGAGAAAACAATCCTTATATTTATTTGTGGCTGGTCTGCTCATGTTTCTGCTATTTTTTATGCCAATTGGCGAGTTTTTATCTGCATCAGGTGAAATGTATGAGTTTTCTGCTTTCAACATACAAAAAACCGGTGAAGAAGCTACCTCTGTCCTCAGCACATTTGCACTGGGAATCTTATACGCTCTCACAACAGTCATCAGTGTTTTTAATATTTTTCTTTATAAAAAAAGAACAGTCCAAATGAGGTTTTGCATTTTCAACATCATTTTGTATTTAGCCATTGGTGGTCTTATTTATTTTTATCTTTCTATTGGAAAAGAGAAAATTGACGGGTCCTTTACTTTTTTATATCCGGTAACATTTCCTGCCATTTCACTTGTGTTGACATATTTGGCTTATAGGGGGATCAGGAAAGATGAAAAGCTTATCCGGTCACTTGACAGAATAAGATAATTTATTTAGACTTTTCTTTTTTAATCTTCAAGAGATATTCGTTGCGGCTTTCCCGGTGTTAAACCGTTTGACATCAGGCTTCGGGGATGTGCAAAGGTGGTCATAAGATGATGGTCAAAACCTGCTGTTAACCTGGGATAATATGCCAAACGCACCTGGATGGTTTTAAATACAAGGTTCTCGTTCCTGATTCTCAATCCTATTCCATATCCGGAAAAAAAGTCATTTCGAAACAGGTTTTTATGCCTCCCGACAACAGCAAAATCGGCAAAAGTGAAGGCAGCAAATTTAAATCCGTAAAAATACCAGGGCGCAAAAGCAACAGCCTCCAAATTCAGTACCATTTTTTTTGTGCCATACAATCCCTGCCCTCTGAAACCCCTGATACCAGATTTATCTGCAATACTTAAAGAGTCTCCTTCCGAACCGTTGAGTCCTGTAATAAATGCAAAGTTTACGAAATATCTGATATAATAATTTTTCACTTTGCGTAACTTGCTGAAATGATCAATCTCCAGCCGCATAACTGTTTTATCATACTCACTTGCATTGAAATAACTACCAAATTCGAAGCGGCCGGAGTAATAGCTATCATCTTTTTTGATATAGCCTCCGGAGAGTGTTATTCCGGAATACACCCTGTTTTGAAGCTCGTTAAATTCATAACCGCCGGTATACCCAATCGAATATCCATATGGTATATCCTCTGTTCGGCCAAAACCATAGATCATCCTTCCTTTGGCGTAGAAGCGGTTTGAAAAATTGACATTGGCCAGGTAGAGTTTCCTGTCATAGTAGTTTTTTATATCATATATTGAAGGGTCTGGTCTCTCTTTATAGTTATACCAACTGGCCCGCAGACTGACAACAATGGTTTTCCGGTCAAAATGGCGGAGTTTAAAAGACCTGCCTGCCCAGATATCCTGGCTGCTGAAATTCACAGGTACCAACATATGAGATGTGTCATTTTTCCTGATTATATGTTCATCCTTTGTGAAGTTAATTCTTAATCCGCCGCCATACTTGACTTCAGGCGTAATAAATCTCTTTTGAAAGCCAATTTCACCGAATTCAACAGCATCATAATTATTATATGTCACTGCGCCGTCAATAAAAGTACCACCTATGTTGTTCACATTGAATTGTCCTTTATAACCAAAATGTGGAGTGTAAGAATCTTTATAAATGATTTTATTTTCCAGACGCCGGCCAAATCCCATAAAATTCGCATCATAAAGTCTTAAATCAAAATTTTGTAGTGACTTGAATAAAGCAGATCCTCCAATTGACCAGACGTCTTTGGTAATAACCAGGATATCAGTAGAATCTGATTCCTGATTAGTTCTCAAAACTTTGATCTTCGCGTCTTTAATAAAGCTCAGTTTCCTAAGTATCCTTTCTGTATCTGACAGATGGTAGGGATCAATTTTGTCACCTTCCTCAAATAACAGATTATCCCTGATAATAAATGTTTTGGTATTAATATGAAGATTATTGGCTGTTTTTGCTGTCCAGGACTTTGGCTGTTTTGAAATATCATTGATCGAGGTTTCGAATACATCCAGTTTTTTAAAATATATTTTTCTGATAATCTTCCCTTCAAAATCATTAAATTCATCCTTGCCGATCTGTATATCAGTTTTATTGTTATGTTGTCCGGATGTTTGGCTTTGTACAGTCATTATCAGGTTAAATAGCTCTTTCGTTAATTTATGTTTGGAAGAATACACTTTCAGTGAGTCATAAAAATCCTGTGTTTTTTTTGCATGCTTTGCAGGAAGTCTAATAACAGGTTCTACATCAATGGAATCAGGTACTATAATAACGGTGTCATTACTAAAGTGGTAAATTTTATGTCCGATAATTAGTGTGGTGTTTTTTTTCACAGTAATACTGTCAGGCAAACCATCATAACTGTTTTTTTGTTGGCCGTTTATCGAATTTATGATAAATAAACTGGCAACAACAATGAAAAACAGGCTATGTAAGGAAACTTTTTTCAATATTCTGAGTTTAATGTATAAACTTTTATACGTTATAAAAACGGATTAGGGTAAAATTAATGTAATTTTTAAATTTGAAAAAAATAAATTGTGTAACGAAGTAAAATGATTTTTGTGTGGTTAAAGAACAAATAGACATCTTCACGTATAAACGGCTGAAAACGTTAAAATATTTAAT
>CAZVTW010000208.1:0-9560 GCA_964629805.1 uncultured Bacteroidales bacterium | reverse complement strand
TCTGAGCGAAGCGAAGAATCTAAAAGAATCACATGACACGTTAAATATTCTCAAATATTTACCTGTCAACATTTAAATAGCAATTTATGTGTCATTTATATTTAGAAATGATCAATAGCCTAAACAAAACTTTTGGGACAGAGTACTAGTACCCGGTTAATATCGGACAGTAGTGATTTTCAATGAATATGATTCCCCAGACAAAATATTTTAAAAATTAATTGCATAATTAAATAGAGTTACATATATTTGTTGTATTAATAAAATATGACAATATAACTTTATATCAATGATAGATTTTATACTTGACCCAAAAGCCGGAATTCCGTTCTACCGGCAAATTATTGACCAGATAAAATATGGAATAGCAACCGGTAAACTTCACATTGGTGAACAGTTACCAACGGTACGGGCATTAGCTGTACAGTTGAAAGTGAATTTAAACACAGTTTCAAAGGCATACAAGGAGCTTGAAATCCAAAATATACTGGAAACACATCAGGGAACAGGCACCTTTATTAGTAAAACAGAAATGGACATACCTGAGCAGGAACGGAAAAAAAAACTCAGGGATATTTGCCATGAATTTTTGACTGTAGCATACAGTTATGGTTTTAAAATAGATGATATGATTGTTGAACTTCAAAACATTAAAAACAATGACAACAAAAACACTTAACAAAAAAATTATCAATCCGGTATCCGGGGCTGTATTTGTTCTATTGACGGGAATTTCAATAGCTGTGTATTATTTTAAGTATATTGACATCAATATTTTAATTGGTTCAATCATCCTTTGGATATTGGTCATGTCTTCGATAAGGATTGCAGACCAATGGGAAAAAGCGGTTATCCTCCGGATAGGCCGGTACAATGGATTGCGCGGCCCGGGTCTGTTCCTTATAATTCCAGTTATTGACCGGATAGACAGCTATATCGATCAGCGAGTTCGTGTTACGGATTTTAAAGCTGAGGAAACACTGACTAAAGATACTGTACCTGTGAATGTTGATGCGGTTGTTTACTGGACAGTTTGGGATGTTGAAAAAGCGGCGCTTGAAGTACAGGATTATGCCTATGCCATATCCTACATTGCCCAAACATGCCTCAGAGATATTATCGGCAAGCATGAGCTGGCAGATTTATTGCAGGAACGCGAAAAAATCGGAAATGATATGCAGATAATCCTGGACGAACATACCAGTCCCTGGGGGATCACCTGCCAGAATGTTGGGATTAAAGATATTGTTATCCCCCAGGCACTGGCTGATGCGATGAGTAAACAGGCTCAGGCAGAACGAGAGCGCAGGGCCAGAGTTATTCTTGGGACGGCAGAAACAGAAATATCAGAGAAATTTGCACAGGCCAGTGAACGTTATAAAGACAATCCCGTTGCTTTGCAGCTGAGAGGAATGAACATGCTGTTTGAAGGATTGAAAGAAAAAGGTTCGATGATTATTGTGCCCAGTTCAGCGCTTGAATCGATGAACCTGGGTTCGATTACCGGATTGGCTTCACTTTCTCAAAAACAAGATGAAGTCCTAACAGAATAAATATAGAACCACTGACTTTTTGAAGAATTATCCCGATTTTTCTGTTGTTTCGAAGCATTTTTGTCATGTAAGAGGCAGCCCAGGACAAAAATAGGCACCACATTGTCCCTGTGGTCATAAAAGTAAGGCCAAGTATAATGAAAGGTAAAGGCCCGTTAGCATGACCTGGTTCAATAAACTGGGGAATAAATGATAAAAAGAACAAAGCGACCTTCGGATTAAGAACATTGGTCAGTATTCCCTGTTTATAAATCTTTTTCATGCTCATCTTTTGGTGTTGTGCCATTTCTCGTCTGAACAATTCAGATTTATCAATTATCATTTTTAAACCGAGATAGATAAGATAAGCTGCGCCAATATATTTAACAAAGGCAAATAATTCAGCAGATGTTGATAAAATAACGGATAAACCAAAAGCTGCAAAAAAAGTATGAACCAAGCCCCCGGTTGAAATGCCCAGAACTGAATATACGCCTGCTTTCTTTCCCTGGCCAATGCTCCTGGTCAGGATATAAATCGTATCCGAACCAGGTGTGATATTTAGCAGAATGCCTGCCACTATAAATGCAGCATAGTTTTGGATACCGTACATAAAAAATAATTACTATTTAGTGGTACTTAGAAAAATTGCATGTTTTCTTATTGGCACTATTTATTATGGGGAATATTATCTACACAATTCTGACCTGATAAATAAAAATAATCACATAAAAAATCAACATTTTTAGGCAAATTTATGTTTTTTAAAGAGAAATTACCAATCGTTCAATTAAAATACCACTTATTTGCATACAATTTTTGAAAATGGCACTTATTTTGAATTCTTGTTATTTAAAATTAATAAAAATTATTGATTATGAAAACACACATGTCCATTTTGACAACACTCATATTTCTACTTTTTATTGTAAATAATAATTCAGCTCAGATTGTGGATGTGACCATTATGCTTCCGCCAGATGAACACATAACTGCAGGAGAATTACTTAATATTGAAATTGATAATTTACAAACTAAAACAATTGAAGGTAAATTGATTGTTGATTTGAAGAAAAAAAACACTGGAATAATAGCCGAATATAGCTCCGGGTCATTCGTCATTCCTTCTAACAAGGTTGTTATAAGTACTCACAAAAATGATGAGTTGCTAAAACTCCAACGAACACACGAGGATTTCAGGGAGATCATTACCAGGGATGAAAAACTACCTGCCGGAAAATATGAAATTTGTGTCAGAGTTATCAATACCACCACAGACCAGGTTCTGTTCAGGGGTTGTATAACAAAAAAAATTGAAGAATATATAGCCCCCATAACCCTGTTTTCCCCACAGGATGGAAATGTCGTACATACCCAAAGTCCCTATTTCACCTGGCATATGAAAAGTTCAGACAAATCCTTTGTAAATATAAAATATGTCGTGACAATAAAAAAGAAAGGCGCTTTCTTTTCCTGTAAAAATTCATTTACATCAAGGCGAATATGGTTTAGAAGCAAGAAATTAACAAAACAGGAATTCACATATAAAAACAGTGAAAAGAAGTTTAAAGATGGTGTTAAATATTGCTGGAAAGTTGATGCATACACAAATAGAGAAAAAATTGGAACAAGCAAGATATTATCTTTCAGGTATGAGTCTTTCAATGAATAAAGAAGACCGATCCAATCCTAAAAATATCGAAGAGTTTGACAAAAAAAAGGCTTTTAGGGCTTGATGCGAAATAAATTCTACAGAATAAAGGTCAAAGCTATTTCTTTTCAAACCCTTAGAAGTAGACTCATAAATAGTCCGGCTACAAGAGTGAATAAACTATTTTATATTGAAAACATTCTTTGATTGATAAATAATTGTTTATGTTTGTTATAGTTTAGGATTTGATAAGAAATAAACTGTGCTCAATGAAGGCAGTTATTTTGTTAAGGATATTTCGTTTCAAGCCCGAAGACCTTTTTGAGGTATAAAAAGGACAATAGAAGAAGTTAAGAATGGCAATTTATTTTTTTCTGTACTCTTTGGAACACTCAATCCCGCTTAAAATGAAGGAATAAAAATACAAGAACTTTCCAAATATAAATAAATAAACATAGAGACAAATGAATGAAAATCAAATGGACAATGTAAATGTACCTCCTGAAATTAAAAAACTTTTTAAAAATGGTAAAGCCATAGTTCTAATAATAATATTAGTGATTTTGGGCTGGAGTTCGATTTTTCAGGTTGGAACGGAAGAAGTCGGGGTCATAACCCGATTCGGAAAATATCAACGTACCTTAGAACCAGGGTTGAACATAAAGTTACCCTTTATGGAAAAAGTCTACAAAGTTCCGGTAGAGCGTCAGCAAAAGCTGGAATTTGGATTTCGTACCGTGAGCGCTGATGTCAGGTCCAGGTATACCAAGGCCGGAACAAAAGAAGAATCCCTGATGTTAACAGGTGACCTTAATCTGGCTGATGTAGAATGGGTTGTACAGTTTCGTGTTGACGGGCCGTATAATTTTCTTTTTAAGGTCAGAAATCCTAAAAATACACTTCATAACATATCTGAAGCTATTATGCGTCAGGTTGTAGGCGATCGAACCGTCAATGAAGTATTAACAGTAGGAAGAGCTGAAGTTGCCGGAAAGGTTAAAGCCCTCATGCAGGAAATATGCAGGGAATATTCTCTTGGGATAAGAATTGAACAGGTTGTTCTACAGGATGTTAATCCCCCTGACCCGGTAAAATCTGCCTTTAATGCTGTTAATGAAGCCCAGCAGGAAAAGGAAACAATGATTAATCAGGCCAAATCTGAGTATAACAAAGTCATTCCAAAAGCAAAAGGTCAGGCTGAGGAAACCATTCAAAAGTCTGAGGGATACGCCACTGAACGAATAAACAAGGCCAAAGGAGAAGCAGCTCGCTTTAATGCTCTGTATACCGAATTTATCAAGGCTCCTGAAGTAACAAAACGTAGAATCTATCTTGAAACCATGCAGGATGTCATTCCTCGCCTGGGCAATAAAATCATTACTGACCAGGAAGGAAACAACGTATTACCACTGCTAAATATGCAATTAAATAAAAAATAAAAAGCTATGAAGAAAAAATATATTTACTTAATCATATTATTGATCGCATTACTCATCGTTTTATTTCAAACTTTTTATGTGGTCAAAGAATCAGAACAGGTCATCATCACACAATTTGGTAAACCTGTTGGCGAAGCTGTTATTGAACCGGGCCTGAAGATAAAAGCGCCGTTTATGCAAACAGCCAACTATTTTGAAAAGCGTTACCTGGAATGGGACGGCGATCCAAACCAGGTGCCTACAAAGGATAAAAAGTTTATATTTGTTGATACCTATGCCAGATGGGAAATTACTGACCCACTCCTGTTTTTTAAGCGATTAAGAAATGAACGTGGCGCCCAGTCCCGCCTTGATGATATCCTGGATGGCGAAACACGTGACTTTATTGCCGGTCATAACCTGGAAGAAGCTGTCAGAACCAGCAACCGTGATCCGAATTCATCAGGGGTCATCAGTGAGATTATTGCCGATACACTGGCCACCATCAATATTGGCCGCAAAAAAATTCAGACCATGATCCAGGAATCAGCTAATAAGCAAGCGGAACAACTCGGAGTTAAAATTCTGGATTTTAGGATTAAGCGGATTAATTATGTCGAAGAGGTCAGAAAACAGGTATATGAACGTATGAAAAGCGAGCGGTACCGTATAGCTGATAAATTCCGGTCTGAGGGGCAGGGAGAAGCTTCGAGAATAAATGGTGAAAAAGAACGCGAGTTAAAATCAATCCAGTCTGAAGCTTTCAGGAAGGCTGAAGAGATTAAAGGTAAGGCTGATGCCGAAGCTGCAAATATTTACGCCTCTGCTTATGACCGATCATCAAGATCAAGAGAGCTGTACAATTTTACAAAATCAATGGAGACTTTCCGGGAAACTTTTGATACTTCTACCTCAGTAATTCTCTCTACAGATAGTGAATTATACAAATATCTGAAAGATATGAAGTAACACAAATAAAAAAAGCCCTGATTTCTCTTCAGGGCTTTTTAGTTTCAGCGTTCCTAAATTTTATGATGAATATCAGTTATTTAGTTCCTTTTAGCACTTTTTACTTTTAAGACAACAAATTACATCTATTTTGGTACATATTTATTTTATATTGTCTCCTAACTCTTTGGCGAATATTCGTATTATAGAATAAATTAATTCAAATTCCTGTCAGATATTTAGTCTTCTCCTGTTGCCATAAACACAATTTTTTGCCGATGCCTGCATTTTTTTCTCTTTCCGGGAATTTATTGTCCCCTTAATTTCTATTAAAACCTGCGTCCAAAAAAGCGCAGCATAATTCTCAGATGATTGAACAGGGTAAGTATTAAACCGTAATGCGAAGTCATAATCCTGAACCTTTCGAGTAATCCCGGAAGAATGGTTTTACTTGTTTTGCCACCTTCGAGAAATGCTGAAATGATCATTTTGCTATTACAAATATTCTCCGATGCCTTAAGTGTTCTTATCATCCAGTCAAAATCAGCCGAAAATCTATGATATAGATTATATTTCAACAATTTCTCTTTTGATACAATAAAAGACTGGTGACAAACCAGCATACCCATTTGGAGACTTTTCCACGAAAGTTTTTCCGGGGGTCGTAATCGCCGGAGTTTGGTTTCACGACCCTCTGCATTTATTAACATTGTATCGCCATAGATGATATCGGGATGATTTTGACACTGATTGAAGAGGCCGGTAATTGTGTTACTTTTATACATCTTATCCCCGGAATTCAAAAACAATACATAATCACCATGAACATAATCTATGGCTTTGTTCATAGCGTCATACAATCCTTCATCGGGCTCTGAAATATAAGTGTCAATATGCTCGATATATGTATTGATAATATCTGTGGTTTTGTCCGTGGACCCACCATCAATGATAATATATTCAATATTGTCATAATCCTGACTGACAACGCTTTCTATGGTTTTATCAATGTATTTTTCACTGTTAAATACAACTGTGATGATAGTTAACCGGGGCTTATTTTCCTGTTCCATGATGATTCTGTTCTGAAAATATTCGAAAAATTAAAATTATCCCTTTCGAAAAATTAAATATATATTTGCATGTGTGTACTTGAAAGTGTTTCATACGTTTGTAAATATATTAAGTTTTTAAGTTTATTGCTGATTCAAACTATCAAAGCAACATTAATTTAAGAGTGAACCTTTGTGAAGATAATAATGTTTTTTTCAATTCTATGAATATTCCGCCTAAATATCACAAATATCTTTTGCCGTTGGCAAAAATATACAGAAAATTTAATCCAAAGATAAAAGTTCAGGTAACAAGGATGAAAAACCTTGAACGAATTGGTTCTGATTATGGTGGTTGGTATATCCCAAAGGGATATTTGAATGAGAATTCCATTTGCTATTGTGCCGGAGCCGGGGAAGATATCTCTTTTGATGCAGGTATAGCAGAGAAATATAATTCTCAGGTTTACATATTTGATCCTACACCTCGGGCCAAAGAGCACTTTATTCAACTTACTGAAAAAACAAAAAATGGTGAGTCATTTTGGCATTCTGAGGGAACATATGACATTTCAGCGAAAAATCTAAAGAATTTTCATTATCTGGATTACGGCCTGTGGCATGAGGAAAAAATCATGAAGTTTTACAGTCCCGGCAATCCGGCTCATGTTTCACATTCAATAACAAACCTCCAAAAAACAAGCGAATATTTTGAAGCTCAAGTAAAGCGATTGTCAAATATTATGAATGAGTTCAATCATAATTCACTGGATTTATTAAAATTGGACATAGAAGGTGCTGAATACGATGTGATTGATTCTGTTTTTGAAGATAATCTTAACATCCATATTATTTGTGTTGAATTTGATGAAATTTACAATAAACATGATGAAGACTATAAAGAACAACTTGACAGAATCAGTTTATATTTCGAAAAGATGGCTTCTCACAATTATATTTTAGTTCATACTGACTTCTTTTATAATTCCACGTTTATAAAAAAGCCGGTCTTTGAAAAACTCAATGGTTAAAACACCAGTATATGAATATTCTGTTCGATCATCAGGCTTTCTCAATGCAAACTTTTGGAGGGATTTCCAGGTATTTTTATCAGCTCATCAAGGGCCTGTCCCAGCAGCATAAATGTATTCTTTCGCTGAAATATTCAAATAATTATTATATCAGGGAATTATCTGATATGGTTTTCAACCACTTCCTGGAGAATTTTCACTTTAAGGGGAAAATAGTAGCCAATGAATTGGTAAATCGTCCCGGAACAAAAAAAATGCTGAGGGAAAAAGATTTTGATTTGTTTCATCCGACATATTATAATCCATATTTTCTGAAAGACATCGGAAAAAAGCCATTTGTTATCACTGTTCATGATTTAACCCATGAAATATTCCCATCTGAATTTTCGCGCTGGGACAAAACAGCTGAGCACAAAAAGACTGTTATCAAAAAAGCCTCGCATATCATTGCAGTTTCCAGAAACACAAAAAATGATATAATTGAACGGTTCAGGATTCCTGAAGAAAAAATTTCAGTTGTTTATCACGGATATGATATGAAAGTAAAATCAAAAAATGATTCTCCGGACATCCAAATTCCTGAGAAATATATATTGTATGTTGGCGCCAGAAACAGGTATAAAAATTTTACTAATCTTGTTAAAGCCATACCGCCACTGATAAGGCAGGATGACCAACTTCATCTGGTATGCACCGGCGGGGGAAGTTTTACAGAGGAAGAAAAGAAACTTTTTGCTTCACTCGGCATTACAGACAGACTCTTTCAATACACAGTATCAGATGCCATGCTGGGCTGGTTGTACCAACATGCGTTGTGCTTCGTCTATCCTTCGTTTTATGAAGGATTTGGGCTACCGGTACTTGAAGCTTTTTCCTACAATTGCCCTGTCATTGTCAGTAACAGGAGTTCACTTCCTGAAGTATCCGGTGATGCGGCCCTTATCATCGAACCGGAAAATCCGGCAAGTATTCTTCATCAACTGGAAAAGTTACATTCAGATGAGCAACTCCGGCAACAGCTCATCAACAAAGGCCATAAAAGACTAACATTTTTTTCCTGGGAAAGGACTGTGAGGGAAACGGAACAAGTCTACAATTCTTTGGTTTGATTAAATCAGAAAGAATTTCTAATTTCGCCGGGACAATTTTTATGTGATATGCTTATTTTTAGTCATGTTATTTTATCGTTGGTCCACATTAAGAAGAATATTTAAGTATTCAGCTCCTTTGCTGTCATTGTATGAAAAACACATGGTAAAAAAGTGGGCCGCCAAAGGAGAGAAACATCAGCCAATTTTTATTATTGGAGCGCCACGAACAGGGTCAACAATATTGTATCAACTCCTCACAAATCACCTTGATGTTCTGTATATCAGCAATTTGGTAAATTTATGCAGGGAAAATACCTTTCTGGGATTTCAGTTACATAAAATGTTATTTGGTAACAAGCCCCATAACTGTTTTACATCCCGGTTTGGCCGAACAGAAGATGGCGGATTGATAGCACCACATGAAGGATTGTTTTGGTATAAATGGCTGCCAACTGACAAGCATTATGTGCTACCGGAGGAAATTAGTCCAAAAGATAAACAGGAAATAAGGGATTATTTTTATGCTATTATGAATTATCATGACAAGCCGTTGTTGATTAAGAATTTGTCGTTTAGTCTAAGACTAGAATTGATTCATGACTTATTCCCGGCTGCCAAATTTATCCACATCAAACGCAATCCTTTAGATACTTCACTTTCTTTACTTAGAGCCCGTTATAAAAACAAGGTTGATAAAAATAAAATGTGGGGAATTTTACCACCCGGATTCCAAAACCGTTTATTTAACAATGAATATGAATTGGTTGTTTATCAGGTTCATGCGATTTTGCGTGAGATATCAAAACAAAAAAGCCTGTTTCCGGCCAAACATTGGAT
>CAZVTW010000207.1:0-9620 GCA_964629805.1 uncultured Bacteroidales bacterium | reverse complement strand
TTTTTTGTCCATGTAATAGGTGTAATATGATAAGCCAAAATTGTTACTCATATGTTTTCTTCAGAGAGGATGATAACAGCGAATAGTAATCTTAATCTGAGAATATCTTACATGAATGAGTCTGCTCACAGAAGTCACTTTATATCCAAACACCGGGTTGTTAAGAATTTACACATCCTCATTAACAGACAGTTAATTCCGGATGAAAAAATCTCAACACCTTGATCCCGACTGAATCGGGATGAAAATCTTACTTTTAGGAGTGGACTCATGAATGTATCAATACCCGTTATTCTGCGTTAAATTCGGATTAAGACTTATTTCTGAAGATGGTATTGGCATCAATTCATGTTTTCCGTCAACAAAATCTTTACCAAGAGCTCTCATGACTTCGCCAACCCTGTCCTGTCTGACTAAATCGTAAAATCGGTGACACTCACCTGCCAATTCTACTCTTCGTTCGTGCCAGATGTCTTTTAACAATTGCTCACCAGAAGAGGTGATATCAGGTAAAGCCTGGCTGTGGTATATGCCCCACTCATCTGTTCTTGCACGTTCTCTAATCATATTGACATACTTTCTGGCTTCTGCTTCATTTCCTGAATACCATGCAGCCTCGGCAGCAAAAAGTAATACATCTGCATATCTGAACATGACCACATTTTTAGGCGCTGCAGAAGTTGACGGTAAATCATACATATCCGGAGTATACTTTTTGAACTGGTATCCGGTTTTTGTATCAACTGAATCAATAATATCAATTTCATCATTATTATTAATAATCGTATCTCCTGGTCTCCATATAGTTGAACTTATTCTGGGGTCTTCCCAGTCTGTTCCTTTTTCAAAAGCATCAACCAGGTTTTGAGTCGGGGCATCATTTCCGTACCCCCACCATTCAATATAATCACCATCAGTTGTATAATGCCACCTGATTCCGTGATACTTTGCATATTGTGAGCTTTCTCCGTCAATAGAATTATGGCAAACTATTTCAAAAATAAATTCTTCACATAAATCATATTCCTTTTTCCACAGATTATGAAAGTTGGATAATAAAGCATATTCATTAGAATTTATTATTTCTTTTGCCAGTTGGAAAGCATCCTGCCATTTAGGATTTGATTCATCATCACCAGCCTGAAAAATGAGAGCCTTCATCAGGAGGGTTTGTGCCGTTCCTTTTGTTATTCTGCCCAGATCGGCCGCAGGATATTCACTACGCAGGGGCAAATGAGGTATTGATTCGCGTAAGTCTGTCTCAATAAACTGCCATATTTCTTCTTTATCGGTTCTTGGCATTTGATATTCACTTGGGCTGAGTGATTTTGTTATCAGCGGCACATCACCAAACACATTTACCAAATAGAAATAAGTAAAAGCCCGGATAACTTTTGCTTCAGCAATCAGCCTTTCCTTAAGATTATAACCAGCCGGTTCTTCCGCGGTTTCAAATTCAATGTGCGGAACCTTTTCGGTAACAATGTTGCATATTCTCACCTGCTTGTATAATCCTTTCCAGGAATTAATGGCAAATTTATTATCAGGAAAAATATCGAAATCACCGACTTTATCCCTGTCCGGGTCCCATCCTGCAACACTAATATACACCTCTGAATCATCAGACCTGCTGTTGCCTAACAGAACGTAAGGTATCCAGCCGGAAATTCCCCATCTCCCTACTGCCATAAAAAAAGTAAGGTTGTCATAACAGGCAATAACAGCCTGTTTTGCAGCTTCTTCGTTTGTATAAAATGTAACATCATTGTCTCTTCCAAGTTCTGTTCTGTCGAGAAAGTCTTCAGTACAATTCCAGAGAAGCAGACTGACAAAAATTATTAGTATTTTTTGAATATTTGTTTTCATTTGATTTTATTATTTTATTCGTTTTTACATCTTAATTTATTAAAAATTGAGATTGATACCTCCCATAAAGATTCTTGCCTGCGGATAAACAGCTCTGTCCATACCGATATCAAGAGGACTTGCATTCCAGCTGACACTTTTACCAATTTCCGGGTCAAAACCACTATACTGTGTAAAAGTCAGTGCATTTTTAATTGTCAGGTATATTCTCAGTTTACTGATTTTTGGTATAATAGAAGAAGGAATCGTATAACCTAAAGTAATATTTCTGATTTTCAGATATGAGCCATCTTCAATAAACCTGTCTGAAATACGAAGGTTATTGTTTTTGTCTCTTTCTGCCAACCTGGGAATATCGGTATTTGTATTTTCAGGTGTCCAGTAATTCAACATATCTTTATGTACATTATAAGAAAGAGTTGGAGAAAACAGATAAATTTTAAACCTGTTATATATCTCATTTCCGTAAACCCCCTGGAGGAAGACTGAAAGGTCAAAATTTTTGTAATAAAAGTCAAAAGAAGCGCCATAAGAAAAATCAGGTAAAGGACTTCCAATGATGGTTTTGTCAAAATCATCAATTATTCCGTCCGGAGCGCCATCCGGTCCGCTAATATCTGCATACCTTATGTCACCTGGTGCAGTTCCGTTAGACTGGAAGGGTGCATTTTCAATTTCTTCTGCGGTTTGAAATAAGCCCATTGTTTTATAGCCGTAAAAAGAGGCGACAGGTTCATTCTCGCGTGTGACAGAAGCAAAATCGGAACCAATACTATTAGAATAAATTTCAGAGCCACCCAAATCAATAACCTCATTTCTGATTACAGAGAGATTAAGCCCGAGTTTATAAGAAAAAGCGGTTTCCATTTCTTTGTATGAAACATCAAATTCAAATCCTTTATTGAGTACCTCTCCGCTGTTTTTGTAAGGAAAATCCTGTTCGCTAATACCTATTGCCCAGGGGACCGGTAAGCGCAGTAACATATCTTCGGTTCTTTTATTAAAATAATCCATTGTTAAAGCAAACTTACTATCAAAAAATTGCAGGTCAAGGCCTATGTTAGAGGATTCTGTGCTTTCCCAGTGAATTTCATCATTGGCAACCGAATTGGTTCTGTATCCAGTATGTATTTCCTCATCTGGTCCAAGCGGATAATTATAACCTGGTTCCACAGCAAGGGCATATTGATATAATCCGATGTTTTGATTTCCAATTTGTCCCCAGCCAAGCCTTATTTTGCATGTGTTAATTATTGCAGAGTTGAAAAAATCTTCTTCATGCAATTTCCAGGCTATTGCAGCAGAAGGGAATACTCCCCACCGTTTTTTGGGACCAAATCTTGAAGAGCCGTCTTTTCGAACACTGGCTGTGATAAGATACTTGTTATTAAAGGAATAGTTCAATCTGCCGAGATATGAAAACAAAGCCCACTCAGTTTTGTTTCCGTCAATAATGGTATTTTCATTTCCTTCTTTTACCGGGATAGAGCTAATGTATCTCATATCGGGATTTGTACTTGGGAAATCCCGATTTTGAATAAACATATCCGTAAAAATTTCTTCCTGAGCTGTAACACCTGCCAGAATAGTCAAATCGTGTTTATCTTTGAAGGTATTACTATAGGTTAAAGTGTTTTCAAATGATTTGTTTATCCAGTATTCATCTTTTCGTTTCAACCATGATTGTGGGAATGCATCAAAAGTATTCACCTCATATTGAGGAATAAATTCCAGTAAATCTCCCCATGTTATATCTAAACCAAAATTTGTACGGAATTTCAGGTTGTTAATTATCTCCCAGTCTCCGTAAAAATTACCCATGAGTCGTTTGGTGTTGTATGTATAATTTGCTCTTTCAACCAAACCCACCGGATTAACAGTTTTTGTCCTGGTAATTGATGCCCATGTACCGGTTGAATCATATACGGGTCTTGTAGGGTCGGCAGCTAAAGCAGTTGGTATGGCACTACCTGTTGGTCCGCCTACCGAGGAGCCTTCCTGTATCCGGTTTCTGGTAGATGCGGAAAAATTGAAATTCTCTCCTATGTTTATTTTTTTTGTTACTTTCAAATCACTGTTTAATCTCACTGATAATCTGTTATAATCTGCATTTTTTATAATACCATCCTGCTGAATATAATTGGCAGACAAAAGCAGGCTGGATCTGTCGCCACCACCCATAACCGAGACCTGATAGCTTTGCATTGGGGCCACACGGAAAATTTCTTCCTGCCAGTTAGTATATGCCGGTAAATTGTCAGGATTTGCAATATCATTATTCCTGGGATGGACATCACCGCGGGTTAGCATATCATAATCAATTTTTAGTTTTGCAAATTCGCGTGCATCCAGAACATCAATATAATTTGTTACCTGTTGAAAACCATAGTATGAATCAGCAGAGATCCTCGTCTGACCTTTTTTGCCTTTTTTTGTTGTAATTAGTACAACGCCGTTGGCCCCTCTGGCTCCGTAAATAGCAGTAGATGAAGCATCTTTGAGTACTTCAATTGATTCAATGTCATTTGGATTTAAAAAATCGATTGACCCTTTGTTGTCAATTCCTTCGATATTTAGTGTGTTGTCACTAATCGGCACGCCATCAACAACATATAAAGGCTCACTACTATTAACTGTTCCAATTCCCCGAATTTTCACAGAGATGGACGAACCCGGCGCACCTGAATTCTGAGTTACCTGGACACCGGAAGCAACGCCCTGCAATATCTGGTCTACGCCAACGACCTTGCGTTTTTCAAGGTCTTCAGATGTAATTTTGGCCACAGAACCGGTTAAATCACTTTTTTTAACAGTGCCGTAACCAATGACAATGGTTTCTTCAAGTTCCCTGGTTTGAACCTCCATCTCAACATCAACTTTATTCCTTCCGTTTACCGGAATTTCCTGGTTTTTATATCCGATAAACGAAAAAACCAAAACAGCATCCTCTTGTGTTGTCAATTCATAATTCCCGTCAAGATCAGTAATTGTTCCATCAGTGGTGCCTTTAATAACAATATTTACACCGGGAAGGGCATACCTGTCATCTGAAGATATTACCTTTCCCTGTATTTTTATCTCCTGTGAAAACAGGACTTGTGTGTGAATGAACACACTGAAAAGACATAGTAAAAATGTTTTGTTTCGCATAGCAATATTTAATTAAAGAATTTAATGAATTTTAAACATTGAAATAATAAATGAATCCCTTTTAGAAGGTATCATGACAAATATAATAAGTATTGGATATTTAAAATTATCGTTATGAAACCAATTCAAATCAACAGGAAACATAAAAAGACAACATGTTTCATCATGAATATTCAGGTATCACAGTGATAACAAAAAACCAAAAGTCCTCATTATTTTAACCGCAAATTCACCTCTTTTGGGTGAGTTAAATTCACGGGAATTTGCGGAATTCGCGGTTTAAATATATTAACATGTGGATATTATTGCCTGAAATAATATTTACAATACTGCCGGGTGAAGGCACACCGGCAGGTTAAGGCTCAAACCAGGCACGGTAAAGACCGCATCTGTTAGGGTTTGTATGTATGAGCCAGTATTTAATCAATTATTTGTCGGATAAATGAGTCTACTCATAAATCAGTAGGTAACATGTTGAAATGCTTTTGGAAGCTACGGGTAAAATTAGAGGGATGTTTAAATCCGGTTTTAAAAGCTACTTCAGCTACGGATAAATTATTATCATTACTCTTTAGTAGTTCGGCAGCTTTGTTGAGTCGATAGGTTCGCAGATAATCAACAGGGGAAATGCCTATGAAGTTTCGAAACTTGCGGTTTAAATGAATCCTGCTGATATTCATGTTTTCAGCAAATTTTTCTATTGTAAAGTTTTCATTTGCATAGTTTTGTGCCATGACCTTTTCAACGTCAGTTAAAAATTTTTTATCTGTTTTTGATACATTTGGTACAGTATGAATGTCGGAATATGACAGAGACGAAAAAAAAAGTTTTAATTTTTCCCTGGTAGATATAAGATTTTTCACCTGGGCCAAAAGAATCCTGTCATCAAATGGTTTTGTAACGTAACAATCTGCCCCGGTTTCATATCCTTCAATCTGGTGTTCAGCTAATGATTTGGCTGTGAGCAAAACAACCGGAATGTGGCTTGTCTCTGTTTTAGCTTTTAGGATTTTACATAACTCAATACCATCCATTTCAGGCATCATAATGTCACTAATAACAACCACCGGGAAATGCTCCTGAATCATTGCCAGTCCTTCTTTACCGTTAAATGCGGAAATTACATTATAACCTTCGTCTGCAAACAGGTTAGAAATATACATGCACAAATCATAGTTGTCTTCAATAACAAGTATTGTACCTTCCTTATTTTTACTTTTTCTGGTATTTTCATTAGGGTGGATTTCCGGCATATGTTTATTTTGAGGAAAAACCATGTCAATCTGATATTTTTCATCATCAGAAATACAATGAACATCAGTTTCAACAGGAAGAGATATGATAAAAACAGTACCATGCGGATTATTCTCTTTGACACTAATTTGTCCGCCCAGTAAATGAGTCATTTCTTTCACCAGGTGTAGGCCAATACCTGTTCCTTCAACACTTTGCCCGGATAGTCCAGGAACCCTGTAAAACCGCTCAAATATGTTTTTTATTTCTTTAGGGGGAATCCCTCTGCCTGTGTCTGAAATGCTCATTACAAGCTGGTCTGATTTCTGCCCTGAGATAATATCAACCTCTACTGTTACTTTCCCGTTTTCCGGTGTATATTTATAAGCATTTGATAAAAGATTAGACAGAATTTTTTCTGTAACACTCACATCAGTCGAAACAATAAGTTCAGAACAAGCTGACCGGATAGTTGTTTGTATATTCTTTCTTTCCGCTTCGAAGGTAAAGGTTTCAATTACCTCTTTTACAAAATCTAAAATATTTGTTTTTTCAAAATGAAGCTGAATATTGTCTGTATCAAGTTTTCTGAGGTCCATAACCTGGTTTACTAAGCGGTGCATACGCCGTGCATTTTTCTGAACCATTGAAATCTGAAAATGGTCAAAATCATCTAATCTGTTTTTCTTCAGCACTTTTTGCAAAGGTCCAAGTATAAGTGAAAGCGGTGTTCTAAATTCATGCGTAATATTAGTAAACAACCGGAGTTTCATGGTATTCATCTCCTTCAGTTTATTCATTTCTGAAATTGCTCTTTCATTTTTGACTGTCAGGTATCTGTAGAAAAATATTAAGCCCGCGAATAACAAAAAGAATATTGATGATGCCTGCCAGGTCCTCCACCAGGGAGGGAGTATTCTGAAGTTTACCGAAGCTTCTTTTGGGTTCCAGATTTTATCATTATTTGATCCTTTTACTTTTAACACATAATTTCCGGGAGGAATATTCATCAATGTAAGCTCATTTTTGTTTTCAAGATGTATCCATGAAGTGTCATATCCCTGCAATGTATATTTATATTGATTTTTATCGGGAAGGGTATAATTAAGTGCTGAAAAAGTAAAACGAATTGTTTTGTATGTATAATCCAGGACTATTTCATCAGTATATGCTATGTGTTTTTTCAGGACAGAATTCTCTCCTGCTCTAACTTTTACGCCATTTAGATAAAACCCGGTAAAATACACAGGAGGAAGAAATGTATTGCTTGTTATTTCATGAGGTTTAAACCGGGAAAATCCTGCTTCGTCAGCTACATAAAGAAAGCTTGTAGTGTCATACCAAATTGTCCTGCCATTCTGCTTCAGACCATCCTGTAAGGTGTAGTTTTGAATGATGCCTGATTCTAAATGTAGCCGGGAAACCGATGCTTTTGTTTTCATCCATATTTCCTGACCAATAATTTCAAAATCGGTTATCCATGAAGAATATAAGCCATCATCAGTTGTCAACTCACGTAGTTCCCCGGTATGGGTATCCAAAGACAGTAATCCGTTATCTGTCCCAAACCAATAAATACCATTTTTATCCTGTTTGCAGCAAAAGATCTCATAACTCTGAAAAACATTTGGCAATAAATATTTAATCTTGTGTGTTTCGGGATTGAAGATTGCAGCTCTCCCAACTCCGACAATCACAATATTCTTGTCACGGTCTTCGTAGATATCAATTATTTTTTTTATTCTTATATTATCACTGAAATGCTCCCTAAGAATCCTGTAGCTTTTATTTTGAATGATATTAATTCCTTCCTGTGTTAATATCCAATAATCCCCTTTTTCAGTTTTTATAATTTTATCAATAACGTTATGTTTAAGGCTCTGTTTATCATTTTTTTTATGTGTGAATGTCTTTTCAACCTTTCCTGATATCAGATTTACAATATCTAACCCGCCTACTCCGCCAACCCATATTTTACCATCTCCTTCAGCAAAAACAGTATTTAATGAGTCACTTGTTAATATTGGTCTTGTAAAGCGTCTGAGAATTTTACCTGCTTTGGTGCATTGAATCAATCCGTCACCAAAAGTTGACATTAATAAATTCCCTTCAAAATCATCAGTGATTGTTGTTATATGGTCTCTCCTTTTAGTCGGAGACAATGAAATATAATATTCTGAAAACTTAACCTGATTGGGATCATATTTGTCAATGGCCCCTGAGACTGTGGCTACCCAAATAATATCTGCATTGTCCTGGTAAATATCTTTGACTGATTCCTTCGGAAGATTCGTTTTGAATTTTTCACTTTTTATGCGACCAGAACGATAAAACAGTTGTTCAAGTGTTTCACTGTTTATTATATGTAATGATTTTACAGTTCCAATCCAGATATTGTTTTTTCTGTCTTTTAATATTGCATGTATGGTTTTTTCATTCTCAAACAGCTTTTTTATCCTGCTGTTATTTGAACTATTTTGGAAGGTATCTGTAGCAGGCTCGAAGATATTTAAGCCTGAATTTCCTGTCCCTGCCCAGATTCTTTGATTTTGATCAATTTCTAATGTTAAGACATTGTTTGATGATACTGACAAAGGATCGTTATCATCATGGCGATAATGATAAAAACGTTCATTCTGAATATCGAATTTGATGAGTCCACCGGCCCAGCTCCCAATCCATAAATATCCCTGTTCGTCCTGAACCATCTCAAAAAGAGAATATTCAATCCGTTTGGGTCCGTCATCAATAATTCTTTCAGGATAATATCGTTTAAATGAATATGTATTGTCTTTTGATTTAATAAATCTGTTTAGCCCTGTTTTGCTTGTGAGCCAAAATGAATTTGTATTATCAAGGAAAAAGTATCTTAAAATATTGTCGCTGATAGTGGTTTTATCGACCGAATCATGATAATATCTCTGAAACCTGTCATATTCAAACAAATATCTGTTTAATCCGTTGCGGGTACTGATCCACAAATTAGAATCGGCACATTCTTTTATATCACCAATTCTGTTATTACTAATGGTATATGGATTATCATGTTGATTTCTATAATGCGTAAATTTTTCACCATCATAGCAATTGAGACCATCCACTGTGCCTATCCAGATAAAGCCCCTGTGGTCCTGGTATACACATGTTGCTTCGTTTGAGGATAAACCGTCTTCTTTTGATATTTCGTCAAACCGGATGTTCTGACATAAACCGGTTGTTATCATTAACAAATCCAAAAAACACAACAGTAAACATTTGCCGGCATTCATGTAACTTCGCATAATGAGGTAAACGTATTGTTCCTCTACAAAATTACTAATTAGTGTGTATCCATAAAGTCCCGGAAGTAATTAATGAATCCGTAATTGTTA
>CAZVTW010000206.1:0-9658 GCA_964629805.1 uncultured Bacteroidales bacterium | reverse complement strand
GACAAACTTACGGCGCGAAATTGTTGATTTGTCTTTTTTTTGTTCCATAGTAGTTCTTTTAAATTTTTATATGATCAATCATATTATTTTATGGAGATAATTATAACTTAATGTAATACTTTCAAAAGGTTTATGTACGAAAAACTGATCTTGTTCAACAAAAAAGTATTTCATTCCTGAAAAATTTTTGTGCATAAAAATTTTAGGAAAATCTATTTTTCCCTGTCCGACAGGAGCAAAGCGTCTTTGTGATCCTGTTTCCATATCTTTGACATGCCACAACTCAAAACGTTGAGGAAATCTTTTGAAATAATCGACAGGGGAAAATCCACCCTTTTTTATCCAGTACAAATCAAGTTCGAATGTCACAAAGTCTTTGTCGGTTCTGTTAAGCAGGATGTCAAATGGTAATTGACCATCAATTTTTTTGAATTCAAATTCATGGTTATGATAACCAAGTTTAATACCTGCCTTTTTACATATTTCACCTGATTTATTCAATTTATCCGCTAGTTGTTTGTATCCATCCAATGAGTCTCTTAAATGATATGGCATATAAGGAATCACAATATATCTGCAGCCTATTTCTTTGGCGTCGTTAGCAAACATCTCTGCTTGTTCGGGTTCAAAACTGGAATGACTGGAATTTATTTCCATCCCCTTACTAATGACAAGCGATTTAAAGGTTTTTGGAGATAATCCATAAAATCTTTTATTGCTGTATCCTGCCGCCTCAATTGAGTTGTATCCAATGTTTGCTATTTTCTGCAAGGTCCCTTCCAAATCTTCATTTATAGCATCACGTAAAGAATACAACTGAATACCAATTTTTTTTCTGTAACCGCTTTCCTTAGCGGCGGCAGGTAATAAACCTGTTCCTGACAGCGCCGCTAAACCGGTTTTTAAAAAAGTCCTCCTGTTTATCATATATATTTTAAAGTTTAAAGATATTTTCCAATTGATGTTTCCACTCCTAAAAATTTTATTGTTTCCAAAAACAGTCATTTAAGGAGTTGACTCACAGATATCGGAGTTTTACATCCCGGATGATCATAAAACCCCATAAAAGAATGTTTTGCAAAGAGTTGCGAAACATAACCTTTTATGGGGTTTCATCTTCATAAGAAAAAAATATATCCTGGTCATTCCTTTTACATAAATATCTCAAAATAAAGATGTAAATATGCAAAAAAAATATTAAAATTCAAATAAGAATTTATATTTGTTTTTTTGTTGAACATAAAATTATTATAAGGTAACATCATTAAACAGTTCCATTTTTTCAACATCTTCCCTGACCTTTTCGTGTCCTTCTATAACTTCATTATTTCTGTCCCAGTAAACTTTCCTGTTTTCCCGGTAAGAAAGCGTAGCCATATGAGCGGTTATAGCTTCTTCAAATCCCTGGTCAATATTACAACTTGGCTGAATTCCTTTTCTGATTGAATCAATCCATTCTTTCACATGCAAGTGAGTTGTATCAACCCTTTTTCCGCCTCTATAAGTGTATAATAATCCCCGGCCGGCAAAATATTTTTCTGTTGCAGAGGTGACAGCATCAACACTTTTCAAACCAGGTCTGTAAGCATAAAGAGGGAGACCGGGGTCAATAATCCCTTGCTCAATTTTCTCTTTATAGGCTGTAGAGCGTGGGTCGGGATATATCATCAGATTGTTTCCCAGTTCCATGTGTGCATCATGTCCCATAACAACTTTTCCCCGGTCTCTCTGACTTGCAAGGGTGGCACTGTAGAGAAATGACAATTCTTTTTCAGGATATTCGTATGTAGCGTTAAATACATCAGGTACCTCCCTGACTTCTTTAATGTAATGTTTTCCTTTTACTTTAAAGAAATATATTCCTCCGGAAGCTACACATGAGCGCGGTATTCCCAAATTCATTATTTGGTTAATGGCATCGAATTCATGGGTCAGTAAATCGCCTGCCAGTCCGGTACCATAGTCCCACCAGCATCTCCAGCGGAAAAACCGTTCAAGACTGAAATCTCTTTCCGGTCCGTTGCCGGTAAACTGTTCCCAATCAATGTTATGAGGTCCGGCTTCAGGATGAATAGGGTAGACCCAGGCGCCAATCGGATCATTTCGGTTGGTGCAAACTTCCACCAGGGTGATTTTACCCATGACATTTTTTTTGATTGCTTCTTCTGCCTTTATGTAGCTCTCTGTTTGCCTTCCCTGGTGTCCTAACTGAAGAATAATGCCAGTATTTTTAACAACCTCCCGCATCTTATATGTTTCCTCAATAGTCCTGGTCATTGGTTTTTCGACGTATACGTGTTTTCCTGCTTTGGCAGCATCCATAGCCATTTGAGCATGCCAGTGGTCAGGTGTGGCGATGATGACGGCGTCAATGTCATCAGAAGCAATAAGTTCTTTATAGGTTCTGTATCTTTTTGCCTGTTCGTCAAAGGGTCCGTCAGCGCCTTTACGTTTTGTATTGGCCGAAGCTGAAAGGGCACGTTCGGCGCGAATATCAAATACATCGCATATGCCGTTCACAACAACATTAAGGTCTTCCTGCCCAAGATAGTCTTCATACCGTTTGTCCCTGGGGTTTTCAATATTAGCCAGCTTCCAGCTATCAATAACATCAGGATGTGCAAAACCGGCAGCCCGAAGCAAATGCTCGCCTCTGCCACCGAATCCAATAATTCCAAGTCTGAGTTTTTTTCCGGATGTTGAAGATGGTGCCGGCGGTTCGGGAATTTCAAAAGACATCCTTGTATGTGCCTGTATATTTTCTTTCAGAAATTTATCATATTTCTCTTTTTTATAGACACCATAAGCCATAGCGCCAACAACGGGAACGGTCAATAAACCTTTGAGTGCATCCCTGCGGGATAATTTATTTCCACCTGAAGATGATTGTTCGAAATTTTCCTGATTATAATCAGGGATATTATTCATGTCGTCCATACAATTATTACTTTTTTTAAAAAAAATGAAAATCAGCCGACTATTCAGCTAATGTTTGCTTTTTCGGTCCTCCGAAAATCAGCCTGTCAAGTCCTACAATACGGCTTGTCGGGAAAACAAACAGCACCAGTAAGCCCACAAGCTCAATGAGTGTTTTGTTAACAAATAAATAGCTTCCTTCCATGGGTACGGCATATTTAAGTCCAATGAAAGGAGGATGTGAAAGATAGTAAAATGCGAGAAGAATGATTCCAAAAAAAGTAGCAAGCCTTGAAAAACTTCCAAGGATAAGTCCTGCACCAATTAGAATAAGTCCCCAAATGTTGAAGATGTCAATAATTTCAATTGTTTTTGGATTATTAGCCAGTGAATAAAAAAACTCAGCCAAAAAACCTTTTGAATCTAAAATATATCCAACCGACGTCCAATTGGCATTTAATAACTTCGTAATACCTTCGTAAAGAAAATGCCATCCGATGACAAGTCTTAAAAGAACCAGCATAAAGACCTGACTGCCTGATAAATTATGTGATTTTTGCATGTTTAATAATTTTTGAATGTGTAAAATTAGAAATTACAGACATCTTTACAAAACAATGGAACGAAAAGTGAACATTTTTATACTTAAATTGAACATGAGGTGACGTAAATTTAGCAATTGGCAATCTTTATGTGAAGTATCCTTTATTTTAATTCGCACAGCAAATTATATTTTCAGTATAAACTGAATCAGGTCTTCCTCGTGGGAAAGGCCGAGTTTTTTCTTTAAGCGCACCCTTGATATCTGAACACTTGTAGGTTTTACATTAAACATGGTGGCAATTTCCTTGGTTTCAAAATTCATCTTGATGAAAGCACAGTGTTTGAGGTCCTGTTGTGTCAGTTTTGGAGAAATGGAGGTGAGTTTATCAAAAAAGCCCTTGTGCAGGCTTTCAAAGTTCTCATTAAAAATATGCCAGTGCTTGTCTGTTTCTATTTCATTTTTGAATAACTGAAAAAGTGTGTGGAAGTCGTCGATTTCGTATTGTTTGTCTTTGATAATTTCTGTTAGTTCATATTGAGCTTGTTTCAGGAGTTGTAATTTCCTTTCAATGTAGGCTGCTTCATTCGCTATTCTTTTTTTACTTTCCTCTACTTCAAAGATATCGGTTATATCCTGAATAATCGACTGAATATATGTTTTTTTGTTGATTTTGAATTCAGAAATAAATTCTGCAATGTGTCTGATTTCACCATTTTTTTTCTTTATTCGGTAATTTGTTTCCAAAGGATAAGTTAATGAGTTGTTTTTCATTTCGGTTAACCTGGATTTTACTGTTTCATAATCATCCTGATGTACACAATGAATAATGCTTTCATTTGTAAAGGTTTGAAGGCTTTTACATCCTAGAATCCGGGAAAATTTTTTATTTGCCTGTTCAAGTTGGTTATTCAGGTATAAGGCTATTCCAACGGGGGCTTCTTCCATGAGTTTTTTGTACCTGATTTCGCTTTCACGAACGATTTCTTCCTGCATTTTCCGTTCAGTAACATCTTCCACCATTCCTTCAAGGTATAAAACATCTCCTTTATCATCTCTGACTGCTTTCAGGTATAAAAGCGCTGTAAACTGCTTCCCGCATTTATCCTTATAGACATTTTCAAAAACCCGGAGATTCTCTGTTCGGAGTATTTTTTCCCTTTGATTCGTTTTCACATAAACTTGACTGGCTATATCGGTAATATTATTCATTGCCTGTTCAGGTGAATCATACCCGAGCAATGATGCCAATGCCCGGTTCATTTCAATAAAGCGTCCTTCAGGTGTCGACCGGAAAATACCGAGAGGCGCATTATCAAACAGCGTCCTGTATTTTTCTTCATTTATTTTCAATGCTAATTCCGTATTTTTCCGGTCTGTTATGTCAACCATTGTTGCCAACAGGCATTCTTCCTGATGTAGTGTAATTGGTCCGATAGAGAAAAGAATAGTCCGCTGTTCCCCGTTTTTGGTCGGGAATAAAAGTTCCTGGTTGTGCAGACGACCGTAATGACTGATTTGGTCAGTCATTTTTTTTCGAAGATCAGGTGTGAAAAAATTCAGCTCAAGGGAAGTCCGTCCGATAATTTGGTCTCGTGTATAACCTGTCATCCTCAGAAAGCCGGGATTTACCTCAATGTAAACACCATCTTTCCTTCGGCTAATGGCCATTGCAATCATTTCCGTATCAAAAGCTTTTCTGAACAATTCTTCGCTTTCGCGCAAAGCATCTTCGGTCAGTTTAAGCTCTGTAATATCGTTTGCGATGGATAACAAACGCTTTTTTCCGTCAACTTCAATTAATTCGCCGGAATACAAACAAAAAAGTGTTGACCCATCGGCTTTTGTTAATTCCAGCTCAAGCTGACTGATTCTGTCTTGTGTATTGAGGATATTTTTAATCCGCGACTTGTCTTCAGGTTTGATAAATCCAAGATCAACCGATGAAGCGCCGATTGCCTGTTCTTTTGTATATCCTGTGACCCGAACAAAAGCCTCATTTACATCAAGGTACGTACCTTTATCGAATTCACTCAGCGTCATGAGGAGCGGTGCATTGTGAAATACCCTGGAAAATTTATCTTCAGAATCTTTCAGGTTTTGAGCATCACGTCGTTGTGCCAATCCAAGCGCCAGGTTGGTTGCCAACCTTTCAAAAAGGACAATGTCGTATTCAGAGAAACAGTTTTTCTTTGAGTCATTAAACTGGAGCAGTCCCAGTGTTTCATGCCCGTGGTTAAGAGGAATAAGAGCAACCGATTCATATCCTTCTCCCTGGCATCGATTGCGTGTCCTGGCCTGGCGGTCTTCTTCCGATGTTGATGCCAGTAATTCTGTTGTACTATTCGTCCAAAAGCTGCCATTTTTTGTAAAAAAAGGAAGATTGGGATCAAATCTTCTGCAAATGACATTCCCGCACATACATTCCAAAACCGGATTACCGTTTGATTCGCGAATAAGTTCACCCTTTAAATCCCTTGCGCAAAGGCTGTTTTCTGCTTTGACAAATTCAGCAGGGAAACCACATGTTTCAAAATACGGAAAATCTTCACCCTCTTTCAATCTGATGGCAACAGCTTCGCAACCGGACCATTCATGCATGAGAGCAGTGACTTGCCTGATAAGTTCATGAAGGTTGTTTGGAGAATTCAGGTGTTTGAGAAGTTTCAGGGTAATATCGCGCTCGGATTGATTGCGCTTTATTTCTGTAATATCCCTGATAAAAGACACGTAACGTCCACCGTTTAATGAGAGAAACTGAATACTTACTTCTACATGAAGTACATGGCCATTTTTATGTTTGTGTTTACTTTCAAAACGATCAGTTCCGTTATTTTTCACTTCGTTTAAGTGTGTGTCCGTCTCGTCAGTCTTTTCTCCTGCTTCGAGATCATACACTGTCATTTTTAACAATTCCTCTCTGGAATATCCGCACATTCTGCAATACGATTCATTCACTTCCAGTAATTTCCCTGCCTTGTCGGTTATCCAAAATCCGTCCATGGCCGTCCGGAGAATGGTTCTGTAACGATTTTCGCTGTCTCTGAGGGCTTCAAGAGTCTGTTTGTAGACTGTTATATCCTGCCCGGCAATGATGGTGGTGATTTTTCCATCAATATTTACCGGGACTGAAGTTGACATTGTCCAGATCGGTTTTCCGTCTGGTTTTATTATTTTTACTTCAAAAGGCGGATTTTTTTTTCCGCTTTTTGTACGCTGCAGGCGCTCGGTGACAATGTCCCGAAATTCAGACGAAATTGTCCGAAGTGCATCTAAACCTGCAATATCTTCCGGTTTTTTATAACCCAATAATTTCAGAGCTTCCGGATTCCCATATATATATTTTCCTTTTCGCAAAAGCATTATTGAGATTGGCGCTGATTCTACCAACATGCGAAATTTCTCTTCGCTTTCCTTTAGCGCCAGTTCCATCTTTTTTTGTTCTGTGATATCCCGTCCAAATTCAGCTAAGGCAATAACTTCACCTTGAGTGTTAAAAACAGGATATCCGCGAATGTTCCAGAATCTTCCGTCAGGTGTTTTTTGTTCACCCTGGCATGGGCTTTTGGTATTCCTGGCTTCTAAAACCGGACAGTTTTCGCATGGGACTTTTCGTTGATGCCAGATTTCATAACAATGCAGCCCTACGAGCTCTTCAGGTGTTTTGCCGACAGATTCTGCTGAACCCCTGTTTGACCATATTATGCGAAGCTCTCTGTCGTAATAAGCAATAATCTCTGA
Organism: uncultured Bacteroidales bacterium; assembly: GCA_964629805.1. Lineage (GTDB taxonomy): Bacteria > Bacteroidota > Bacteroidia > Bacteroidales > CAZVTW01 > CAZVTW01. Next base: position 2,460 of record CAZVTW010000206.1, on the reverse strand, counting down.
TGTGGAATTGAGTATTAATTTTTTTTGATTTTCGCTTTCTTTTAGCGCTTTTTCAGCCCACTTTCTCCCTGTTATGTCAAGATAGACAATCTGAACCGCAGATGAGCCTTTGTACTGAATGACTGAAGTAAAGGTTTCTACCCACAGGATTTTACCATCCTTTCTTGTGATTCGAAATTCCACTTGTTGAGTGGATACTTCTCCGGTAATTAACTTTTGAACCTTGTCAATCAACCGGTTTTTATCATCCTGATAAACAGTAGATGTGACTTGCTCCCAGGACATTTGTTTAAATTCTGAAACTGAATACCCGGTAATATCTTCAATGGCGCTGTTGGCAAAAACAACTTTATTGTCCTGGAGAATAACCAGTCCCTGTAATGAATTTTCAACAAGTGTCCTGTATGCTTCTTCAGCTTCTTTTTGTTCTGTAATATCTTTAAACACGCAGAAAGTCTGGAGAAAACTACCATCAGGCTTATGACCTACACAACCTTCAAAGGAAACATTAAGATAATGCCCATGCTTATGTCTGAGTTTGAATTGTATGTCATGAATATGACCTGTTTTTTTAAACTGAGGAAAATTAATCTCAAAATGTAATTGGTAATCAGGGTGCAGGAATTCAGAGAAATTCTTCCCAATGACTTGTTTTTGATCATAACCAAGTGCAATTAACCAGGCAGGATTAACATCTAAAATATTGCCGTTTTCATCAAGTGACTGATATGGCAAAGGAGCATTTTCATATAATGACCTGAATTTTTTTTCATTTCTTTGTAAATGATGTTCTGTTACCTTTTTTTCTGTAATATCGTTCAGGATAGCCCAATACCCTCTCACATCATCTGAACCACCTATATCAGGAATCAAATGGCCTTCAATATATTTCACCATACCGCCCGGATATTCAAATTTCTCAATATATCTTACTTCCTGACCATTCAGGACTTTATGAATGTGGTTTTTCGCTTTGTTAATGACTTTTTCCCCGACAATTTCTTTCAGGCTTTTTCCTATAATGTCTTGTGCTTTAATGTGAAAATGACGCTCATAGGATTTGTTGACATATTCATATACAAGTTTTTTGTTCGTGTATGAAACCATTTGGGGGATTATCTCAAGAAAAGGGTTGTTTTTATTGTCAGGAAAATTTTTTCTGTCCAATTCTTTTTTAAGGTTTTGATTTTCCTTTTGGAGTTTGTGATTCAACCTTTCAAGCTCCTCGTATGTTGGCGTATTTTTATTCATTTTATCGGGGGTATTAACAATCTATTACAAAGATAACCAGTATTTTTGTGTGTTGAAAGTCATTAGTAAAAAGTTTTTGCCTAAGTTGAGCGGTTTGAACGAAGTGAAAAAGCGCTTTACTTAGGTATAACCCCGACTTAGAAATTGTTGGTTTTCACCGAATAGGTGAAGGTGAAAACCTTACAATTTGTTTGTCGTGAGCGAAAATAGCTCAATTTGGGTTTTGGTTAGTCGCAAACAATATGATGGTTACTTATTTCCGGGGGGTTGGCTGGTTTAAGCCCTGCCGGAAAGTCACTACAAAGGACTGATAATATGATAAAAGCTCCATTGTAATCAAATAATTTTCGTTACCGGTTTTTATATTTATCAACAATAGTATATAATTCATCTGCATCCAAAGGTTTAGGCAAGTAGCCGTCACAACCTGCATCCAGAGCTTTTTCTTTATCACCCGGGAGCACATAGGCTGTTTGTGCAATGACTGGTAGTGTGGGACGAATTTTTTTTATGGCCCTGGTTGCATCGTATCCGTTCATTACAGGAAGTTTTATGTCCATGAGTACCAAATCAATAGCAGGGTTGTTTTTGCATATTTCAACTGCCTCTTTCCCATCCCTGGAAAGAATAAGGCTGACATCCTTTTCTGGCAAAATTTCTTCGATATATAAATAATTCACTTCTTCATCTTCAACAACGAGGATGGTGAATATATTTTCTGTTCGGATTATTTTTTCATTTGACGTTGATTTTTCCTTTTCATGAACAGGTTGGTAAGCAATGGTAAAACGAAAAACAGAACCTTTGTTTTTTTCTGATTCCACGTTTATTTTGCCACCCATAAGTTCAACAAGTTTTTGGGATATAGATAATCCAAGACCTGTTCCGCCATACATCCTGGAAGTAGTTGTTTCAGCCTGTCTGAATCTTTCAAAGATACTTTCGAGACGGTCATCAGCAATTCCAATACCTGTGTCTTCAACGAAAAATTTTAATGTGTTTTCATTATATTCATAACCGAATTTAATGTATCCTTCATGGGTAAATTTAAAAGCATTGTTCAGCAAATTAACAAGTACCTGTTTCAATCTGAAGGTGTCTGCCCATATTTCGCTCTCATCATCGGGTAGGTTTTTGTATGGAATGAGTTTAAGGCTTTTATTTGCAGATTGAGGTTTAAAAAATGCGTAGAGTTCCATTATCAAGTCA
>CAZVTW010000205.1:0-9658 GCA_964629805.1 uncultured Bacteroidales bacterium | reverse complement strand
TGGTGGACTGTCACTGGTGGTAATGCTGAAATCGAAAACTCCATGAGTTTTGCTACAAATGCTACTGAACTTGGCGACGGTGCCAACTCGTTCCTCTGGACTGTTGACAATGACGGTTGTCTCTCCAGTGATGATGTGGTCATTACCAACAATGCAGTTGATGCTTATCTTGGCGAAGACAGAATCGTTTGTACTGACAGCGCCCAGTTAACAGCCAGTTATCCTGGTACAGACGGACAGGGACAATGGTCTGTTGAAGGTGGCTCCGGTACATTCAGCAATCCGACACATTATATCACGAAGATCAACGGTCTTGGTAAAAACAATAATTTCATCAGGTGGACTGTCTCAGCTCGCGGATGCGAGAATCATGATGATATATTGTTGATTAATAAATCATTCCCGGTTTCAGCCGGTGATGATGTCAATGTATGCTCAACTGAGGCCGAACTGATAGCCGCTCCGGCTCCGAATGGCGCTGATGCAGCCTACTGGACTAAAGTTGAAGGAAATAAATCGACCATAGTCAGTTCCAATAATAATATTACGAAAGTCAGAGATTTGCGACTTGGAGCAAATGCCTTCAAATGGACTGTTGAAAAAGACGAATGCACCATTTCTGACTTTGTAACAGTCTACAACAATGCATGGCCGGCTGACATTATCAGTGAAAATCAGACCATCTGTAGTTCACCTGCATTCTTATCCGCAGTAGATCCTGCTGAATATACTGACAATGAAGATTGGTACGGAAAATGGAATGTAACCATTGGTGGCGGTGTATTCAGAGATACATATAATGAAGAAGTGAATGATTCAATTCCGAATCCAAAGGTTGAAAATCTGCAGCCCGGTACAAACATCTTTACGTGGACCATTTACACCGGTCAGTGTGTTGATACAGCACAGGTGATTATTAATAACCTTGATATATTCGCAGAAGCAGGACCGGATCAACGAACCTGTGACTCTGTCTACACTTTACAGGCTAAGGAACCAACTGTTGGAACAGGATACTGGGAAGTCTCCAATGGTGGTGGTACTTTTGATAATCCTACCCTCTTTAACACCAAGGTACGCAATATGTACGATGATAATAATACCTTCAGGTGGACAGTGACATATGGCGATGATTGTATTGCCGAAGATTATGTCACTATAGATAACCAGGCTATTTATCCATATGCCGGTCGTGATACAGTGGTCGAAGCTACGAACCATGTTTTAACTGCCAATCCAATAACGGATACACAAAAAGGTACCTGGGAGGTTGTCAGTGGTAAAGGTGATATAGAGCCGAAATCATTCCCTGAAGCTACAGTCAGGGGACTCGGACTAGGATGGAATACATTCAGATGGCATGTTGTAGACACTGAATCGGGTTGTGAAGCCTTTGACGACATACAGGTTGGATACGCAAACTTTGATGCTGAGGCCAGAGTGAAGGATGATATAACTGATTTATGTGCTGACTCTGTACAGTTAGCAGGTAATGAACCCTTCTTTGGCGAAGGCAGATGGATAGTACTCAGTGGTAGTGGAAAATTTGATAATGCGAGAAAATTTAACACCTGGGTACGCGGACTTAAACGTGGCGAGGAGAACAGGCTGAGATGGCAGATTACTGTTAACGGTCTGTCCAGGTGGGATGATGTCTCCATATTCAACAATTCATTTGACATAGATGCCGGACCGGATGAAATCTCTTGTGCCGATTCTATGCAGCTTGATGCTGAACCAGCCAGTGATATTGGCGAAGAACAAACATCAGTGACCGAGTTTGGGGTCTGGGAAGTTGTTACAGGAGGCGCAGACATAGATGAACTTGAAACCAATGAGCCGAATGCATGGGTCACTGAACTTGACCCGGGAGATAATAAGTTTGCCTGGACTGTTTACAGGAACAATTGTTCTTCTTCTGATACGGTTAAAGTCGTTTACAATGCACCGCCTTACCCAAGATTTAGCATGTTGCCGCGTGCAGTTGGTTGTTCTCCGTATACCGTAACATTTATTAACAGTTCGGAAACCAGGAGATATGATACCACAGCGCTCGAATACAGATGGAATTACGGAGATGGTGTCATTGAAGGTTATGATAAAGATACCATCAAAAAACATGTGTTCGAATACGATGGTGATGCTCAGGATACAACATATTATGTCAGGTTGATAGCACGAAGTGAGACCTTCGGGTGCGAGGATACGATGAAAAAAGCTATCAGGATATATCCGAAACCAACGGCTGATTTTGCCCTGGAAGATTCTGTCCTGTATCACCCGAATACAGAGCTGGTCATTACAAATCAGAGTGAACCGGGGCATGAAAGCTATCTGTGGACATTTGATGAAACACATCCGGACAGGCCAAATCAACTTGACACAATTTTCTCCGAACGGTTTGTTGCTAAATGGTATGATCCGCTTGAGTATCTCGACAGTACATACCGACTTGAGCTGAAAGTTGAGACTCAAAATGGCTGTACGGATACAATGAGTAAATACATTACCATTATCCCGTCGCCGCCGGTTACAACAATTGATACACTTGTCAAAGGCTGTGCTCCGTTAACTGTTGAATTTCCGAATAAGTCGATATATGCTGAATCCTACAAATGGGAGTTTGGCACAGGCGCCATTGCTCGTGAAGAAAAACCGACATATACTTACTATGAACCTGGTATATATGTGATTTCTCTCACGGCAACAGGTCCTGGTGGTTCAACAACATCCAAAGAAGATACGGTGATTGTGTATGAGAAACCTACTGCCTTCTTTGAAGTGAAACCTGATACTGTGATGTTGCCAAATCAGCCGATTCATGCATACAATCTGTCAGAGAATGGTGAAACATATGAATGGCGTTTCCATGAGAAGAATGATTCTATTTATGTTACAAATGAAGAAAGTCCGTTATTCTATTACAAGAACCCTGGCAGATGGCCAATAGAACTGAAAGTAACTTCTGAATTCGGTTGCGTTGATTCTATCAGACTTGATAATGCAGTGCTTGTGCAAAAAGGTGGCGCTATTAAGTTCCCGAATGCCTTTACACCGAATCCTGATGGGCCAAGCGGTGGACATTATTCATTCGGTCAATATACCAATGATGTGTTCTATCCATTATACCGTGGGGTTGACAGGTATGTACTGAAGATATATAACAGATGGGGAGAACAAATTTATGAAAGCCATGATCCTGATATCGGATGGGATGGATACTATAATGAAAAACTCCTGCCACAGGATGTGTATGTCTGGAAAGTATCCGGCCGGTTCATGAATGGAGAGACATTTGAGAAATCAGGTACGGTGACATTGATACGATAGTTTTAATTACCTGCGTGGATACTCAATCCACGCAGGCATATTTTACAGGTATTTTATATTTGTATTATTGCCAGCCCTGAAAGGGCGAAAGCAAACAGCTAAGGGCGAAACCCTTAGTTGAGATAAATAGAATGACATAAAAATTATTGCCAGCCCTGAAAGGGCGAAAGCAAACAGCTAAGGGCGAAACCCTTAGTTGAGATTGAGATTGTTGACGAAAGTGATGAAAAAAGAACCGAATATCAGATAAAACATATGATTATGAATAGATATAAAAAATTTAAAGGAGCAAGTATTTTTCTGTTTATCCTTATTTTCATGAATTTTGGTGATAAAGCCGAAAGCCAGATAATCCAGTTCTCGCAGTTTTATTCCAACCCAACGATTATCAGTCCGTCATTTACCGGTTTGATACCCGGAAGCCGGATAGCTATTAATTACCGGGACCAGTGGCCATCCCTGCCCGGGTCTTTCACCACAACTGCTTTGACGTATGATCATTATTTTGATAACCTGCACAGCGGTTTCGGATTAAGCATCATCAGGGACCAGGCCGGCGCCGGACCATTGGCCAATACCAGCTTCGGAGCGCTCTACTCTTTTGATTTTAATATCAACCGCGAATGGCACCTCAGACCCGGTATAAAATTTGGTTATGCCCAACGCACACTCGATTTCCAGAGACTCACACTCGGTGATCAGCTTGTCCTGGACGGTGATAACAATGAAACATCCATTGAGGTGCCCCCGGATGACATCAAACCCTATCTTGATGCAACTGCCTCTGTTATTGCTTATAATGAAGTGTTCTGGGGCGGTGTCACTTTTGACCACCTCATGCGTCCGAACGAATCTCTGAAAGGTGAAATAACCAGGAAACCCCTGTTGTTTTATTTATATGGTGGTTATAAAATTCCGCTGGGGCCACGTCGCAGCCGTTTTGAAGAAAGTGTCCGGTTTGCTTTTAACTACCGGATACAACAAAAATTTGACCAGCTTGATGTTGGGTTCTACTACACCAAAGAACCTCTTGTCCTGGGCGCCTGGTTCCGTGGTATTCCGCTTATTACTGAGGAATCAGGGTATAAATATGAAGAGATTGACGCACTTGTATTGCTGATAGGATATAAAATCGGAAACTTTAGTCTCGGGTACAGTTACGATTTTACCATTTCACAACTGATGAACCATTCAGGTGGTAGTCATGAAATATCGCTGGTATATGAGTTTAATCGTGATTTAAGACTGGAACGCCGGCGAAAACGGATGCCAATACCATGCCCGAGGTTTTAGATAGATTTCTACCTTTTCATAACCACTGCATCTATCACTTTTCTCTGGAAATCTTCGCGCAGATGCATGTTACGAATCATCCACCGCTGAAAATCTTCTGATTTGAGTTCTTTTGGAACGGTGATGTTGTTTTCTCTGTCTTTTTTTGTCAGACCTGTTTTCCCTTCTTTTAAGGAAGGTTTATTAATCGGTTCTTTTGAGAAAATTGTAAAAAAGCGCCAGACCTCCCGGTCTTTTTCAGGGCCGGCAAATATCTCATCAACGACAACGCCCTTGTCCGGATAGTATGATTCATTTTTCGCTTTAGAAAAGAAAATGTAATCTTTATCAGCTTCAACCGGCATGCCGCCCTCAAACTCCACAGGAGTATTCTGATAAGGCAAAAGTCGCTGGGTGATGCCTTGTCCTGTTATGTCAACATAAAGACTCACATAACCACTTACAGGGCTTCTGAAATGAAAATAGATATCGTTGCCATCATAAAAATCTGTTGTTTTATTATTGATCATATCTCCGGATAACAAGTTTGCCTGGAAATGTATTTTTTTATCATTGGTTTTTCTGGCCAAGACAGTTATTTCACAGGTAATGAAAATATCCTCAACCTTTTCTCCTCTTCTCCTGTATTTTTGTGTATTTTCCTTAAATGTTTTATCCAGTACCTGAATAATTTCGCCACCGACAATTGTATTGCCTATCATATTGAACGTGGTTTGGGTTTCTGTCTGTTTTCCTGTGCTGACATTTTTGATGTAGGTTGTGTTTCCCTGCACGATGACTGTCCCGAAGGCTTTTTCCAGCGCCACGACTTTAGCGCGTTCTTCTGCTCGGTTTTTTGCTTCTTGTCTGGATTCTTTTTCCTGGTACCATTGAACCGTCCATTCGGCGCTGGCTTTTAATACCTCCGGTTTTTCCTGTGCAAACAATTGAATGGTTAAAACGTACATACAGATAAAAGTGATGAATTTTTTATACATGATATTGTGTTTTTAAATTTATTATTTCTGCCTTATAGACCGGACAAGAACGCATCATGTAAAAAAAGCAGTTATCCTGCATGAGACAACTGCTTTTTTTTCTCAACTCAGAAAGTATTATTTACATTCCCATCAGCTTTTTCAGGTCTTCCTCGTTCTTTTTGAGTTTTGTTTTAAGTTCCTTTTTGATGGCCTTTTTAGCCATCACTTCAGCTTCTTCTGCATTATAAAATAATTTTACCTGCACTTCCACGTTGCCATTGTTAAGTCTCCTGAACATTTTAAAATATGGGTTAATATATCCCATTTGCTTGGCAATAATGTTTTTGGAGTTACCAATCACCTCTGTCACAGTCTCTGCCTCCTGGTTTGACAACTCTGTGTTGGCAATGTTTGCGCTGACGAGAGCTGCAACACGGGTTTCAAGCATGCCTGCCAGTTGTAGTTTGCCGGTTTCAATAGCCTGCAACTCTGCTGCTGTTTTGTTTCCTGCAATACCGTTACCATCAGAAGTAATATATTTAGTATTACCTTTGTCGTCGAGTTCCATTTGTTTGATCCACGCCTGTTCAAGCGTTTTTTCCAATGGCAATGAACCCGGGTTTACTTTCCAGCCGGCTTTTTTGTATTGCCTGGCTTGTTTGCGGGCTTCCCTGATAGCACGTTTTTTAATTGATTTTTTGATTTGCCTGGTTTCTTTCTTATTCTGTGCATAAGCAGCTCTGTCTTTTACTTTGCATGACATTGTAGAAACCGCCAAAATAACTGATAAAATGAGTAAAATCTTTTTCATAACTGTAGGTTTTTAATGATAAATTATTGAGTTACTTGTAAAACGATATGATTACATAAATCTTGTTATTTCTATTATCTAATATGAAATATTATTTGTAAAAGTAATAATAATTTGTTTAAAGTTGTCACATTATTTACAGCTATATTATATTTTATTTGATTAATGATGAAAATCTATTGACAAGTAAGTAAGTGTTATAAATGTACAATAATTTTTAGAATTAAAAAAATACATATTTGTTTTTCTTTATACGTTAATATGTTGTATCTTTATTTCATCATTACGTTAAAAACATTCGATTATGAAAATCCTGAGGTTACATATTATTATTTTTGTTCTGTTTTTTTTAGTAACAAACAGTTTATTTGCCCAGTTTGATCCTGATTCGGTTTTTAATGCGATTAAGGGCAAAATGGAAGGTGAGTTTGAATCCTTTCGCCAGGAAACAGAGGAAATATTTAATGAATTTGTCAAAAAAAATGATGAAGCATTTTCCAATCTGCTTAAACAATCCTGGAAAGATTTTGATCTTGATACTGAACAGGAACGTGATAATTCTCCAAAACCGGTTGACCCTCCGTCTGTTGAACCTACCCTTGTAGAAGAGAATGAAACAGATGTTGTCCCTGTTGAAGAACCGGAAGAAACAAAAGATATCTATGAGCCCCAATCTCCTCTTATAAAGCGGGTTGAGAGCGAAGATTTTATGAAATCGGATATTGAAGTGGATTTTTATGGTTCCAAACTGGATTTTTCTTATGACAAATCTTTTGTTAATGCTGTTCCTTCAGCAGTTAACAGCAATGTCATCAGTGATTTTTGGGATAATATGATACAAACAAAGCATTACCATTTTATTGACCAGTTGATGAATTACAAAACAACAATGAATCTGAATGACTGGGGATATTATTTGATGGTAAAAAATGTTTGCGACAGGATAGCTCCGGCATCGGAAAATACTTCCAAACTTTTAACCTGGTTTTTTTTAACCAAGTCCCGTTATAAATTAAAAGTCGGGTATACCAGCAATAATGTTTACCTGCTGATGCATTCGAATAATATGATGTATGGAAAACCTTACTATACTTTTGGAACAGAGAAATATTATGTGCTTGATAAAAATATCGGCAGAATTAGAACATATACAGGTAAATACCCTGATGCAAATTCACCTTTTGACTTTGACATTTCCGAACCCTTAAACATTGGCGATAACATCGATACGAAAATTTTAAATTTTTACCATTCTGATAAAGATTATGAATTTAACGTTGAATACAACCTGAATAATGTTAATTTTTATAAGGACTACCCGCTGGTTGATCTTAAAATTTATTTCGATGCAGCAGGTTCTCCTTACATTAAAGAATCCCTGATTGAATATCTGCGTCCGTTGGTTCAGGGAAAATCCGAATATGAAGCTGTAAGTATCATCCTGGAATTTGCTCAGAAGGCTTTTCCATACAAAACGGATGATGCCCAGTTTGGCCAGGAGAAATTTTTCTTTCCGGATGAAATTTTCTATTACCCGTTTTCTGATTGCGAGGACCGCTCTATCCTGTTTGCTTATCTTGTGAAAGAACTTTTGGAACTGGAAGTTGTCGGACTTGAATACCCCGGTCATATGTGTACTGCCGTACGATTTAATGATAACGTTGATGCAGATTATTTTATGTATAAAGGAAAGAGATATACCATTTGCGATCCCACATACATGGGCGCTGCTGTGGGTATGTGCATGCCGCAGTTTTTGTCGACCCAGGGGAAAATTATCGAACTTAGCAATCGGAAGGCAAAAACAAAGGTTAAAAAAGATATATGGGATGTTGTGAACGAATCAGGCGCTTTTAAAGCCAGTACTGAAAGTGATATGGTTTTTGATGATGAAGGGAATACCTATGTTACCGGATTTTTCACAGGAAAAGCAAAATTTGGTGACCTTATCCTGAAATCTGAAAGTGGTGGAAACGGATTTTTTGTGGCAAAATATGATAACAATAAAAATCTTGTATGGGTGAGGCAGTCTATGAGTACGGGAAATTCTGCCGGTACTGCTGTTGCCATTGATAAGGAGGGAAATGTGTATGTGACCGGAACATACGATCAGACAACAATTGTCGGGAACATTGAATTGCCTTCAAATGGTGTTATGGATATTTTTGTTGCCAAATATTCCGGAGATGGTAAATTTATGTGGGCTAACAAGCTTGCCATAGAAGCTGAACAAACAACTCATGACCTTATCTATGTGTCCTATTTCTCATCAGAAGGAGTACACCAGACAACCCTTTCCTTTGACGAAACGCCGAATTTTGACAACTACGGTATTAAACTCGACGAACAGAATAATGTGTTTGTCACTGCCAGTTTCCAGGCCTCAACCGGTGAACTGGCCTTTGTTGAGGACAAAAAAGTGGAAAGTTCGGCCACATTTAGTCATGAAGCAGTGTGGAAAGCTGAATTTGACAGATTGTTAACGAATAATTATGACCGGGCTATTGCCGGGCTTTTTGCTTTTATGAAAACCATGAAGGTCAATGGTAATTCTGTATCAGGAAAAACCATCCAGGAAGCCTTTGACAGGTATAATCCGAATTTCAGGAAAGCTTATCCAACCATTTATAATAACATTGGCCGGATTTCGATGGTCAAAAACAATGGAGGCATCATCACTTTAAACACTCAAAACAGGGCAGATATTGAATTTGCAGAATTGATTATTAAAGACAACACAAAACTTAAAATAACGACCTACAAAGGTGGAAATGCCCAGATTAATTTTCTCAATGGCGCAAGTGTTGGTAAAGCCTTTATCCGTTTTGACCTTAATTTTGTTAAAATGCTGAAAAATACCGGTGACCTGGTTATTGATTATGATGATGACCATTCCCAGAAAAAAATGAATTTGAAACGGGATATTCTGGATTGATTTTTTAAATGGTGTCCTGTTGTCCTCAGAAATGCAATAATTCCTTCAGATACTTTATATGAAATCAGTATTGTCTGGTAATGTTGAATTAATTGAATAATTTACTTAAGATTCCTCACTACGTTCGGAATGACAGCAAGTTTGGTCTATACATGGTAGGCGGTGGTGGCGGTTTCACCGCCACCACCGCAAAAATCGATGAATGCATTGTCATTTCGACCGAAGGGAGACCACGTAGTAGCAGCGAAGCTAAATCTCAAGATTTTACCGGATACAAATAATATGAAACATCCATGATTAAGATTTTTAAACACACACGTGGATGATTAA
>CAZVTW010000204.1:0-9662 GCA_964629805.1 uncultured Bacteroidales bacterium | reverse complement strand
AAAAAGTGTTAAGTGATAAATGAAAAAAGCCCCAAAATCCACAAAAAAAAGCAGGGACAAAAATACATGTCCCTGCTTTTTTTTAATGTAAATAATTTCCTACATCAATTGCTTGTTAACAAAATCCCAGTTCACAAATTTCCAGAATTCTTTAATGAATGCCGGCCTTGCGTTTCTGTGGTCAATGTAATAAGCATGTTCCCACACATCAATTGTCAGTAAAGGTTTTTTACCCTCTGTGACGGGTGTACCGGCATTAGACATTTTGAGTATTTCAAGCCAGCCGGCGCTGTTTAGTACAAGCCAGGTCCAGCCTGAACCGAACAATGTTGTTGCAGCATCTGAAAATTGCTCCCGGAAACTTTCAAATGAACCAAATTCTTTGTCAATAAGCTCAAGGATTTTTCCTTTCGGTTTACCAATGCCCTGTGGGCTGATGCAATTCCAAAAAAAGGAATGGTTAAAATGCTGGGCTGCATTGTTAAAAACTGCCGGCATTGAATCTTTCGCCGATTCTTTGATCACCTCTTCAAGTGGTTTGCCTTCATACTTTGTCCCGGAAATGTTGGAATTTAACTTATCCACATATTTCGCATGGTGTTTTCCATAGTGATATTCAAAGGTTTCTTCACTCATGAAAGGTTCAAATGACTTCGTGTCAAAAAGTAAATCAGGTAATGTAAATGTCATGGTTTAAAATTTTTGAGTTAAAAAAATGTTTTCATTATATGTAACATTTGATTGGTATATATAGTTTTCAAAATTATAATCTTTTCTGATGTACAGTGAAAATTTATCAGATTTTTGATATGTTAAATCACGATTGTCCGAAAAATTAAACCATTACTATGTGTGTTTCCTGAACAGTTGTGATATTATATTTTATAATACCTAAACCGGACAAGCCGGAATAGAATAACATTTTTCAACTTTTTGGGTTTGAGCGCTAAACCTGCCGGCGTGCCTGCACCCGGCAGCGTTGTAAATTGGGTGATCCATACCCATTTTTTACAGTTAATTACATTTTATGATTTTATGTTTTCTTTATTCCGGCGTCTCAAAATAATATTCAACCTTTCTTCGATTCTCTTAATTTTTTTTATTTTTACAAAATACGTAGGGTCCGGACAACGATTTAATTTTCTTTGGTACCAGTTTCTGTTTGGCTGGATTAAATATTTGTTTTTCAGTGATTAATTGGTGCTTGATATAGACTTAATATAGAGAAAAATTTAAACCTGGAGTTTTTGTTCAATGATTATCTATAAAATTCATATTATTGACTTATAATTATAACTTATTATGAAACATTTTACAAAAACAATTCTAAGTATTTCAATTGTATTATGCTTTTCTATTCCGGGAATAGCACAGGAACAATTTGATGTATGGTTTGGCAAAAATGTCAGGAATGATTATGGTCTTGCCTATAACTTTTTTGTTGGCGATGATGCAGAAGATTTTACCACAACAATCAATGGTTTTGGCTCTGGCTTTTTCGATATTTTCACCGGCAGGATGTCTTTTGATCTAATCACCATTGGCTGGAAATCGTTTAATGTCAGTCTGGGCGCAGGTGTTGGTATATCAAAATACCGATTTTCCGAAAACATTGTTCTTGAAAAAACTACACATCAGGTTGTATATTATTATGACGACAATCCTGAGCATGATTATGGAAACGGATTTTTCAGCTACGGGAAAAGCAAACTTATTGTCGGTTCTTTTTATGTCCCGGTCAACCTGAATATCTCACTTGGTGAATTGCATTTTTCGGCAGGTGGTTTTGTCGATCAATACCTGAGCGGCAAACATAAGCGTAAGTTCAAGGTTGGTGATGACAAAGAAAAGGTGATGATTCGTAATGACGAATTTAATGATTCCTACCTGAACAAGCTCAAATATGGTGTCAAAGCCCTCATATTTCATAAAAAGAGCGGCTTTGGAATGGGTTTCACTTATCTGCTGACACCATTTTTTGAAGAGGATAAAGGCCCTGATCTGAACGAGGCCCGGATTTCTTTTTCGTATGATTTTTCTATATTTGAAAAAGACTAAATAATTCATACTTTCATTTTCAATGCAGGATATCCCCAGTGATATTGTTATAAACAGTTGGGCAGAGCTTTGTGAACGGGTGTATGATCATTCCTGGAAGGATGATTTAGGGCGTTTTCGCACTGATTTTGCATTCAGGGGGGTGTCAGATAAAAATTTCACCCTGAAAAACAGGTTCCTGAGAAATTGCGGAAATAATGCATTCCTTGAATATCACCTGTTGCGTAATTTCAGGAAATATGCACAACTCAATGATCCCAAGCTTGAGGTGTCGGAATGGCGGCTGTTGACCATCGCGCAACATCACGGCCTGCCAACAAGGTTGCTTGACTGGACATATTCTCCGTTTATTGCCATCCATTTTGCCACCTCAGATACCACCATGTATGATAAGGACGGCGCCATTTGGAATGTTGATTTTAAACGTGCAAACAGTCTGCTGCCTTCTCCGCTCAAAGATGTACTGGATGAGGCCGGTTCAAATACCTTTACCATTGCAATGATTGAAAACGCCTTGCCTGTACTCAGAGATTTTGATAAACTCAGCCCACAACAACTGGTTATCTTTTTTGAGCCTCCGTCAATGAACCAGCGCATTGTAAACCAATATGCTTTTTTTTCAGTCATGTCGAGCCCGACAAACCTGCTGGATGATTGGCTCAAAGACCATCCGGACATGTACAGGCGAATCATCATCCCCAAAGAACTGAAATGGGAAATACGAGATAAACTCGACCAGGCGAATATAACCGAGCGTATCCTGTTTCCCGGCCTTGACGGGTTGGCCTCCTGGCTCACCCGTCATTACACCCCCAAAGATGAAATCAGGCAGCAAATCAACAGAAAAAAATAATCATCATTTTAGGATAACGCTGAAATCACCTCTGCCTTCAAATTCATAATAAGTGAATGTATCCATTTTCGTTTTTTCTGTTCTTTGTTTTTTTCCTTTTTCAGAGATAATCCTTACTTTTTTATCCAGGTTTTTAAATGTCAGAACATTTTTGCCATAAGCTGTGATGTTGTATTTGATTTGATCTCCTGTCTTTCTAATTGAATGTAACTGCACTGTTGAGGCTGTCAAAATATTTTGCTGCTGTGCCTCCCGGGTCATTTCAATGACAACTGTATTATCCCCTTTTTTTAACATGTCTTCAGGTATCTGATATGTATTTTGAAGTTCTTTATCATTGATCAAAACCCGGTTTATTTTACCTTCACCTCTGAAGGAAATATCCAGCAGCGCTTCTTTAAAGACAAAATTTTCCAGGTTTTCAAGATATTTTGTTCCTCTTACAGCAATACCAAATGGCATTCTGTGCAATCCCAGATTGGTCACGGCAGATAGCCAGGGAGCTATTGAGTAAACAAGGGGACGGATGTCATGAAAGGGGTTTTCTTCACTGATATTGAACATCTCGGGCATGGCATATGGCATGGGCAGATATTTACCCGTTTTTACAGCCCAGGGAACCTGTTGTTCCATAGCAGCCATAATGCTGTCCTCATTATGCAGTTCCGTATCCATACTTGTCAGCATAGCAAAATACACACAATGGAAATAACCACCTTCTGTGGTTGTCATGTCATGGCGAAGTTGCTCACGGATTTTTTTGTATTGTTCAGGCATTGTTGCTTCAAAGGGTGGGAGAGAGAGGCCCCATACATAATCCCATATATCCATGCCATAAGGTTTTGCTGTAACAAAATCTCCCTCTTGTGTCTCAAGGAAACCATAAGATGGCAGGACATGATCATTTTTAAATAATTCAACCATATTTTCTTTCAGGTTAACTGCCTTTTGATAATATTCGTCTGCTTTTTCTTTCTCTGTTTCCATAGCCGACAACATAAGGTATGTGCTGTAATGCAAAAAGTTGATATAATTGTCATAGGACCTGACAATGGTATTCCCTTCGTATTCTGATTTCCATTTAAAGGTAGGAGCACCGGTAACATTGTCATATCCATCGTCGCGGCTGCCTGTCATTGGGGTTTCACAGGCAAAATATCGTCCAAACAGGCCTTTTTCTTCATCAAAACATCTTTTCTCGAGCCAATCCATCGCTTTTTCCATTGTTTTCAGGTACTTTCCTTCACATAATGATTTGTCGCCTGTTTGTGTCCAGTGCGTGAATGCAGGCCAGACAACATAAAATAGTCCGTCCTCCTGCCATTTGGTTAAGGGACCTCCCATTATTTGACCGAAAAAAATATCTTCAGGGCTTTCATTTGTGAAATTTGGATTATGTAAAGCAAATTTTGTATGGTGATATGCAGGCTCAGTCCAACCGGAATAAGCGATGTGTGAAGTGTTCATACCACCGTCCCGGTACCATAACAGGTAATAAATATATTGGTTGGTAGAACGCATAAATCCTTTAAACGGCTGCATGGAAAGCGCTACACGACGGCTTTTTTCAAGGAGTTTTTGCATTTCAGCATGATTCCTGAGTTTGAATTGCCCGGTGGATAAATCTTTGGCTATTTTTTCTTCATTAGACGTCAGTATGTCCTGCACCGGGTTTTTTATCCATTCTTTAGCCAGGTCTCCAATCTGTTCTTTTCTGAGTTCGCCGGAAATCAGCAAAACCTGGTTTGGTTCCAGTTCAGCGCGCGCATGAATAGACCGGTATTTATCGAGTTGTGTCTGATGTCTGAACTTGCCATTACCTTTTCCGATTAAAGCAGCAGCCTGGAAATCACGTTCACGGTCGCTGTAGTTGATAATAAATGTTTTATCTGTCCTTTCATATTCCTGCCCGTAAATCTTGAAGTCAACAACTCCCTCTTTTTCAAACCATAAAAGAACAGCCGGCTGGTCATAGATTTGGGCAATGTGTAATGTCTGGTCTTCAAAATAGAGGATGCTGTGAAAAGGGTCCCAGTCGCATCGTTTAAATGTTGTCAAATCGCATCCCGGGAGCTGAATGCGGTCAAATATATCCGTATGGTCATCCCTGTTCGACCAGTTCTGATCAACATATGACATAGACTTGCCAACCTGTGGTGTAATCCAGAGTTGCAAATCACTGCGATCAAGGGTATATTCAATACGCACACCATGCCGGTTTTGCATGAGTATCTGTGTTTCACGGTATTTTGAACCGAATTGTGAGGCATTAACATTCAGCAAAACATCACTCGATTGGTCTTCAAGGTGTTCCGACTCTAAAATCTCTTTTGTGTCTTCTTGTGAATAAAGGTGATTCCATGCATTAACATACAGAATAGCCACAAACATAAAAAAAACTCGTAGTTGTTTCATTTTTAGTTAACTTTTTGTTTTAGTAGTTTGAAAATTTTAATTAAATGAAAGCCAACGAACTTACTACATTAGGGTGAAAAACACAAATTTTGAGGGGGATTTTTGGCCATAATAAGAAAGATGGAAACGGAAGCAGGGAGATGAGAAAGAGAAAAGATGAAAGGTATAAGAAGCCGGAAGTTCGTTGTAAAAAAGCCACAAGTCACAGACTTGTGGCAGTGTGGGGGTAAAGCTTAACGCCGGCTGTCTTTTTTTGTGCCTTTGCAATAAAAAGTGTATCATACACAATAGAAGAAAAAAAATGTTTTATTATTTTTGTAAAAAAAATAATGTATAGCTTTATGGCCGGCAAAACAATACAATACCTTGATCCGAAAAACGACCTCACATTCCGAAAAATATTTGTCGAACTTCCCCACATCCCCACATCCTTATAGGTTTCCTTAATGACCTCTTTCCCTTATAGCCTGACAAAAAAATTAGAATCCATCGAATACCTCGATAACGAAATCATTCCTGAGCTGCCGGGCTTTAAAGGTTCGATCGTAGATGTCAGGTGCAAAGATAACCACGACAGGTTTTTTATTGTGGAAATGCAGATGTACTAGACAAGATCATTCAAAAAACGAATGTTGTTCAATTCGGACAAAGCCTATGTAAAACAACTGAAAAGTGGCGGTAAATAACGTTTTATTTAAACCCGGTATACGGCCTCAGCTTAGTGGATGACATCATCCATACGGAAGGAACATTGAAAGATGAATATACAGTAAAATGCTGTCAGCCAATTAAACCACTTAAATTCAGACACCAACAATATAAATATTGCAGTTACTACTGCATAGCGGTTCGATGTCTGTTCCAGTTCCTCCAACACTTGTGGTTCAGGCATCAGGGAGTTGTCAAGGCTCATTTGAGTATCCGGACAATTTAATTTTTCGACCCTTTTGGCTGCCTCGCTCAACCTGGCTTTGTTATCCTTGGTACGGTTTGTGTTGCCCTGGTTTTTGGTACTGTTGATCAAACCGGACAGTCTATAAAGATTATAGGATTCTATCCTGTTATCCATGGTTTGCTGTGACATAAAAAATGCGGAGGCAGGTTTTGTCTTTTGAGCATTGCATTTTTGATTTAGTTCTACAACAAACAAACGGAATTCAGGTGTGGTTTCTCTCGGATCTAATTTTTTCACAGATAGAAAATCTCCATTGCTCCAAAACGAAGGGTTCAACATTGAATCAAGTGAATTGAAAAATGGAAAGAGCATAATGAAGTTAGGTGTTTTTGCATTAGGTGCAAGTATAAAAGTAATGCAATTATTATTATCATAAAAATGGGGAAGTACACAAGATATAAACCATGTTTTCACAGAAAATGAGATTGAGTGTTTAAAGCAATTAGAAAAAACATATGAAGGACAAACCGAAAACAAAAAAATAAAAACCAACCTGGGACTGTAAGTTGGGCAGCATGGATAATTGCAAGGATTGGTGGTTGGAAAGGGTATAAAAGTCAAAGGGCGTCTGGCCCAATTACTTTTTACTGGGGGTTGGAACAATTCACCAATATTTACAAAGGTTGGGAAATGGCATTAAAAATTTGATTTTTTGTGTATAAACCGTAGCCCTCGCTGCCACAAGTCAGCGACTTATGGCTTCCTTACCTGCCGCAAGTCTGCCACTTGTGGCCAACCCACAACAAATGTAATGTTGCAAATGGTTGATTCGATGAACGAAACCCTTCAAGCGGTTGAAAACCCTTGAAGCGGTTGATTCTGCCCGTTTTTTTCCAGTAGAGACGCACGGCCGTGCGTCTCTACAGGGAAAAACGGGCCGTGCGTCTCTACGTGGGAAAAAACAATCCCAGCGTTACAGGGACACTATTCCGCCTGTTTTAATAATCCATGTATTGATATGTCTTCATCCAATAGCTTCCAATGTATCCCATATCCTGATGGTGAGATTTGATAGTGTTCTTTTTCCTGAATATCGGCTTCTGTAAGTTTTTTAGAGATTTTTTCTAATTTCACTTTGTAATTTTTGCTATCTATATCAAGATATATATACTCATTATCAAATTTTAAATTTAACACTTCATGTTTTTTATTCATTGTTATTTCTTTTTGAAAAATTTGTTCCATTCATCAACGATATAATCAAAATGTTGATAAACAATTTTTTTTTGTCTTTTGGCCTGTGGTTTTAAATTATATTGATATGCTAATTTAATTTCATATTCAGCTTGATTTAGCCAAAATTTACATTCTATATCACCTTTAATGGCATGAATATGAATTGGTTCATTACCTTCATCAGCATAAAAAAATAACCTCCAGCCTCATATTTGAAGAATTGTGGGCATATTAAATCCAAAAATAAGAAATCTTATTATACTTTACCTAATAGTATTATTTTTTTTATCTATTAGATATTTCTACCCCCCCAACTGCCGCAAGCCTGCGACTTGTGTATACTGTTGAACCTCTGCTGCATCGAAATTGCAATCTAAGGCGTATCTGTAACGAATTAAAATTTCGAGTACCCTCATTTTTATTTTCTTATTAACAACGCTACCGGGTGCAAGCACGCCGGCAGGTTTAGCGCCTCTAACCTGGCAGCCTGAAAAAATTCATCACTGGCGGCTGTTGTGGATTTGCAATCCACTGCATATCTGTATGGGATGTAAAATCCCGTTTTAAAACCGGCCATGCAGGCTGGAAAGCCTGCGGTACAACCTTGATTGCTCAACCTGCCGCAAATTTGCAACTTGTGGCATCATTTGCAATTTGATGCCAACACCTGCCGCAAGTTTGCAACTTGTGGCTTCTCCCCACAGTTCAAAAGCTCACCAGCTTTTTTTACCCAACTGGTGCAGGTTTGCAATCCCCGCTACCCTGCTGCGGAATATTTTAAGGTGTATTTAACGGGATTTAACTTCTGAAATATGAAATTTACCTTGTTGCGGTGCATTTTGAGGAATATTTGGCAGGGGAGGGTTTATGAAAAATATGCTTTCTGTTTTTTCCAATTGTTCTTTTAATTGTAAATTTGCATTATAATCCAAATTGTACGATTCTATGCAATGATTAAAAATAGCTTGAATGAAGTTTGAATGGGATGAAAATAAAAATAATATTAACCAGTTAAAACACGGAATTGAATTTGAGTATGCTAAAAAAGTTTTTTATGATGCCAATAGAATTACTTCTCCTGACTTAAGAATTGATTATGGAGAAGACAGATGGATAACAATAGGAAAAGTTATGGATACCCTGTTAACTGTTGCTTTTACTATTAGAAATACAAATTTTAGAATCATATCGGCAAGATATGCCAGAAATAAAGAATACAAAATGTATAATAAAAGTAATTATGGAAAACAATAATATATATTGGAAAGATGCTATTGAATTGATTAAATCCGGTAAATCGGTTGCTCAATCAGACATTAATTTTGCAAATGAAAAAATACCTGTTAATTTGGCGGGCTTTTTAAACCAACATAATATTCGTGTTGATGAACGTAATGTACTATATGATGATTCTTTGATAGATTGTAGTGACATACCGGAAATTACTGAAGATGATATAAATGAAGGTAAAATTCAATGGATTGACAGTATGGAATTTAAAATAGATAATGAAATTCGGACATGGCTCATACAACAAAATATCAAATTGAGTGAACTAATTCCATTTCTTATAAAAGGTTTTTATCAGTCCATGAAGTTTGCAAAGAAAAATGAGGCATTGTGAGGTCTTTAACACACACAAAAAAAAACAAACATAGTATTTTATTGTGGTAGCTTCCTTCCAGCTGTCTATCTCTATGATTATTATAGATTATCAGCTACGAGCTATGAGCTATCAGCTTCTCCAGCACCGGACGTTTCCAAATCCTTCCCATCCCAAATCGCCTGTGCCGAAGGATGTTAGAAAGTCCTGCCCACCCAACTGCCGCAAGCCTGCGACTTGTGTATACTGTTGAACCTCTGCTGCATCGAAATTGCAATCTAAGGCGTATCTGTAACGAATTAAAATTTCGAGTACCCTCATTTTTATTTTCTTATTAACAACGCTACCGGGTGCAAGCACGCCGGCAGGTTTAGCGCCTCTAACCTGGCAGCCTGAAAAAATTCATCACTGGCGGCTATTGTGGATTTGCAATCCACTGCACATCTGTATGGGATATATAATCCAGGTTTAGAACCAGCCACGCAGGCTGGAAATTCTGCGATTTAACCGCTCGAAGGGTCTGCGACCGCTTCGAGGGTTGTGATTTGGCCCGTTTTTTCCCCGTAGAGACGCACGGCCGTGCGTCTCTACGGGGAAAAAAC
>CAZVTW010000203.1:0-9774 GCA_964629805.1 uncultured Bacteroidales bacterium | reverse complement strand
ATGACCTTAAATCAACCGTAGGGCGATTTAAGCGTCATGGAAAAAAGAAACAGACCTTTCTGTTTTCCCATGACGCTTCCGTTGTCCTTCGGACAACAGAAGGTCATGGTCTTGCGCATATCATTGAATCGGCGGTAAAAAATTGCATGAACATGCAGTGAAAAAGTATTGAATTATGCCATTTTTAAATCACTGTTCCCGGAAAATGATTGCGCCACGATGACCTTAAATCAACCGAAGGGCGATTTAAGCGTCATGAAAAAAGGAATAGACCTTTCTGTTTTAGACACTAATTAGTGGCACGAACTATAGACAGTCTATTTATTATATTGGTAAAAGAAAAGTTCAAGACATCAATTCAAGCCCTTTTATCTTTTCTATTGTTAATAATGTAAAATTATCGTAAATTTGGTTAGCTACTCCTTTTATTAACTCATTTATCAAAAAAAAATGAAAACATATGTTATTCTATCTGTTTTAATGCTGCTTGTTTTATCTCATTGTCAGGTAGCAGAAAATGCCAGGAACCTGGAACTGACTGATGAAAACGTCTCTCGTTATCTCAGGGCATATAAAGCCCTGCGTGAATCCGCCCCCGGCATGCTTGAAGAACTGAACCAACAGGGTGAAACACCGGATGCGGGCCAGGAACAATTTGCAAATGCCGAATCAATGATTACTGGCGCCGGACTGAAAGACTATCCGGAATTTGTTATTCTGAATGCGAAAATAGGGGCTGTTTTTAGTATCATGCAGGCTACGAAAGGCATGGACAGGTTTAAAAACCTGCAGGAAAGCAGCAACCGTATGATGGACTCCGGTATGGAAGAAATCCAAAAACAGCTTGATAATCCTGATGTGCCGGAAGAAACAAAGGTTGAACTCCGAAAAATGCTTGAAGAACTTCAGGCCGGTCAGCAGCAACTGAACCAGGAGTATGACAAAAACAAAGACTGGGCTGATTTTGTCATGAAAAAAGCCAAAAAAATCACCGGCACAATTGTTTCCGACAAAGATATCGAAGTTGTTAAACGCCATGAAAAAGAAATCATGGAAGCGTATGTCGGATTCCCCCTACCCTACCAAAACGACGGAAATATGCCTGAAGTTGATTTTAGCTTTGACACCGAATAATACAGGTCTGTTGGTGATAATGACACAATAATTTCTGTTACACCCCCCTGAAATTAATATTTGGATTATATTGTTTTGTTTTGTACATTTGCACATATATGTTCATATGAACAGATCAAAATGGAACACACAAAAAAAAACCTGATATATAAAATTGCAAAGTCCTACTATGAAGCAGGTTTAACCCAGCAGAAAATAGCCAGCAGGTTTGGTATATCAAGGATAATGGTGTCAAGGTTGCTGCAAAAATCCCTTTCGGAGAAAATTGTTGAGATAAAAATTTATCCGCCTGATGATCCCAATATTGAAACAGAACGTGCCCTGGAAGACAAATATGATTTAAAGGAGTGTATCATCGTAGAGCCATCTGCTGAGGAACCACAACATGTGCTGGACGAAATTGGACAGGCCGGCGTTTCATACCTGCAACGGTCACTTCAGGGCAGGGAAACAATAGCTGTTTCCTGGGGAAAAAGTCTTTTATCTCTTGTTAATGCTCTTCCGGAAATGAATTTTCAAGACATACGCATAGTTCAGATGATTGGGGGATTGGGTTTACCGGACGATAACCTGAGCGGAACAGAATTAACCAGGAGAATGGCCAATAAACTCAATGCACAGGCAAAAATCCTGAGTTCTCCCGGTATTGTCAGAAATGAAAGCATATGCAGGGAACTTTTGGAGGAGCCGCAGATATCAACCACCCTGGATGTAGCAAAAAAAGCTGACATTGCTTTGGTTGGTATTGGTCGACTGACTGATAATTCAATACTGAGCCGTCCTGATGGTATTCTGACAGGCGCAGATATTACATTTTTAAAAAGCCGGGGCGCTGTTGGTGATATTTCCCTCAGATTTTTCGATAGTCAGGGACAATGTATCCAGGGCCGGATAAACAAACGGGTGGTTGGCTTAACAATAGATGAGTTAATTTCAATTCCGCGTGTTGTAGGAATCGCAGGTGGCAGGGAAAAATTCCTTACTGTTCTTGCAGCGCTAAAGAATAAACTCATCAATATACTTATAACAGACAAATGGCTGGCAAAAAAATTATTAAAAGAAAAAACAAAATAAAACCATGTCAAATTTTCTTCTTGGTCTCGATTATGGTACAGGTGGTGCAAAATGCACCATCATCAATACACAAGGTGAAGTACTTGGGTATGCCTTTGAAGAATACCCCATCCTGACACCGGAACCCGGCTGGTCTGAGCATGATGCGAACAGGTATTGGGATGTTGCCTGCCGGATTATTCAAAAGACAATAAAAGAATCAACTGTTAATCCGGCACAAATAAAAGGTATAGCCGTTTCTTCCGCTCTCCCCTCACTTGTGATGACAGACAAAGCCGGGAATCCGGTGCATAATGCTTATAATCTCATGGATAAACGGGCAACCAAACAAGTTGAATGGCTACAGGAAAACATCGGCGAAGACAAAATTTTTCAGGTATCAAAAAACCGGCTTGAGGATCACCCTGTCATTGTGAACCTGCTATGGGAAAAAGAATACAGGCCTGATGAGTATAAAAAAATCTATAAAGCATTAACAATCGATGGTTTTGCGAACCTTAAACTGACAGGACAATTCACAGGCCATTATTCAGGAGCAGCTTTTTATGGTGTGGCCTACAACCTCTTAAAACGCACTTTTGATCTTAACATGCTTGACAGGATTGGTATCTCTCCTGAACTTTTCCCGGCGTTGTTCAGGTGTGAGGATATCATCGGTGAAGTCACAAAGGAAGCGGCTCAGCAAACCGGACTTGTTGAGGGTATTCCTGTTGCAGCAGGCCAGGTTGATTGTAATGCCGGCTGGATGGGCGCCGGCATGACCGAAGAAGGGGACATACAGATGAACCTCGGTACATGCGGAAATTTTGGTATTATTACAAAAGATAGGGACTTTCCGCGGACCATGATAAATTTTGCCTACACAACAGATTCTGAAAACACCTATATCATTGTACCGACAACAACCACAGGCGGTCAACTTATCCGCTACATGCGTGATAATTTTTACCAGATGGAAACAGGCGCTGAAAAAGTCTACGGGGTTGATACCTTTGACCTCATCAACCATGAAGCCAAAGAAGTACCCCCGGGAAGCAACGGACTGGTTGTATTGCCATTTCTGATGGGAGAAAGAACACCCATTTGGGATGTCAATGCACGGGGCACAATTTTCGGTTTATCCCTCAATCATAGCCGGGGTCATGTCATTCGGGCTATGATGGAATCAGTGGCATATGCCCTTTATGACTCTTTCAGAATAATCAGTGAGTCGGGCAAAAAGATAAAATCGCCGGTTGTTTTAAATGAAGGTGGCGCAAAAAGCGCTTTGTGGAGAAAAATCATAACTGATGTTTTCAATGTTCCCACTGTTCTTGTAAAAAGAAGAACCGGTGCGCCATACGGTGATGCCATTCTGGCGGGTGTGGCAACCGGGGTCTTCAAAGATTTTTCTGTTGCCAGGCAATGGACTGAATACATTGAACCTATGGAACCTGACAGGAAAAACAATGAACTGTATATGGATTTTTTCAGGTTATACAAAAATCTGTACAATCATATAAAAAAGGATTATAAGGATTTGGCCGGTTTGAGGAAGAAGTATGGGTAGGTTGAAGGAAAGATGGAAGGCTGGAAAAGTTGCATACGGGAATGGCAAGGGAATTGTTGGGGGGAAATTGATATATGGTAAAATGGAAGCGTGGAATATTGGAGGAATTGAAATTTGTAATTTCAAAATAAAATATATTTAACATTAAAAGATGGAATTATTAAGAAAACTTGACCATCGGCAGGCTCAGGCAAATCCGGTTAGTGTTGGTATAATTGGTTGCGGCCAGATGGGCTCTGGTCTGGCACATACAATCAATAATATCAAAGGGATGGCAGTCAGGGCTATTGCAGACATTAACCCTGACAGGGCTGTGAGCACATACCTGGAGATGGGCATGAAAAAATCACAAATAGCTATATGTGAACATATTGGTGATGCAAATGATGCCCTCAGGAAAGGAAAACTCCTGGTGACACCTGATGCCATGCTCATGGTTGATTTGGAGCGCATAGAAGCTAATGTAGAGGTTACGGGAGTGACTGACATTGGCGCTCAGATAGCCTGGAAATCGATTCAGCAGAAAAAACCGGTCATCATGCTCAATGTTGAAACAGATGTGACAATAGGCGCCATTCTGAATTACGAAGCGCGCAGGAATAATGCACTTTATACTGTGGCATCAGGCGATGAACCGGGGGTTTGTAAAATGCTTTATGAACAGGCAGTACTCATGGGGTTTGAAGTTGTATGCATCGGGAAAGGAAAAAACAATCCTGTTGATTTTGATGCCACGCCGGATTCCTGTGCAGAAGAAGCTGTAAAAAAGGATATGAATCCCAAAATTCTGGCTTCATTTAAAGACGGAACAAAAACCATGGTCGAAATGGCAGCGGTGTCAAATTCAACCGGGCTATTGCCGGACATTCCTGGTATG
Organism: uncultured Bacteroidales bacterium; assembly: GCA_964629805.1. Taxonomy (GTDB): domain Bacteria; phylum Bacteroidota; class Bacteroidia; order Bacteroidales; family CAZVTW01; genus CAZVTW01. The sequence continues at coordinate 5,140 of CAZVTW010000203.1, read as the reverse complement.
CATGGCCCAAAGGTAGAACTGGATGAACTTTTAGAATACTATATTCCAATCACTAACGGCGGAATACTGAATGAAGCAGGCAGGGTTGAATACAGCACAGGAGCAATAGCGCCGGGCGTTTTTGTTATTGTCAGGTCGTATGATAAAAGGATACGAAAAGACATGAAATTTATCACCAAAGCAGAAGGCCCTTACTATTTGCTATTCCGTCCATATCATCTTTGTGATTTGGAGACTCCGCAGTCAATTGCCGAAGCAGTTTTGCTCAATGAAGTTACTGTTGCAGCAGAAACAATGCATTCTGAGGTTGTCACCATCGCAAAAAGGAACTTAAAAAAGGGGGAGAAGCTAAAAGGTATTGGAAGCGCCGACATATTCGGGAAAATATTTACTTACAGGGATGCCCGGGCCATCAACGCTATTCCCTTAGGCATTGCTGAAAATGGGATTGCAACAGCAGACATTGAAAAAGGTGATGTTATAACAGAAGGCAACCTGTCACCAGATAATCAGACATTTATTTATAAACTCAGAAAACAACAAAATGACCTTCTCAATCATGGTAGAGACAATGAAAGCGCTTATCGTCAAAGCGCCGCAGAAATATTACATTGAAGACCTTCCTGTCCCGGATATTCCGGCAGGAGGTTTGTTGTTGAAAGTGCTGGCCTGCGGTTTATGCGGTTCAGACTTGCGCACATTACGCAGCGGGCATCACAGGGTACAACTTCCGTTCACAATTGGCCATGAAATTTGTGGTGAAGTGGTTCAGACAGGAAAAGAATATACAGGTACCTGGCAGATTGGTGATATTTTAGCAGTCTCCCCGCTGGTCTATTGTGGCGAATGCATTTTTTGCCACAATGGAGATTTGGAACTCTGTACCGGATACAAAGAAATAGCCCAGGCATGGCCGGGAGGATTTGCAGACTATATGACCCTGCCAAAAGAGGCTATTGAAAGAGGCACAATTCAAAAAGTCCCTGACAACATCGAGCCTGTCCATGCCACACTCATCGAACCCTTGTCATCATGCATCAATGCACAGGAAAAAGGAAACACCGGCCCTGGTGACACGGTTGTTATTTCCGGAGCCGGCCCAATTGGTACATTACACCTGGAACTGTCAAAAGCCCGGGGTGTGTCAACAACCATTGTCATTGATGTTGTTGAAGAACGCCTTGAAATGATTAAAGAGTATTCTCCTGATTATGTGATTAATGCTTCCACCGATAATCCTGTCGAAGAAGTTAAAAAACTCACCCGGAATTACGGTGCAGATGTTATCATAACAGCAAACCCGGTACCTGAAACCCAGGTACAGGCAGTTGAAATGGCTAAAAAGGGAGGACGGATTCTTTTATTTGGCGGACTGCCACCGGAAAAAGCCACACCCGGGATTAATACAAATCTAATCCATTACAATGCCCTGGAAGTCATAGGAACAACAATTTTTGCTCCCCGTCACAACAGGATGGCACTTGAACACATTGCCGCAGGACGTATTGATGCAGAAAAATTTATTTCTCATGTTTTTCCCCTGGAAAAATTTAGTGAGAGCGCTGAACTTGCACTTCAGGGGAAAGTGAGAAAACTGGTGTTTATACCTATGTGAGACAGGGTCCCTATTGGATAGAGATAAATTATGATATACCGACATTCAGTTGGGTATCCTCGTAATCAAAAATTTCGGAACGTAAGGATGATTAAGTTAAATGTTATAAATATGAAAAAAACACTTATTTTACTCTCATTCAGCATTTTCATTTCCTGCCAGCAGGAAGTGATAAAAAAAACAGCATATGAAAGATAAAAAAAAGTTTCCTTTACCAGATGTAGCACAGATATGCATCATTGTACCGGATATTGAAAAAGCCGTAAAGACTTACTGGGAACGCTTTGGTGTGGGGCCCTGGCACTTTTATACATATGGTAAGCCACTTGTCAGGAGAATGACCCGTCATGGAAAATCATATAATTACAAAATGAAGGTCGCGCTTTCCTATATCGGAAAAATGCGCATAGAACTCATTGAACCACTTGAAGGAGATACCGTTTATACTGAGTTTATTGAAAAACACGGGTATGGCGTTCATCACCTGGGTGTACTCACCGACAACATGAGTGAATCTTTAAAAATGGCGAAAGAATGCGGCCTGGAAATGACACAGGATGGCGCCGGATTCGGCCCTGATGATGACGGTCATTATGCCTACCTGGATACAGAAGACCTGATTGGCACCACCATTGAGCTCATAGAGCGTCCGAAAAGACGCAATCCGCCTGAAAAAATATTTCCGGAAGAATAGTAACTTAAATATTTGATAAATCGCTCATTTTAGCTTTAAATCAAGACAATCATGGAAAAACTAAAATTCTCTTATTTTCAGTTAACTTTCGGGCAGGAGGAAACATACATCCACCCGGAAAGAACATACCAAAGATTAAAAAAATTCGGATACGATGCCATTGAACTCTGCCCCCCAAAAGGACGTTATGGTCTGGGGGTGAGTATGGAAGATTACCTTGCGACACATTTGAAATTAAAGGACGAATATGGTCTGGATGTCTCATGCCTGAACGAATGCTGGGGTGAAATGTGGGACCCTTATTCACCAAATTACAAGACCCTTACGGAGAAAAAAACAGCGGATTTGGCAGTTTCTGAGACAAAAATAACAATAGACCTGGCCAGTGAATTGAAAGCGCCTTATGTCACTGTTGCAGTGGCCATTCACGATTCCATCACAGCAGACAATGTGGCCGAATGCTCAGGGATTGCCGTTGAAGCACTCAGGCAGATGAGTCATTACGGGAAAGAAAAAGGAGTCAGCCTCGTTTTTGAAGCAACCAATCATCTCGAAATGGGCAAATTCGTGAATACGGTGGCCAATCATAAACTGATTATTGAAAAAACAGGAGCAGATAACATTGGTATTCAGATTGACTGGTTTCATGCCAATTTTGAAGAACTAAATCCCTATGAAGCTGTTATGGATGCCGGGAATTTGTTATGGCATATGCATTTCAGGGATTCAAATTCGTTGACGCCCGGTTATGGTTCAGTTGATTTTAAAGCTGTTATCCGCGCTATCAAAAAAATGAATTATAAAGGATATTGTACTATTGAAAGCGCCCCGATGGTTCCTGATGCTGACACTGCTGCTAAAGATGGCATTGAATATCTGAAATTCCTGGAGAGAATCGCTGAATATCAAATTAGTCCGGAATTTCCAAATGGGTATGCAATTCCTCAATAAGGACAGACGTTGAAAATGGTTTGTTAATGTTGATACAAACATAAAAAAAATGACACAATATTTGCGATACAATAAATCATAATAAAAAGTATGGATGTTGAGGGGTATTACAATTTCTGTTAAGGTTAATTCAGGAGTAGACTCATTTAGACAGTTACTAATGATTATAATAATGAATAGCTAAAATAATTACAATCAATAAGCATATGGAAAGACCAACGCATTCTTTTACATTCAACTGCAGGGATATCTCAGCAAACAAGACAAATGAAATCTCAACAAACAATTTTGAATTCAGAATGTACCATAAAGAGGAAGACCCTGATAATACAAACCGGCTGGTTGTGAAATCTTCAGATTTTCAGGTCGAACTGCTTCCCTCAAAAGGACTTTCAGTTGGGCAGGTATATAAAAACGGCAAACCTGTTTTCTGGGAGCCGCCTATCGGGCTACCTAATCCGGATTCATTAGATCTGTGGTCTGATGAAATTCTGCGTAACGGAAAGCCGGCAGAGGGATTTACTTATCTAAAAACCTTTATGGCAGGCATAGAATTTTACGGGCTCAGAAACTGGGGAATGCCTCAAAGACAGGGCGGCGTTTTGCAGCCCTTACATGGCGAGACATCAAACATACCCATCGAAACTTTACAGGTACATATCTATGATGAGCGTGTGGAAGCTAAAGGTTCGTTTATTTACAGGGAGTTTAATGCCGAAAACGGCAAAGTCTGGTATCTTAACGGCCCGGCCTTGTGTGAAGTCACAAAAAAAATCATCATACATAAATATAATACCTCTCTTCAGTTGTTTGATACAATAAAAAATGTTACTCCTCACCCCATTGTACCCGACTGGGGGTATCATATCACATTTAAACCAGAGGATGGTTCGAGGTTATTAGTTGCTTCAAAAAAGGTTGAAGAACGATCCGGAAGTAAAGTCCCTGCCGACATTGAAACCTGGCTTCCGGCAAAAGATAACACAGTAAGGACAGAGACCGGAATCATTCATAAAAATATTAAAGTTACTGAAGACGGGCTAAATACAAGCCTGCTGCTCTACCCGGACGGACGGGCTATTGGGATTAAGACCAGGCCTTCACCTTATTTCCAGACATGGTTTTGCAATGGTGGTGCTTTTACAAGAGAATTTATTTTTGCTGATAGTGGTAAACCTGTTTTTGAGAAAAACTGGGACGGACAGGGCCTGGAATTTGGTTCCAGTCCTTTAGACCACAATGGAAACATCGACGAATCTGTCCAATACACAGGATTGCTTGAACCAGGAAAATCTATTTTCCTGGATACTCTCATTGAGTTCCCCGTAAAATATGAACTACAGGAAATAAAAAAGGAAATAACAGACTATCAAAACAACAGAAATTAAACCATCAAATCAGCCATGATGTAATCAAAAAATCTGTTTTTTTCAACATATTCCTGTTAAAAACCTTGTATTTGTGCATTATTATCTCTATTTTTGATTAAAAAAATATCAGCTTAAAGACGAAAATATAAGCAACTATGTTTTTTTCATCAAACATTAAATATCTTCGCAAGCGCAAAAAAAAGACGCAGGATGATATGGCTTTTGCACTCAATATGAAACGGTCAACATTAAGCGGTTATGAGAACAATGTGGCAGAACCTGGTATGCAGGCCATTGTTGCTCTGTCCGATTATTTTAATGTCGCTGTTGATACGCTCATCAAGATTGATCTTTCTACATTATCAGAAAGCCAGTTGTTTGAACTCGAGCATGGCAACGATGTATACCTAAAAGGCAGCAAGTTGCGTGTATTAACAACAACTGTGAACACAAACAATGAAGACAATATCGAATTAGTGCCAGAAAAAGCGAAAGCAGGATATTCCACGG
>CAZVTW010000202.1:0-9840 GCA_964629805.1 uncultured Bacteroidales bacterium | reverse complement strand
GCTAAAGGAAGTATCCTGGTGCATCAAAAAATGTTTGAGAGCAGATTGTTTTTTGTTGATAAACTGATTGATATGGGCGCCCAAATCATATTATGCGATCCGCACAGAGCCACAGTTATTGGTCTTGACAAACGTTACAGGTTAAAGGGTACTGTCATGACCTCTCCTGATATCAGGGCCGGCGTCGCCTTACTAATTGCCGCCTTGTCTGCTGAAGGACAGAGTATTATCCATAATGTTCAACAAATTGACAGAGGTTATCAGGACATCGAACAGAGGTTACAAAACCTTGGAGCTGATATCAAAAGAATAGAAGTGGAGCATAAGTAGTGTTTTCGTCATATATCAATCTTAGGTTTATGTGTCCATAGCTGATTGATTGTTTTTACTATTATAAACGAAAAAACGATAGAATGAAATCTAAAATATGGCTTCTGTTTGTGTTGAGTATTCTAATATCCGAATTTTTATACTGTCAGGGTATTTATGAAAGCGCGGTTCAGAAAAAAAAAGATAAAAATCTTCAGCAATTACAACCATCACCTAAAATTGGAGAAAAAGCAAAGGAAATAGAATATCCGAATCCTGATGGAGAAATAATTAAACTATCTTCTTTACAGGGAAAAGTAGTACTTTTAGAATTCTGGGCTTCCTGGTGTTATCCTTGTCGATTAGAAAATCCTGAATTAGTTAAAGTCTATCATGAATATAAGAACAAAGGATTTACGGAGGGAGATGGATTTACGATATACAGTGTTTCGCTGGACAAGAAGCAAAAGCACTGGGTCAAAGCAATCAAAAAGGATAAACTATTGTGGCCATATCATGTCAGCGCTTTAAAGGGATGGGAATGCCCGGCGTCATACCTTTACGGTGTAGAGTCAATTCCTGCAAATTTTTTAATTAACAGGGAAGGTATTGTGATTTCAAAAAATCTTAAAGCTGAAGATTTAAAGCAATTCCTTGATAGTATTGTGAAAAAATAGTTTCTATCCGGAATTATAAGATTATTATTTTTTCTTTTCGTATTTAATAAATTTATTTACTTTTAGAGCTTTTGTTTGGGCAGAGATCAATTCAAGATATATGTTGTTATCCATAATAATGCCTGTTTATAATGAGATTAAAACTTTAAAGGATATAATCATTAAAATAAAGCAGGTTCCATTAAATAAAGAATTAATTATTATCGATGATGGTTCGCAGGACGGAAGCAGAGATTATCTTAAAAGCATGAACAGGGAAGAATGGATAAAAGTTGTTTTTCATGAGCAAAATCAGGGAAAAGGAGCTGCAATTCACACAGGAATTCAAAATGTTACCGGTGATATCATCACGATTCAGGATGCTGACCTTGAGTATGATCCTAATGATTTTGTTAAACTGATTAAACCTATTGTTGACAGGGAAAGTCAGGTCGTATACGGCTCAAGACTTTTAAACAGATCAAACGAAAAATCATACTATAGGTATTATATCGGCGGACGCCTTATTACATTATTAGCAAATCTGCTCTATGGTCAGAATTTAACAGATGAACCAACATGCTACAAAGTCTTTGATGCAAAGCTCCTTCAAAGTATTCCGCTCAATTCCAGGAGGTTTGGTTTTTGTCCGGAAGTGACCGCAAAGGTTTCAAAACGTAAAATCAAAATCAGAGAATTGCCAATAAGGTACTATCCAAGAAAGATGAAAGAGGGGAAAAAAATTCGCTGGCATGATGGTATTGAAGCAATATGGATATTGTTTAAACATAGGTTTATTAATTAGTCCTTTATAATTACCAAGTTATGAGTAAAGATAGAATGAGATTTGTTAGCGGCTCATTATTATTTCTTCTTTTTTTTCTGGTAACAAGAGTTATATACTATTCTTTTATCAATATCCCATATGTTTTTGATGATGCATCCAGTTACATTTCCACAGCAAATTCTATTTTAGAAGGAGCGCCAAATTTTATTAAGCGAACCCCGGGATATCCATTATTCATTTTGTTCTCTTATTTAATGAGTGATAGTGTTTTATGTATCACTTATCTTCAAAGCTTTCTAACACTGGTTTGTTCTCTTTTTTTTATTGTTGCCATCTTTAAATCTTATCCGAAAATACTAATTCCTGCATCAATTTCAATTACAATATTTACAAGTTCAGTTGTTTTTCTACATTTTGAAACATGTATTCTGACTGAGTGTGTGTATGTAAATCTAATCACATTATTTATCTCCTTCCTGATTCTTGCGTATAAGAAACAAAAGATGATATTCTATTTTGGCATGTCACTTATCGCAGCTTTACTTATTTATGTCAGACCAACCGGTTTATTTCTTGTCCCGGTTTTCGTTTTAATTCTAATATACATTTTGATTCATAAACTCAACAGAAAGTTCATTTACGCTCTGCTTGGGCCTGTTATTGCTCTATATCTGGTTATTTCTGCTTATAATTATTCAACTTTAGGCCAGTTCACAATTTCCACACAGGGATTTTCTGACATGGTTTGTAATACCTTCACTTTTATCGAAAAGGATAGTACTTTCTCCAAACAGGCGAATTTGGCAATTGAGAAAGCTGTTCTAAACAAAACAAAGCAGAATGAAATTCTTTATATAGAAAACACTTGGGATATTAAAAATATTATTATTTTATATCTCAAATATCAAAGTTTTGATGATGATTTTTGGGCAGAGCTAAGTAAAGAAAACATGTACCGTTCTAAAGAATTTTTGGAAGACTGTAAACAAATTACAATCCGAACCATAAAAAAACATCCAGATAAATATCTGAAGTTTCTGGTTGTTCAATATCTGCATTATTTTAATAGTTTTGATTATGAAAATATAGCATCTTATCCATTCCTGAAATCATATAAAACTTGTTTCTCTTCCAGAACAGTAAGATATTTTAAACATAGGATTAATAGATCAGGCCAACAAGTCTTTCTGAAAACAAAAACAATATCAAAAGAAGAAGCTGTAAAAATCATCAAAGAAATCAAATATAAATCTTGGAATAATTTCATGAACTGGTTCTCTAAAAAACATCATTCATTATTTCGTAATTATTTTTGGGTGATTTTATACTTTCTTGTGTTTATTTACAGTATTATTTTGCTTATCAGGAGTAAATTGAAAAGCGAAGTTGCCTGGATTGTTTTCATTATTGGCATCATGAATATTTTAAATCTTATGCTCGTTAGTATAGTAAACATTGCCATGATTAGATATAATTTTGTACTACATTTCACTTATTATCTGATTCCGGCTTTCCTGCCTTTGATGATAAAATATAAAAAGAGAAGGGAAGTGAATCAGAAGCTGAAGAAAAACAACAGCAAAAAGATAATCAAAAATAAGCAGGTAAGACATCAGTATAAACACAAACACAGTTCGCAAAAAAGAAAAGCATACTGATTTTGAATAGATAAGATTTGTTGATACTACTAAAATTATTCCGCCATATTATTTTAATTATTCTCATTTGATTTTTCATGGTTTTTAACAAAACTAAAAAGAGTACTTATTAAAAACATTATAAGGACTAATATAATTGTGAAAATTCTTTGGCCAATGACAAAAAGCAACACTTTATCTGTTGTTATTCCGGACAACTTTAAAATACCATACCATCCGGCTTCAAATATTCCCAGCCCGCCGGGAGTAAATGCAAACAAAAAGCTTAACTGACCAAGTGGTGTTCCAAGAAGAAATAATTTGAAAGATATATCCAGGTTGAGAGCTAATGCAAACAAATATAATCTAAAAGCGGTAGTAACAAATTTGATTATGCTCAGACAAAAAACTCTCACTATTTGCTTTTTTGGGATAATCGGTATAGTTGTTGTTTGAGGACTGATTCTTTTTTTCAAAAAAGGGATGAAACGTGGAATTTCAATAAGGAGTTTGTAAAAAGCTGATAATACATGAAAAATAACTGCATTTCTGAAGATCAACAATAATCCAAAAGCACCTGCAATAAAAATCATTAAAAATATACTCACTGTCGGGCCTATTAATCCAAGCCAGAATGGAACTACTGATAACAAAAACAGAAACATAAACATGACATCAAATATTCTGTCAAGAAAAACTGTGAAACCTGCTTTTGAAATCGGGATATGGTGTTTTTTTTTCAACCATGATATTCTGACACCAAAATCGGTTAAATCTTTTGGTAATATAAATCCTAATGTTCTGCTTAAAAGGAAGAAATGATAATATTGATACCAGGGAGCAATTTTTTTGCTTAACAATGAATTAACCATTGTTCCCCAGCGTCCTGAAATTGATGCTGTAATGAGAAATGTACAGAAAAGCGCTCCCAGCAAAGGAAATAATCTGACATGCTTTAATTTACGTAGGTCTTCAGCATTGGTAAAATAGATAAAACCTGCAAAAATTGCCAGTCCGGAAATGAATAAAATGGCATGTTTAATATTCTTTTTTTGTAGTGACATATTGATTACAGATATAACCGGGCAACTTTTGGGTGTAGGTATTCTTTCATGTAAGAGTTAATAAAATCAATATCGCTGGCAGAGATTTCATCCTGATAGCTTCCAACTTTTCCTTTCCGGATTTTCATTGAGTTTGAATTCCTTTTGCTACCGGGTTTCATCCAGGGTTCATCAATATTTCCCGACATTTCCATTTTTTTCATGTTGCCGAATCTGCTGTATTCAATAGCTTCTTTCAGAGTATTTTCATTCATATTTCCGACATTAATAAATTGTATGAATTTTTTCATTTGTAAATATGCATCAGCGTGTAAATCTTCGTATGTTAGAATGTGAAAGTTGTCCGGTGGAAAAATTTCGTTCAGCCAAAGATTATAAAATGAAATAATATTTTTTATACCTATTAATTCGTCGTGAATATATTCATGAATGCCTTTTTTAAAAATGTGTTCACGAAATTTTAGATGATACCAGCTTGAAACGATTACATCTCTGGGATCCCTGATGAGAAATACGATTTTTTTACCTGTATACTTGTTTTTGTTAAAACTCATTTTCTTAGGTTTTGTTGGCCTTGGAACCCAATTCCCCTGATCATGTTCAAATTTAATCGTAATATTGTTCTTTATTTCAAAGATGGAAGGATCATGATTTTGCCCTGTTTCAATATTAAGTCGCGAAATGTAATTTGTAAGCATAACTCTTAGCCATGTTCTCCCACATTTGGGATATGAGATGATATACAAATCGGGTTCGACTGTGTTTAGTTTGCTTTTAATATATACATTAAAGTAAAATTTGATAAGTTTTGGGGTCGTAAGGATTTTGAATAACTTATCCTGGTAATTTCTATATGCAAAAAGATATTGATTCATGGGATTAGAACATTTTTTTAGTGAAAATTAGATGTCACATGACAAAATGATATAATCATTTTTATTAATTCATTCTTTTGTCAATCAGATCAGCCAACATGCCGATGGATAGGAGCTGTATAGCAGTAAAAACGATGAGCGCAATGGTAATATCAAGTATTCTTGGCAGGAAGAAATAGCTGTAAGAAAAAACAGCCACTCCCGCGAATATTAAAATGAAAAATAATGGAACAAACACTTTCAGGGGATTATAATATAAAACTGTCCTGATAATAAGCTGAATGAAATTTATAGTATCGTAAATTGGTCTAATCTTGCTTTTCCCCTCCCTTTTTAAGTAGTCAATAGGAATATATTTAACTTCCATGTTATTTGACAACAAAGCAAGTGTTATTGTGGTGGTAAATGAAAATCCATTGGGGATGATATTAAAAAAACGCAAAGCATCTTCTTTATAAAAAATACGTAAACCGGAATTGATATCCGGGATATTGAACTCAACCAAATAATTTGCCAGGCTGGTGATAAACCACTTAGCAGGTTTTGTCAGTAATGGTAATTTTTTGAATGGTCTTTTCCCAACCACCATCCTGCATCCATTTTTGTTAATTTCATGATAGATGAGGGGTAAATACTCTGCCGGATACGTTCCGTCAGCATCAATAATGGCATTAAGAGGATACTTACTGGATTTGATTCCGGTTTTTAGTGCTGCACCATACCCTTTGTTAATTGAGTGATGCAACAGGGTGAAATCATGTTTTGAATCTTCCAGTATTTTCCTGGTGTTGTCTTTTGAACCATCATTTACTACTACTATTTCATAATTTGTGTTGCTCCCTGAAAATTCCTTGCTTATTCTGTCAATTGTGGATTCTATAGAATTTTGCTCATTATACACAGGGATAATGACGGATACTCCTTGTTTGTTTTCTTCCATAAAATAGAATTTGACTCAAAAGTAAAAATAATTAAACAGCTAAAAAATTCAGTATTCAGTTTATTGTATATCCGAATAAAAATCCATTCAGCATGGAATGTTTTCTTTAGAATCAATAATGAGGATGTTGAGGGTTGTTTCAGCAGCTATTTATAACATACATATATTATTTCATGTTTATCCAGCCTGTATCTTTCAATATCTTTTTGGCTGAGTGTTTTGACAAATTCTTCAGCTTTGACGGAAAATCCCGCTTTTTTTAATCTTTCAGGATAATCCCTCCCATAAATCCTTACATGATCGTATTGCCCAAAATGCTTTTCTCTCTCTTTTGGATCCCTGATTTTGGCATCTTCATATGTTTTTTCAAGGCCGATGTCCAGGGGAACCTGTAAAATAGCCCATCCGTCGGGTCTAATTACCCTGTAAATTTCTTGCAGAGCAAGTTCTTCTTCTTCAATATGCTCAAGTACATGGTTGCAAATCACTGCATCAAATTGATTTTTTGGAAAAGGTATTTCCCTGACATCCATTTTAATATCCGCAATGGGAGATTCCAGGTCTGCTGTTACATAATCCAGTTTTTTGATTTTTTTAAATCTCGGTAAAAAGGGTTGTTCAGGAGCTATATGCAGCAATGATATGTGGCCATCAAACAATGTTGTTTTCTGCTTCAAAAAGAGCCATAACAAGCGATGCCTTTCTAAAGATAAACATTTCGGACATAATCTGTTATCCCAACCTTTATTGCCGTAGGGCAGCATTTTTTTAAACTTGCCGCCACAAATGGGACATTCATACTTATCTCCCTTATATAAAGGATACATTATCAGGCTAAATACATAACCAAGTCTGATAAGATAAATTCTGGGTATTTTTTTAACTATATATGTAATAAATCTGTTTATCATAACGTGTTGTAATTACACATCTTTCATTCTTTCTTTTTCTCTGTTTTTTTATTGTAGATACCTTTTTTGGCAAGGTCATAATCCGGTCGCTTTATTAAATCATCATATCCAGGTTGAGGATGCGGATGAAGAAAATTTCTGAAATACGCCTCCTTGGTCATACCGTCCCAGTGAATGGCCTGATAATGATATTGAATTGTATGAAATGTACCCATGAGGGTTAAAATGATAATAAGCGAAATAAGGCTGTATTTGATTATCACCTTTTTTGACAACACCCAATGCATAAAAGCAGCAAGAGGCAAAGCAAGTAGTCCGTAGGAATCAATCAAAGCACGCTGTCCGTAACTACCGCCATACCACCAACACCACCAGGAAAAAATGATGTATACATTTACAATGAGAAAAATCGTTATGGGTATAAAAAAACCACCGATTTTTTTTCTCAGAAAAAATATGCCAACAATTGCAATTGACATAACAGGTGTATAGATAAGCCAGCCTTTCCGGAAACTGAATAGTCCGTCAATAATTTGTGGTGATGAAAAGAAAAATTTTTCTCCCTCAGGATATGAATAATAAAACCATTGCCCGGTTAAATATTTCCAGTAAAGTAATTGCGGAATCCAAACAAGGAAGGCAACAAGACAAATGAGCAGGACCAGTTTGTGGTGACTTAGAAACAAACGGATTTTTTCTTTCAATGATGAATAGCTGGTAATTCCCCATAAAATAAATATTAAAATAATTATCATATTGCTTGGACGGATGAGAGAAATCAAACCTGCCAGAAAGCCGGTAAGAAGACTATATTTTATGTCCGGTTTTTCATGCCATTTTATGGTTGACCACAAAAAAAGTATGAAAGCTGAAAAATTGTAGACATGAGACATGGTTCCTTCGTAACTGGCATAATGATAAAGGTTAGTCCCGATGACAATGATAAATAAAGTTGCCGCCGTAATCAGGTTTGAAAAATATTTTTGGAGTATTTTTTTCAGGAAATAGAGCCCAATAATAAGGTAAAAAATACTGCTGATTTGCAAAAAGAATTTATACGGCCATGAAAATCCACCCGGATGAGCTTCTGTGAGTTGAGCAGTAAGATGCCCCATAAAAAAAAACGGAGCATATAAAAATGACAGCCCCATTGTCATTTTGATAACCCTTGCCCCATTGGGAGCCCGCAATGGCCAAAAAAGGATGAGTGGTCCTTTATAGTCTTTCATAAATTCAAGGGTGATATCCTTGTAAATAAAGGTAGCCGGCAGATAAGAATAATATGAAACGACATCCCAATAGATTACTTTTTGCTCTTTTTGGTAGTATTTAGCTGCAAAAAGCGACCATGTAAGTGAAAAAACTATGATTAAGATGATTATTGTCGGAAGTCGTTTATTTATCCGCTTCCAAACAGACTGTACAATATTATTAACTTGCCTGTAAATATAATTAATAGACTGGCGGCTCATCTTTTCTACAATAAAAAGTTTATTTATTGTTTATTTTTGCCCATCGGGTGAACGTATGTTGTAACATCTTCAGCTGTAATCTCGGTATCACAAAAGATAATGAGTCTTTCTATAACATTTCTGAATTCCCTGATGTTTCCTGTCCAGGTATATTTTTTCAACTCTTCAATGGCTCCTTCAGTGATCCCTTTTTGGGGCATGCCGTATTCGTTGCAAATTTGCTCAATAAAATGTTCTGACAACAAAGGAATATCATCAAGTCTTTCATTTAGGGTAGGGACTTCGATGATGATAACACTGAGCCTGTGGTAAAGGTCTTCCCTGAAATCGCCTTTTTCAATTTGTTTTTGAAGGTCTTTGTTGGTAGCTGCTATAATCCTCACGTCGACTTTAATTTCTTTATCGCTTCCGACCCTCGAAATTTTATTTTCCTGCAAGGCCCTGAGTACTTTGGCCTGTGCAGAAAGACTCATGTCACCGATTTCGTCGAGAAATATCGAGCCGCCGTCGGCAACCTCAAACTTTCCTTTTCGCTGCTTGTAGGCAGATGTAAAAGACCCTTTTTCATGGCCAAATAACTCACTTTCAATTAATTCCGACGGAATGGCGGCACAATTGACTTCAACAAAAGGCAATGGTGCGCGATTGCTTTTTTCATGAATCCTCCTTGCAACCAGTTCTTTCCCCGTGCCATTAGCCCCTGTAATTAATACCCTTGCATCGGTAGGCGATACGCGGTCTATCATTTCTTTTACTTTTATCATTGCTTCCGATTCACCCACCATTTCGTACATCTTGCTGACCTTGCGCTTCAGGGTTTTTGTTTCGGTTATCAGGTTTGACTTATCCATGGCATTCCGGATGGTAATCAATAACCTGTTTAAGTCCAGAGGCTTTTCAATGAAGTCAAAGGCGCCTTTTTTTATAGCCTCAACAGCGTTGTCAACCGAACCATGTCCTGATATCATGACTACAGGTGTATCATGGGTAATTTCGAAGATTTTATCCAGCATCTCGATACCATCCATTTTGGGCATCTTGATGTCACAAAGCACAATGTCATATTTGTTTTCTTTCATGTGCTCAAGTCCTTCAAAAGCATCGGCTGCCAGGTCAACTTCATATTTCTCGTACTCAAGGATTTCCTTCAATGTCCTTCGTATGCTTTTTTCGTCGTCTACCACAAGGA
>CAZVTW010000201.1:0-9880 GCA_964629805.1 uncultured Bacteroidales bacterium | reverse complement strand
TATATAGACCATGTTCCAAGAAATATGATAATAAAAAATAAATATATGTTTTTCCAGGGACCTTTTTTCCCGATAATATAAAAGCAAAACAGACTTATTAAAATTGCTGAAAGAAATATATATACTATTTCATATATTTTATGTACCATCTATGGTAAAATTGTCTTCTCTATTCATGAAATATCAGCACCGGCAATTCTGCTTTTTCAATAATCTTTTCTGTTTTGTCCGATTTAAAAATGCTTTTAAAAAATGACCTGTTACTTTTCAGGACAGTGACAAGATTCGCATCTAAACGATTGTTATATTTGTTAATTATTTCAACAATATCATCTCCGGCAGCGCTAATGAACTGAATATTATTATTTCCTGTTTCATTTTGAACAATTTCCGCAAATCCCCTGCTTTGTATTTTTTCATTAAATCCCTGATCGCTTGTTAAATGCAATGCATAAATTTTGGCATCAAAGGCGCTTGCAATCAGGGCTATTTGTTTTAATGTTTTCAGGTCTTCTTTTTTGTAGTCTGTGACATACAATATATTTTTAAAAGCCTGAAAATCCATATTTGGGGGGATAACCAAAACCGGCTTATCTGTTTCTTCAATAATGGTTGAATTTATGGCGCTAAGCCGGTTAATATCCTGATTACCGGTTAGAATAATCAAATCTATGTCCATTCTTTTTGTTTCGTCAAGAATCTCCTTGCTGACAAATCCTTTTTTCTGAATAAATGTTATATCAGCCTGTTTATCCTGTTTTTTGACAGTATCTTCAACAAACTGAAGATATTCATCTTCCGATTCTTTGGCAGCAGTATCAATGTCAATGGCCGGTATAGTTTGCGGTAAAGTAGTTGGTACCGGGTATATCCACCCATGTCCATAGATATCGATAACATGAAATATTTCAATCTTTGAATTGAAATATTTGGCAAGCTGAACAGCATATAAGGCTGTCTTTTTTGCTTTGTCTGTAAATGTCGTGGGAACAAGTATTGTATTCATTGTATTAAAATTTTATAATTCCTTTCTTATGAAAAAGTCTATGAACTGAATCTATGAAGACATGCCTTTATTCTTCTTTCGTATTCAGTAATTCGATTCATTTGAGTTAAACACTTCAATTTGTCTTAAAAAGTCTTAATCATAAACCGGGAGCATAATATTTTATTAAACCAACTCCCGTCTTCGGTCTTCTATCTTCCGTCTTCCCTCTTCCAATTATTCTAATTTATCGCAATTCAATTCATACTGATAATATCCTTCTGCATTGCCCGAATGTCTGACTTCATCATAATCTCCCTTACCATGGTGGTCCTGGTAAAAAAGGAAAGTGCGTACAAAACACCTGTGGTCCCTCAGATTATCCTGATAGACGATGGAAGCAGCAATCTGCCGGCCTTTGATATTGCCGAATTGATCATAAGAATAATTCCAGTCCTTGTTTCTGTCAACAATAATAGCATCTAAAACAGTAACATTCTGGAACAAATCTTTAGAAGCTCTCATCATCTGTTTCTCAACATCAGGTTTAACAAGTGTTGGTTCAGGGGGTTGCAAAGTTTTCTTTTCAATAAATTCCTTCATATCATCATTATCTTTATGATAGATAAAATCTCCTTTAGCAATGACATGAATTTGTCCGACCTCAACATCCCTGTTGGTAGCAATTACTTCAACATCAATATGTCTTTCTCCTTCATCCATCCGCATGACCAGGTCTTCCCATTCGTTAGCAGCCCGGCTAAATGTATATTTTTGGTCAGGCCCGGGTGAAATAACAAATTCAATTATTTCAAGGGTATTAAAACGCTCGGGCGGCGATAACTCATAAGCCCATTTCATCTCCGTTTTGCCGTCAACAGTGAACTGAACAGCGTAATTATACGTATATTCAACATCTTCAAAATCATATACCCAGCCAAAATCATCATAGTGTGCACCAAGGGGTTTTTCTAAGAAGACACGGGCAAATATATCGTCCAAAAGATTGAATTTTTCATCATAATCTTTTATGTAGCGATAATCCTCGTCAAACAGGTTATGAGTGGAAAATTTTATTTCCCCGGTTTTGAAATCCTTCAGGGGCTGCCCGGTGAGTGAATTCAATGAAAATATGAGTGTTATACATCCTGTAAACAATAAGTGAAATAAATAACCTTGTGTTTTCATAAGTATGTAACTTTTTAAAATAAAAATTCACCTTTAAACATGAAAAAATTATGCCTTTACTGCTTTATTACATCACAAGCCATATTGTGTGGAATGTTTTACACTAAAAAGCCTTAATTGTGGAAAAAAACCACAGTTTTATCCTGGTTTGGTTTGAATGCCACATATCAGAAGTCTTTTGGGGATGTATTTGACATGTTTTGATAGTAAAACATCATTATCAGAAAGCAGAAGGGAGTGAAGCGAAATGGGAAAATAAAGAGGGTGATTAAGCATTGAAAACACTTACCTTTGTTTGTGGCATACTATTTTCTCTTCCAAAAACAAATGAAACAGTCAATGACTGATCTGATCGTGAGATACGGACCTTTGGTAGAGTATCCCCGAAATTGAAAATTTCGGGACATACACCGAAATGATTATTTTCCTGCGTTAATAATAAACGATCTCTAAAAAATAAACACATGAAAATCTATATAAAGGACAAAAGAAAAATATTTAATCAATAAAACATATACATTATGGACTTAGTATCACTTATTTATTTATTACTATTAGCGATAGTTATATCAGTTGTGTTTTCATATGGTTTCCGGGCCAGGGGACCCTGGGGAACATTCTGGACCTTTTTTGCCGTGGTTTTCCTGGCTATCTGGGCAGCTGATGTATGGGTATCACCTGTCGGGCCTTATTGGCGGAATGTTTACTGGCTGCCACCTTTGGCAGTTGGTGTGCTGATAGCCCTTTTACTTGCTGCTGCAACACCAAGTCCCAAAGCCAGGGAAAGGGTTGAAACAGAAAGACACGAAACACCTGAAGAATCAACCCGGATAGCGCTGAGTGCCTTTTTCTGGATTATGCTCTTATTTTTAATTGCGGCGGTAATAGCAGGGTTCATGTTTGGTATTTAAGGATTTAAAAGTTTTTTACATCTCGTTTGCCATGTTTTAAACGCTCGGAAGCATTTTATTCAGAATGCTTTCACGGGCGTTTTTTTAGTTTTTTCATTACAAAGGCAAATCAGATAGTCCAATTATTACCCAATTTGGGTCCTTCTATAAGTTGAATTATAAAGGCTTTAAAATAAGAAATTTTATCCTGGTTTTTGAACTGTTTAAATGATTCTGTTATTCTTTATTTTGTTCATATTTTTCAATAATTTGTCTTGCTGCCTTATAATCTTTACGATTGATAATTATTTTCACAGCACCTGCACCGCCGGCAGATACTTGCCATGGTGCGATAGTACCCATATTCTCATCTTGTAAAAATGTTCTTACCTCATGATCCTTCAACATACTATTAACTATTTCAGCTTCAATTGATGAACCTGCAAATATTTCTATCAAATCATTTTTCTTTTGCATTTCTAATTTTTTTTTAAGTGTTTCTCATTATTACCGAACTGAAAGTAAATGGACATTTAATAGAGGTTATATTTCTTCAATCTCACAATTCAAATCGTTGGCAATGTTGTTTGCCAAATATCGGTTACTGCCTTTATGAGAGTAATAATACACGATTTTTCTCATTGTTTCATGTTTTGCTTTTGGTTTACAAAAAATATTTCCTCAAACACAATGATAGGTGCTTTATCGTTTTCATCAAAGTATTAGAAAGTACTTTAACGGCATAATCACAATATCATTATGTAGTTCAATACGTTCAATTTTTGAATTTATGATAATTCCGTATTTATACTTTATTCTACTTTTTGAAATCTGCTTTGTTGTGTTTTTATTTATTCCTATTTCTAATAGTATAGGTTTTGGATATGTTTCAATAATTAAATCAGGATTTTTTTGTCCTTTAACGGAGAAAAATGAAAGATGGCTCCAATCTCTGAAAATACGTTTTAAATATAGCACCACAGTATCTTCTAACATCTTTGCAAATAAACTGTCGTTTTCTGTATGCATCAAGGGACTTAATAACGCTTTGCGAATAGAAGGCGACATGAAAAAATACTTTTTTACTTTGTTTATTTTACTGTCAATTCCACCATAAGGATAAAGAACATAAAAAAGCTCTGCTTTTTCGAGGATATTGAGATTTTCGTTTATCTCATCTTGCGAAATTCCCATGCTTTGACTTAGTGTTTGCGCGTTTATTTCATCGGAGGCTGCAAGACGGGATAATATTTTTTCTGCGTATGTAGGATTTGTACTTTCTTTTATCTTTGGAATGTCTTCATAAATAACCCTTCTAACTAAATCTTTTATTTGCTCGTTAATCTGATGTTTATTTTCTATCACCAAAAAACGAATAATATTATGATAAGTAATGTAGTTGTAAATCGTGGTATCTGGTTTTTCAATTTTATTGATGTAGTCATCCAGGTCAGGCTTTATTTTTTCAAATTTTTCAAATAAGTCATTTGATGTTTCTGATTGTAGTAAGATATTTTGCAGAGTGTCTCTTGTTTCTCCTATTTTTTGAGTATTAAAATGGCCAATGTTTATATACTCATTGAAATTGAGAGGATAAACATGTTGAATGAACATACGTGTTACTAAATCGGCTGTTGACTGTAATAATAGAGCAGAGCTGCCTGTCGCAACAGCAAAAACAACAGGAAACAGGTCGTAAAGTATTTTTAAATTTTGTGCCCAATCAGGGTCTTCATGAATTTCGTCGAAAAGCAAAACAATCTTCTCTTTGTATGACCAAAGTTTACCATTGGCAAAATATTTTTCAAATCCTTTATGTATTTCTCTAATCCCGATATTGTAATTTTTCAGGTCTCCAAGATGAAAGAAATACATATTATCAGTATAGTTATCATATATATAATTAGCCGATTGCCATAACAGCGTTGTTTTTCCAACCCCGCGTAAGCCGGCAAGGCCGACCATTCTTACAGCGCTGCCATTCTCAAAATAACTTTTACTAACAGAATTTATTTCCTTAAAAACCTCTCTTGGACTTAATTCTTTTTTTAAAACAGGATGCACCAAATTAGCTTCTATCGTTTCTTTCCCAACCTTTGAGTTTTCTAATATTAGTTGTAGTTCTTCCATGATTCTGCATTTAGTGATTTGACAAAATTACAATTTATATAAAAAATGCTATTATGTTTTTCTTTTTTTAACATTTTAAGTATGTTTTTACAAATTTTTTCAAAAAGAGGAACAAGTACTTTGCTGCATACACTTCCCGGGGCAGTAACAAAAATTTGGCTAAATGATATTTTGGTGTGCTAAGGGGGAATAAATTATGCCCTTCGGTCATGAGATCGCTTCGCTAAGTTCGAAAAATACAACTTATTTTTGGTCGCAGTGTTACCACTAACATTATTTAATAGCAGAGTGGTATTTTTTGCTAAGAATAATTAACAGTTATATTTTTTTAGCCAGTAAAAATTTTACCAGTAAAAAAAATGGCTATTGTTGCAAAAAAAATAATAATTAATTCTACTTTACGACTTTGAAATTAGTCAATGAGCTATGCTAAATTAATGTATGAGATTTAGCTTTGCTGCTACTTCGTGGTCTCCCTGCGGTCGAAATGACTTCTGCTGGTTGCAAGAGTTGAGGCAGTGGATAAAGGAAAGCGGAGCTTTCCTTTATCCACTGCCTCTTAATTACGCCCGCTTGCATATTCATTCCGAGCCGCTGGCTGGCGGAAGGAATCTCATATATCCGATAATCAATGGATTGTTCGGATATAACAGATTTGCAACTTTAAAGTCGTAAAGTAGAATTAGTATATTCTACATGCCAAAAGCATAATAATACACGCCCGGAATGTCTTCATATACACCTTCGAGCATGACACCGCCTTTTATATTTTGAAGTTTTTTGTTTAGTTCTTCGGCAGATGTCACTTTCTGTCCATTTATCCTGGTAATAATAAATCCTTCTTTTATGTCAGTTTGCCTTCTAAGCTTGCCTGCATGGAGCTTGGTCACTTTCACACCGCCGTCTATCTCCAATTCAGAAGCGATATCACCGGGGAGTGTTTTAAACTCTGCCCCAAGCATAGCCAATGCCTCACCACTTTCACGTGACACAATTTCGGTGCGGCCTTCACGACTTTGCAAGACAACTTCATATTGTTGTGTTTTACCATTGCGGATAAGGGTAATATTTACTTCATCACCTGGTCGTTTTCTGGCAATCTTTTCCTGTAACTCAGATGATTTGACAACTTCTTCGCCATCTACCTTTGTTACAACATCACCTTCGCGGATTCCGGCTTTTGCTGCTGCGCTTTCTGCCATAACGCTATCAATGTATACCCCTTCTGTAACATCAATATCTTTTTCTTCAGCAAACTGGCCTGTCAGACTGCGAATCATAACGCCGAGATATCCTCTTTGCACAGCTCCATATTTAAGCAGGTCTTCCACAACCTTATTGACAATATTCGAGGGCACAGCAAACCCGTAACCCGAGTAAGCGCCTGTGGGACTGGCAATAGCAGTGTTGATACCAACCAGTCCGCCCTGCATGTTTAAAAGAGCGCCGCCGCTGTTACCAGGATTAATGGCTGCATCTGTTTGTATAAAAGATTCAATAGCTGCCTGGCCTTTCAGGATGTTGATATTACGTCCCTTAGCGCTTACTATACCGGCAGTAATGGTGGAATTCAGGTTAAAGGGATTGCCGATTGCAACTACCCATTCACCAATTTCAATGTTATCCGAATTCACAAGAGGGATGGTCGGTAAATCGTTTTCCTTGATTTGTATCAGCGCTAAATCGGTACTGGGGTCCACACCAATGACCTTTGCCTGGTAATTCCGGTTGTCTGTTAAAATAACTTCCAGTTCATCGGCATTGGCCACCACATGATTGTTTGTTACAATATATCCTTCCTGGTTGATGATAACCCCTGAACCGGAACCCATCCTGACCTGTGGAGGTATTTGCTGTTGTTGTTGGTTTTGTGGCATACCAGGTCCGAAAAAATATTTAAACACATCAGGTAATTCCTGGTAAGGTGACTTACCGGCTGTTTTAACAGTTTGTTTTGCCCTGATATGCACAACAGCATCCATCGCATTTTTTGCTATGTTTGTGAAATCCATGGGTACATCCCTCACTTTTGTGGGTTCACCCAGAGATGTATTTTTTGTGGGTATTTCTGCCACATGCTTTATTGTAACAGGTTCGTTGTTTAAAGGGCCAAAAGCATAAAAGGCGCCTATTGTGAGTGCGCTACCAATAAGGGCAGCTAATACGACTAAACTAAATCTTTTCATTTTCATATGCTTATTTTTTTTAGAGTTCGTAATTATGTATTTAGATAACCTCTATAATTCCTGTCCCGGATAGCTCCGTTAATAAATCGAAACCAAAGCATCGGGACAGGATATTCAATGAATGTTCTTCATATCATTCTCACTGGTCAGGCCGGATTATAATAATTCAGCCTTCACTTCAATATTTCCCACTCCTGCCAGCGCTTGTGAGACAGGGCAGGTTTCTTTTGCTTTCTTTGCAAGTTCCATAAATGTGTTCTCTTCTATGGCATTGACTTTTACTTTGGAAAACAATTCTATTTCTGTAATAGCGAATCCGCCACCTGTTTTTGAAAGCTGTACTTCTGCCGTTGTATCAATACTTTCCGGTTGATATCCTTCTGTTGTTAAAATATTCGAAAAAGCCATTGAAAAACACGCAGCATGAGCAGCCCCTATAAATTCTTCAGGATTGGAGCCTTTTTCATCTTCAAATCGGGTTGAGAATGAATAGGAAGTTTCGTAATTTTGTGATGGTAACCGAATTATTCCTTTACCATTTGGCAAATCTCCCTGCCATTTGGCTTGTCCTTTTCTTTTTTCCATAATATTACTATTTTTTTATTCAACATGATTTTAGTACTATATTTCCCAAACATATGCCAAATCAAAGGTCTTTTTTTAAATATCATGAAAACCACGCTCTGAATTCACCTGTATGGTTGTTTCCATCCCCGGTATTTAAAGTTGAATGAAACTGGGAATGATAAACAAGCCTCTTTTTTGAGGAAGTTTTTCGCGATATGTGGCATAATTTCCACACAATTAACAATTACTGTT
Source organism: uncultured Bacteroidales bacterium (assembly GCA_964629805.1). Lineage (GTDB taxonomy): Bacteria > Bacteroidota > Bacteroidia > Bacteroidales > CAZVTW01 > CAZVTW01. Next base: position 1,682 of record CAZVTW010000201.1, on the reverse strand, counting down.
CAGTCAGACATCTTTTCAATTGATTGTTCATCAAAGATTTTGCGAATTATATCAGATAATGGCATAGTCTTTTAATATATGATAGGCGAGTCCGCTCCTAAAAGCATGAATTTCTTCTCGACTCAGTCAAGACAAATAGCGAAGAGTTTGGAGGTAGATGGATTTTTATGGGTGGACTCATAAACAGAATTAAAAAAATATAACATGCGACAATTACAATTACTATTAATCATCCTGTTTTTAGCGTGGTTCGGAACCGGGCTTTCAAAATCAGGAGCACAGGTAGCTATTCCTGCTGTGGGTAATGATGCCTATGGCGTTGGTGGAACGGTGAATTACTCTGTGGGTCAGGTGTTTTATAAGACAATTAATGGTCCGGATATTTCTACAGTACAGGGTGTACAACATCCTTATGAAATTTATGAGGTAACAGCTATTGAAAATAAAACTGATTTAAACACCTCGATTTTAGTCTACCCAAATCCAGGCATGGATTATATTAAACTAAAGGTGAAAAATACCGAAATATCAGATTTGAGGTATCAACTGTTCGACATGCAGGGTAAACTTGTTCAAAATGAAAAGATTACTGGTACTGGTACTGCAAATATCAATATGAGTCAATGTGTTCCGGCGACGTATTTTATAAAAGTGATACAGGAGGGTGAAGAAGTTAAAACATTTAAAATCGTAAAAAAATAAGAAACATGAAAATAGTATTTACAATTTTAGCAACGGTAATCTTTACTGTAAGTTTGATTGCCCAATCACCAGAAAAAATGAGTTATCAGGCAATCATTCGTAACAGTGATGATAATCTGGTGACTGAACAGCAAGTAGGTATGAAGGTAAGCATATTGAATGGCTCTGCAAGCGGTACAATAGTGTATAGTGAAACTCAAAATCCAACAACAAATGCCAATGGCTTAGTAAGTATTGAAATAGGAAACGCTGCTGGCTTTGACACAATTGACTGGTCTATGGGACCTTATTATCTCAAGACTGAAACTGATCCGGCAGGTGGAACTAATTACACAATTACCGGAACAAGTCAATTGTTAAGTGTGCCATATGCAATGTATTCAAAATTAGGCGGTCTTAATATTGTTAAATTACATGCAGAAGACCAATTAGGGCTTGAAATGAGTACTACAATCGGACCTGATGTTCCCGGGTCATCTGTTAATATCGGGGATATATCAAGATTTAAAGGGCTCATCCTTGAATGGCAAATGGATGGTCGACCTGAGGTATTCCATCAGTTTATTTACCTCTCAGAGTATGACAAAGATGTAATTCTGGGTAATATTTCAACACCGGACAATTACCCCAGGAGATACACAAAAATCATTTCAGATGGCTTTGGAACAATGATGTGGCTCGGCGTCTCTATTGACGGAACTCAATTATACTTATCTACAAATTCAGAGGCTAATCCGTCTCCAAAGCTTCAGCGTATTTATGGAATTTTGTAATCTGCTGAACAAAGAAAGAAAAAGTACCAGAAAAAATGGTCTGATTTTTTACCCATGACACTGTTATAAAAGTCTGAAAAAATTTGAAGTGAACTCAAAAATAATTAAGAATAATACGAACATTAATAAATTTTTTAAATATTTATCACATGATGAAAAAGATACTAATTCCAACAGATTTTAAGAAAGAATCATTTCAAACAACAA
>CAZVTW010000200.1:0-9901 GCA_964629805.1 uncultured Bacteroidales bacterium | reverse complement strand
TTGAAACCCTTTTTGGCTTTTCAGAGGATGAAATAACTGGCAGGAAAATATATGATTTCCACCCTGATGAAAACGCAGAAACATGGAAAGAAGCGTGGGAAGACTTAAAAGTGAATAAAAAACATGTTTTCGATAAAAAACAACCTACAAAAGCGGGAAACATCCTTCATGTAGAAATTACAAGAAATTACATTGAATTCGGGGGCAAAGAATATACTGTGAGTTCGGTGAAGGATAAAACAGAGGAATATGCAGTCTGTGACAGATTGATGGAGAATGAGCGAAAACTTTCAACTTTAATGGGGAATTTGCCAGGCATGGTGTATCGTTGTTTATTTGAAAAAAAATGGACAATGGAGTTTATCAGCAATGGCTGTGAAAACCTTACCGGTTATAAACCAAATGAATTACTTCATAATTCTATTGTTTCATACCAGGATTTAATTGAAGAAAAAGACCGGGAAAAGGTTTGGAGAGTTGTAAAAAATGGAATAGATAATCATACATCTTTTCAGGTCCAGTATCGAATAAAAACAGCTCAGCAAAAAATGAAATGGGTTTGGGAACAAGGCATCGGTATATGTGATGACTATAATAAAACCATAGCCATTGAAGGTTTTATAACTGACATTTCGCACATAAAAAAGACAGAAGAAAAACTTATTGAAAAAGAGCGTCAGGTGAGGGAATTGAAAGATCAACTCCAGGAAGAAAGTATTTATCTGAAAGAAGAAATTAAGTTATATGCGAATTTTGAAGAAATCATAACGACCAGCAAAATCTTTAGGAAAACCCTGAAAAGCATAGAACAGGTAGCTGGTACAGATTCTACAGTTTTGATCTTTGGTGAGACAGGAACAGGCAAAGAATTGATAGCAAGGGCAATTCACAATAACAGTAACAGAAGCAACAGAGCATTAATTAAGGTTAATTGTGCTGCATTGGCTCCTGATATTGTTGAGAGTGAACTTTTTGGTCACCTAAAAGGAGCTTTTACGGGAGCATATTCTGATAAAAAAGGACGGTTTGAAATAGCTAATGAAGGTACGCTGTTTTTGGATGAAATTGGTGAACTTCCGACTAATTTACAGGTAAAACTATTACGGGTATTACAGGAAGGTGAATTTGAACGTCTTGGCGACACAAAAACAATTAAAACCGATGTCAGGATTATCACAGCTACCAACAGGAATCTTGAAAAAGCTGTAGATAATGGTGATTTTAGAGAAGACTTGTTTTATCGTTTAAATGTCTTTCCTGTTCATGTTCCTCCACTTCGGGAAAGAAAAGAAGATATTCCTTTACTGGTAAATCATTTCATAAAAAAATACACCACAAAAACAGGCAAAAAAATCACAGAAACCTCTGAAAAGGTCATAAATCACCTTATTGAATACGATTGGCCAGGAAATGTAAGGGAATTGGAAAATATTATTGAACGGGCTGTAATTATCTGCAGTGGCAATCGCTTAACATATGGAACCTGGTTGCCAAATAAGAAAAAAAATGTAAACAAGGATATACCGACACTTGAAGAAAATGAACGTCAACTTATTTTAAAAGCAATAAAAGAAACTAAGGGCCGGATAAGCGGTGAAAATGGAGCTGCTAAACTTCTAAACATAAAAAGAACCACACTGGAAGCCAGAATGAAAAAATTAGGCATTTCCAAACCTTAAAAATGCCAATATATTAACAATTGCCAACATATTGGCAAAAAAAGCATTTCTGTTTCATTCCACAAGAATTATTTTATCTTCACAATACATTAATTTTCAGCATCTTAAAGTCTATATTTTTTACGCTTTCATTCTTTGGCATACCCATTGCCAATAATACGCAAAAAAATGGATTAAAGAATGAATAGTTTACGAGGCGAACAATTTGAAGAAGCAGTTTTGAATAACAGGAAAAATGCCATTGTCCTTTTTTCTAATGAATGGAACGGTTCAGTGGTTATACTCAGGAGTACATTAACCGAACTGGAAAAAAAGTACAAAAACGAAATAGATTTTTTTGAAATTGAAGAACAATTGGCATCAGACCTCCATGAAAAATTTGCTATTAAAAAGATACCAACAATTTTCGTTTTTAAAAGCTCTGAAATTTACAGGGTTATTGAAGGAATTCCTTCAAAATCGGAGCTTACTGAAGTTATTGAATCATTAATTTAGGAATAAGGAATTAATATGAAAATTCAAACAATAGACAATATCGAATTGCATTACAGCGCTTTTGGAGATAAAAACAACACGCCCGTGGTTTTGATTCACGGACTTGGAGCGGAGCGAAATATGTGGAAGCCTCAATTGGAATCTTTACCAAAGGAAGGATTGTTTCTAATCGCTCCGGATATGCGCGGACACGGTAAAACATCAAAGGTGAATACCTTTAGAATTAAAGATTGTGCCAGGGACATCAGCGAGTTATTGAACCACCTTGGATTCTCCCAAGTGGTTATCGCCGGGGTAAGCATGGGTGGCGTCATTGCCCGGCAATTCGCCTGTGATTTCCCGAATCAGCCTGGGCGGGTGGGTCACCAACCTCCACCACTCTTATTACAACTCGGCAGATGCTTATTTACCCCTTCTGGCCGGGGCTGCGCTGGACCATCTTTTTACAGATTCCGGGTACAGAAAAATGGGTGGGCGGATTGCCCGGGAAAATCCGGAAAAAATTAAGGAGACGCTCAATTTTGAGGAAGATTTTCAAAAGGTAAAAGACGATAATGTCTTTCCCTTGCTTGGACAGTATGATCAGTACATTCAATATGAAAGGCAGCGGAAATCCTACAATAGAGACAATGTAATGGTACTTAAAACAGGTCATGTAACAAGTTTTTTGTCAACACAGGAGTTAAGAAAACATATTATATCTGTAATGCAAAAGATCAAATAACAAACAATTCTAAATAACAATATTGAAAATGAAAACAACAAATAAAAATGCACAAATAAATAAAGGATTTGCAACAAAAATTGTAAAAACAACAGTAACAGTATTGTTAATTGCTATCTTAAGTGTTCCGGCTATTTCGCAAACGGCCACCCAAACAGTCAGAGGAAGTGTCTATGATAACACCACTAAACAACCGTTGCCTTTTTCTACTATAGTCATTCTAAATACAGAACCTACGATAGGTACAACTACTGACATAGAGGGAAATTTTAGTTTAGAAAACGTCCCGGTAGGTCGTAGAAACTTCGAGGTAAGTATGGTTGGATACGAAAAACACCAAATAAATGAAATAATGGTTTCCACTGGGAGGGAAGTTGTCCTAAATAGAGTTCTAATCTGTATCCAATGAAAAAAACACTATAATTATCCGTATTACATAATATTTAAGAAATATGAATTTTAGAATTAAACAGAATGATTTATCAATTTAAGTCAAAATACTATGCGTTACAAACGAATCATCATTAAAAATTTTGGCGGGCCCGAAGAACTGCAGCTCGTTGAAGAGTCTAACCTTCCTGAACCTAAAGATAAAGAGGTTAGAATAAAGGTATTATATACCAGCGCCAACTTTACAGACATCATGATACGCAAAGGAATGTACCCGGAAGTAAAAGAAAAGCCTCCTTTCTCACCTGGTTATGATATGGTTGGCGTGGTTGATCAGGTGGGTGATGCCGTAACCCGTTTCCATAAAGGAGATAAGGTAGCAGACATGACCGTGATTGGAGCTTATTCAGAGTACATTTGTCTGCACGAAAACAGGCTGGTCCACCTTCCGGACAAATTAGATCCGGCCGAGGCAGTCTGTACTATACTGAGTTATGTTACAGCCTATCAAATGCTCCATCGCATTGCCAAAATTCAAAAAGGACAAAAAATCCTGGTTCATGGAGCTGGCGGGGCTGTCGGACTGGCAATGCTACAGCTTGGAAAACTAAAGAACCTTGAAATGTACGGCACTGCCTCTCCTTCCAAACACGATCTCATCATTGAGAATGGTGCAATACCAATTGATTACAGAGAAACAGATTTTACATCCTATATCAAAAACAATACTTCTAAAGGAGTTGATGCAGTTTTTGACCCAATTGGAGGGAAGAACTTCAATAAATCATTCAGCATATTGAAAAAAGGGGGAACACTTGTTGCCTATGGATTTTATAATGCTGTAATGGGAAAAGGAGGGAACATACCCGTGGATTTTATGAAGCTTCAGCTATGGAATATTTTACCCAACTTACGAACAGCCAATTTTTATTCCATAGGGTCTTTGCGCAAGAAGCATCCCGATTGGTTTGTTGAGGACCTGACAGCAATGTTTCGCTTGCTTGCTCAAAACAAAATCAAACCAATAATTGCCGGTCACTACCCACTTGAAAAAGCAGCGGAAGTCCATCAAATGATTGAAAGAGCTGATGTTAAGGGGAAGATAGTGTTTGATGTCTCAAAAACAAAGTAAATAATATATAATTCTTAATTTAATTTAATAACTTAAATCTCAATCAATATGGAAAAAGCAGTAATTATCTATAACAGCAGAACCGGCACAACAAAGAATTATGCCGAAGAGATAGCATCCTATTTGAGAAAAAAGGAAATTGAATCCAATGTAATGTCGATCCAGGAATACAGCGATGAAGTCCTTGAAAACGCGGATTATTTGCTGTTGGGTTGTTGGACAAGCGGCTTAATGTTCTTTTTTCAGCGCCCGGATAAACACTGGAAAAATTTTGCAACAAAGTTACCCAACCCGATAAAGGCTAAAACTGCATTGTTCACAACTTATAAATTACTTACGGGAAGTATGTTCAGGAAGATGTGCAGGCAGTTAAACGGCAGTGTCAATGCTCCTTTGACAGAGCTGAAATCACTCAATGGAAGTCTTTCAGAGAATGACAAAGAAATATTAGACAATTTTACCGGGTAAGATAAAGCAGGCCTTGGAAGGAGTGGGAAGAAATTTCTTTTATCATTCGCATGATCTTGAAATACAAACCATAATAAAACTTTACCTAAATGCAAAAAGAGAAGTTATTTACCGGACTTATTCGGATACAACAATTATCCCAGATGCTTATCACATTATTCTGAGTGTATTGCTTTTAATAAATATTGTTTTAGTAATTAGAAGAATAATCATGAAATTCATTTAATCATATTTTAATTACTAAACAAAAAAACATTCATCATGGAAACACCTTTTACAACAGAACAATTTTTCGAAGTAATAAAAAAGCACACGAATGATTGGTCATAGTAGTCCAAACGGTGAGAATGGTAAAGTGTATCCTGATATTTCAAAATTAACAACTGGCAAACGAATTGCTGAAGATATAATTGTTAATTTCAAATAACCAAAGCAGAAGGAAAGAAAAATTCAACCGATAACCAAACTAAAGACATTTCATGAAAAAGCATCAGAAGCAAATAAAATCAATAAGGAAAGACAAAATATAAGGAAAATATATTTACAAATGAACTAATACATCAACTATGAATAATCGGCAAAAAAAAGAAAAGAAAATCTGGGACAAACTGGCAAAGTACTATGATAAACAGGTAAAAAGTCTGGAAGTGGCTTACAGTAATTCTATTCAGAAAATAGAAACTTACATTAATCCGGGAGCATCAGTTCTTGAATTAGGTTGTGGTACACACCTGTCTGCTACAGGCAGGCATGAGGATAGCTTGCCTCTACCCGGTAGAGGATTAAATCGTAAATTTTAAACAGATGAAAAACAAAGTATTAATTTTAATCATTTCGACTATGGGACTTATCAGTTGTTCAACTACCAATCAAGTAGAAAAACTGTTTTCAGAATCTAAAATCCTTAAGGACCAAACATTTCATCACAAAAGAATAACTGAATTACCTAAGCCTGTTCAGACCTATTTCCGATATGCACTGGAAGAGGGACAACCCTACCTTATCCGGTTAAGACTAAAACATACTGGCCGGTTTAAAATCGGTGTGGGTAAAGACTGGGTTGACATCACAGGAGAACAATACTTTACAGCGCAGCCACCTGGTTTTGTATGGCTCGGAAAAACCAGGGCATTTCATGCACGGGATTCTTATGTCGCGAATAAAAGGAATTTATCGGTATACCTGTTTGGATTTCTTCGAATCGTAAATAAAAAAGGCAACACGCTCAATCAGGCAGAACTGCTACGCTGGTTAGGTGAGAGTGTTTGTATGCCCACCAATCTGCTTCCAAATGATTATATTTCATGGACAGCAATAAATGATTCAACTGCAAAGCTTACCATGAATTATAACGGAATGTCAGTATATTATGATGTACATTTTAACACTGCCGGACAAATCACCAAGATTGAAACAGAACGGTATATGGAAGACACGAAGAAATCTTGGGTGGGTGAAGTAAGCAATTACAAAGAGGTTGAGGGCATGATGATACCTGCAAATATCAAAGCCGGTTGGATGCTTAATGACGAGAAATATAACTATGCCGATTTTTATGTTACGGAATTTGACTTTGATAACCCAAATAAATTTAAGTAAGGAGTTTTATTATGAAAAATTTCAAAAATGGGTGGCGGGGATGTTATCTAAAAACAAAGGCAAGCAGGTTGTGATGGTTGATATCCTTGCCGGAATATTTGGACTAATCGTTATTGTTACATCATTACTCATTTACTGAAATATCTAAATATTATCATGAAAAAAATAAAGAAAACATATCAAACCAAAAAGTTTTCTTCATTCAGGAAAGCTTCAGCGGACCTTTTGAATGCAGCCAGTAAAAAAAACATGGTACATGCACTCATAGAAGTTGATATTACAGAAATTAGAACAGCCATTAAATCAATCAGAAACCATCAAAAACAACATGTATCTCTTTTAGGGTTCATTTTACATTGTACTGCTTATGCTTAACCATAAGTTTTGACCACAACATAATTGACGGGGCACCTGCATCACGTTTCATCAGGCATTTATTAAAAAATATTGAAAACAATTCTATTATTAAGAATCAAAAGTATACTTCAATCTTAAATCAGGAAAAACATGAAAACATTTGAACTCAAAAATATCGGGGATATTAAAAAAACCGAAAGCAGAACTGTAATAATCCTTAAAGAGGAATTTAAGACAGCCTTGCTAAACTTAAATGGATATAGCCATATTCATGTGCTGTGGTGGGCACATTTAACGGATTCAAAAGAGCGCCGGAACAGAACATTGCTTGGAAAAATATTCAAAAACGGACCTGATATCCTCGGTGTTTTTGCCACACGGTCACCTTTTCGGCCAAATCCTGTAATGGTCAGTATAGTTGAAATCAAAAATATTGACTATGAAAACGGTTTTGTATATACCTCATTTATTGATGCTGGTTCCGGGAGCCCTGTTCTGGACATAAAACCTTATCAATTAATGGAAAGGGTCAAAAATTGCCAGGTTCCGGATTGGTGCAGCCACTGGCCCAAATGGCATGAAGATACTGTAAATTTTGATTGGAGTAAAGAAATCAATTAATATCTAAAATTCTAAAACGAAAATCTAATGCAACACTGAACTGAACATTGCTATTGAGAATACTCTCTGCAAAATATCTCACCGTAACAATAGCTACGCTTGCGATATTTTTTGATGCGCTTCTCAATTTCTAAGCACATTTCAGTGTTTCGTTACGATTCTATTTTAGAAATTTAGGTAATATTTATCAGCCATGGTTTTATATAAAAAGCAAATTGAAAAATATAAGAATTCGGGTAGGAAGGAACAATTTAAACTATATAAAAATTATTCTAAAGCTATGTTTAATACAAGTTTTCGTATTTTAAAATCACACAGGGAGGCTGAAGAAGTTCTCCAAAATGCTTTTATTGAGACATTCAGGCAATTATCATCTTTTCAACTGGAGCGTTCATTTGGCAAATGTTTAAAACGGATTGTAATTGACAAAAGCATTCAGGTTTTAAAAGAACGAAAAACCGGCATTTCCTTTAATGAAAAAATTAGTTATCAGGATGTACAGGACATTTTTCAGGATCAGAAAATGGAAAAATTTGAAGTATGTCAAATAAATAAGGCTATATATCAATTACCTGATAGCTACAGGATCATTTTCTCGTTATACATTTTTGAAGGTTATAATCACAGTGAAATAGCTAAAATATTAAACATTTCATCTTCTGCTTCTAAATGCATGTATTCAAAAGCAAAGAAAGAAATAAACGCATATATAAATGAGTCATGTTCAAGTTTAGAAACTAAAATTCAAAATGTATAAAAGAAATAGTATATGAAAAAAATAGTAATCATTGGAGGAGGTATTTCCGGATTGACCGCAGGAATTTTTGCTCAGAAAAATGGTTTTGAAAGTATTATTCTTGAAAAACATCATACAATGGGTGGAGAATGCACGGGTTGGGACCGACAAGGTTACCATATTGATGGCTGCATCCATTGGTTAGTAGGGACAAAGGAAGGAACAGCCATACGCCGGCTCTGGGATACCGTTGGCGCTTTAGATGGCGTGGAGATATATCATCCAGAAAGCTTTCTGGCTTTTGAATATCTGGATATAACTGTAAACTTCTGTCGTGACCTGGAAAGACTTAAATCAAGTTGGCTTGAAATATCACCCGAAGACAGGGATGCAATCGAGGAGTTTTGCAGCGCCATAAAAAAATTGCAGTCATTTGAAATGCCTGTCGGAAAGCCTGTGGATATGATGAATATTATTGATAAATTCCGGTATATGGCTTCAATGAAAGACATTGGTTTCATTATGCAGAAATATAGTAAACTCAGCGTTCAGGAACTTGCCGGTACATTTAAACACCCAGCGCTAAGAGGCGCTATTAATTCATTTATGCCTGAGGGAAATTTTAGCGCTATCTCAGTACTCTTTCCACTTGGTACATTTACCGCAAACCAATCATCTATACCGTATGGTGGTTCTAAAGCCATGTCATTGCGAATGTTGGACAAATATGTTTCTTTAGGTGGAACAGTTGAAACATCGTGTGAAGCTATGGATTTGTCCATAAAAGGAAAGCAGGCCAATGAAATTCATTGCAGGAATGGAAAATCTTTTACAGGCGATTATTTTATTGCAGCTTGCGATGCAAAAGTCCTTTATGATAGACTATTAAAAAAGGAATATAATGACCCGAAATTCCAAAAAAGGTACAATAATCCAAAGGACTATCCATTGGCATCAAACATTTATGTAGGTATTGGTTACGAAGGCACAATGGAAAATATTCCGCGTACATTGCGCTTCCCTGTTCATTCAATTAGCATTTATCAGAATGATAAGCCAATTGAACACTTGCAAATGACACACTATGCCTATGAAAAAAAATTTGCCCCAAAATGACATTCGGTTGTCACATTTGCTATCAACCAGTTTGAACCTGAATTGACTGTATGGGAGAAACTCATAAAAGATAAAGAACAATATAAGCAAGAAAAGACTCGCATAGGGAAGGAAGTTATAAAAGCAATGGAAACGCGTTTTCCCTATATGAAAAGTAAACTTAAATTACTTGATGTTGCCAGTCCGCAAACCTATCAACGGTATTGCAATGCTTACCGGGGAGCATTTATGGGGTTCTGGCCAACCTTGTCGGGAAAATCACTGGCACATACAGGGAAAATCAAAGGATTAAAAAATCTGATGTTAAGTGGACAATGGTTGCAAGCGCCAGGTGGGTTACCTGTTGCTTTAATTACCGGAAAAGACACAATTATGCGACTTTGTTATAAAGAAAAAATTAAGTTCAGGGGATTAAACTGATTTGAGCGAATCTTTTCAAATATGAAGGTTACTATTCCAAAACAGCTTTTAAGAGGAATACGGTTTTAACATGCAATTGACCTTAAATCAAAAGATCAATACCACAGTCATAATACCGATCCGCTATCAATGAGCATAATAAATTTCACTCCGTTCATTTATTA
>CAZVTW010000199.1:0-9903 GCA_964629805.1 uncultured Bacteroidales bacterium | reverse complement strand
TATTTAATTCTTTTCTGCTAAGTTAAGGTATTTTTAGGAATTTATGTGCCTGGATTGAAATTTTCCATTTTGGATTAGCTTTGACATACCTGATGATTTCAGGTGCAATGACCATTTGTTTGCTCCACTCGGGTTGAAGATACAGATAACAATCGTGGCGCACTTTGGTTGATTCACGCTCAGCCCAGATAAAATCAAGTTCTTTGTCGATGATCACTTTTAATTCACCTGCTTTATCATAAATCTCAGGTAAAGGTGGTTTATTTTTTTTAGGAGAGAGGCATATCCAGTCCCACTGGCCTGTGAGGGGATAAGCGCCGCTTGTTTCAATAAATGTGATGATGTTGAATTGTTTAAGGGCCTCACAAAGGGGTGAAAGGTTATAAAGTGTCGGTTCTCCGCCGGTCACTACAACTGATTTGGCTGGTGTAGCTGCAACATTATCGGCAATGATTTTGACATCAGTAAGCGAATGAAAATCAGCCAGCCATGAAAATTTCGTATCACACCAGCTGCAACCAATGTCACATCCCCCGATGCGGATAAAATACGCTGCTTCCCCGGTGTGATAACCTTCTCCCTGAATGGTATAGAACTCCTCTAACAAAGGGAGCTTGTTTCCGCCCTGATATATATCTTTTTCTTTTGAGTTGTTCATCTAACATGTTATATTAAAAACATTTGTTCCTTTTTATGCCTTATAAAAGCTCAATGACACAAAAACGCAATTTCTACTCAAATGTTTCGAAACCAATTTAAATCCCGTTTTTTTGGAAATTGGACGTTACAGTCAAAAAAAACCTGCCAAAGCCTTAATTAATTGTTAAATAACTGATTCAATAAAAAAATCACTTTGGTATTTATATTTTTATTTTAATTTCGCGGTTTCAAAATAAAAATTTTATTGAAATAATAGTAACATATCATTAATTAAAATTTTTTCAGATGAAAGATGCAATTGCAATTTTATGTGCAGGCGGACCTGCACCGGGAATTAACACAGTTGTTGGTTCTGTTACAAAGGTATTTTTAAACCAGGGTTACGATGTTATTGGTGTTCATGAAGGTTACAAAGGGATTTTCGGAGAAAAGCACCAGTACCAGCACCTGGATTTTGATTTTGCAGACAGGATTTATAACCGTGGCGGTTCAGCGCTCAAAATGAGCCGTTTTAAACCGAAAGACAATGAATTTACAACAGATTTTTTTGTTGAGAATAATGTCAAACTCCTGGTGACAATTGGTGGCGACGATACAGCTTCAACAGCAAACCGGCTTTCGAAATACCTTGCTGAAAACAATGTAGAAGTAGCCAATATTCACGTGCCAAAAACAATTGACAATGATTTACCCCTGCCGGAAGGCAGCCCCACATTTGGTTATCATTCTGCCAAAGAAGAAGGTGTAAAAATAGCTTCTACCATTTATGAAGATGCCCGTACAAGCGGCACATGGTTTGTGATTGCTGCAATGGGACGTGAAGCAGGTCACCTGGCTTTTGGTATTGGCACATCATGCCATTTCCCGATGATCGTCATTCCTGAAATGTTTAATAAAACAAAAATTAGCGTACCAAAAATTACCAGCCTGATTGTATCATCAATGCTCAAAAGGCAAATTCTTGGTATCAGGTATGGTGTTTCGGTTGTCAGCGAAGGTGTTTTCCATTTCCTGAGCGATGAAGACATCGAAGGAACAGGAATCAATTTCACCTACGATGCCCACGGTCATCCTGAATTGGGTAATGTCAGTAAATCGCATATTTTTAACATGCTGGTACAAAGAAAACTCAAAAAAATCGGCATGGAAGTAAAAAGCCGTCCGGTTGAACTTGGTTACGAGCTGCGTTGCATCAGACCAATTGCCTACGACCTGGCTTATGCCACATTGCTTGGTACCGGTGTGTATAAACTTTTCAAAGAAGGCAAGACAGGCTGTATGGTTACCTCTGATCCGAAAGGTGATATTAAACCCCTCTTCCTGAAAGATGTTGAAGATGAACATGGTAAGGTTAAACCCCGCCTCGTCAACATTGAATCGGAAAGGGTGCAGCTTGTATTTAACAACAACCTGCACTACATCACAGAAGAAGATTATGAAGCAGCAGGTAAGATTGTTCCGAATCCGGAAGAATTTGATTTCAAAAAAATTCTCAATTGGTAAACACACACAGAGATTAACTTTTTTTAAAACGGATAGTTTAAGGCTTGAAACTATCCGTTTTTTTTATACCTTAAGAATCTCCCGGGTTTGCAGAACAAATTGGAACAAACCAAAATAAACGGTAACTTTGCATCCAAAGTCATCACATTGTATGAAGCTTAGCCGGAAATTTTGGTATAATTTTAAAGAGTTATTATTTATTATTGCATGGTGGGAATTATACTTCAAACTATATGCAATCATTGTTCTGTTGGCAAGTCACGGAAAAAATCATCCGACACATTTTATAAGGGATTTCTTCTCAGGTGATAACATTTTCTTTGTGAACACTGATTTTATATCACTGGGGTTCATCGGTTTTTTTATTGGCATAATCACCGGCTTAGCTGAAATTTATGTTTTCCCGGGATTGTTTAAAAGAAAAGCATTTTTATCAGCTATCCTGTTCAAAAAGCTCATATACATTATTACCATCCTCTCTATCAGCGCTGTTGTTATTTTTACAAACAACATACTGACACAAGGCGTATCATTTACTGATGCCTTGTTGAAAATACCCGGTTTTTTTGAACAATCTGAATTCATTGCTATTTTTGTCTTTGGTTTCCTGGTCAGTCTGGGTATTAATTTCATCCTTCAGATTAAAAATAAAATCAGCCCGGAAGTTTTGGTTCAGCTCATACTGGGCAAATATTACAAACCAAAATCAGAAGAGCGGATATTTCTCTTTCTTGACCTGAAATCATCAACCGGTATTGCTGAAGAACTGGGACACATTAAATTCAGCCGGCTGTTGCAGGACTGTTACAGGGATTTATCGGATTTTATCATCTCATGCAGAGCCCAGGTTTACCAGTATGTCGGCGATGAGGTGGTACTGACATGGAAAGTGCAGGATGGAATCCAGGACCTGAATTGTATCAATGTGTTTTTTCAGTTTCAGCAAAAACTGCTGAATAAAAAGCATTATTACATATCAAAATACGGCATCATACCCGTTTTTAAGGCGGCTGTTCATTCCGGCTATGTCACTGTTGCAGAAGTTGGAGTGGTGAAGTCAGAGATTGCATATCACGGCGATGTAATCAACACAACTGCTCGCATTGAAAAACAATGCAACCATTTACACCAGCATGTGTTGATTTCCGGGGACCTTGAGCAAAAAATCAGAGACAGGCTGAATGGCTATAAAACGACAGGTATTGGTGAAATTCTCCTGGAAGGAAAACATCATCCTATCCAGGTGTATAGTGTTACACAATGAACGAAATAAATATTGTTTATAACAATGAGCAAGAACAAACTTATAAAAGGTACTATACTCCTGTTTATAATGCCAACGCTTATAATTGGTGAGATGCTGGCTCAACCGGAAAATGATACCATTTCAGACGAATTTGAAATGATGTATATTTTTCCCTTACGCAAAAAGGAGAAAAAACCGCTTGGTGATTATGTTGTTTTCGGGGAAGACACAATCTCCCTGTATGATTTTTACGATATGTCGCTTACGCAGCTCGATTCCATCAAAACACCTGGTGTTTCCAATGAGCTGGAACGGTTTATTAATTCCCTCATGTCCGTTGCCACAAAAAAATCTCTGAGTACACGCACAAATCCTTCAGTTGTCACCCTGATTACGGAAGAAGAAATACGCAATGCAGGTGCCCGCGATCTTATTGATGTGCTTCGTCTTGTCCCGGGCTTCCAGTTTGGTCTTGACAGGTCAGGGAAAATAGGTTTGGGGATACGGGCCAATTGGGCAACTGAAGGGAAAGTGCTTGTTATGATTGACGGCCAGGAAATTAATGAACATTATTCAGCACATGTGTATTTTGGCAACCATTTTCCGGTTGATTTCATCAAACGGATAGAAATTATTCGCGGGCCCGGTTCTGCTATTTACGGGGGATTTGCAGAATATGGCGTCATAAACATTATAACCAAAGACGGAGAGGATTTTGATGGTATAGCAGCCGGAGCAAACGTAAAAGTGATGAATAACGGATTTGGCGGTCATAACTACTGGCTCCATACAGCCAAAGACTGGGAAAATTTCTCATACAATTTCAACATTTTTGGCGGAAGGTCACACATGAGTGATGATTCGGTTTATAGTTTTTACAATTGTAAAGAAGACTATTGGTCGTGTTACGAAACTGGCATTGGTAAATATGTCCCCCTGGCAAATAATTCGGAAATTGACCACCTGTTTTTCAACACTGGTATTTCATACAAAAATTTCAGCCTCAGGCACATTGGCGATTTGTACAGAAACACAGACGTATCAACCATGAACACAGACGGAAGCCTTTACCGGCGCCTTGGGCTCATCGGTCATTACATTGAAGCGAAATACAAATTTAACCTGATGCCAAATATGAGCCTTACCCCAAAAATGAATATCAATGTCCAGTCGCCCTGGGAAAGGGGCACTGAATATGCTAAGAACCTGAGGGATACTTCGCTGTCGGATTCGGTGAAAGGCTCAGATATTGTCAGGTTGCGTGAGGGACTCACCCTGAACTGGGATATCTCACACCGTACAAATTTTCTGGCCGGGGTAGATGTTTACACTGATATGGCAAAGATAAAAGATACCAGCTCAGTATTCTATTTCGAGGATTCAACTGTATCATATACAAATGCTGCCGTGTTTGCACAGTCGATATTTATCCTTCCCCGCATTAATATCCTGGCAGGACTGAGGTTCGAGATCAACTCAAAGTACGAACCAACACTGGTCCCCAGGATTGGGATAACCAAAAAATTTGACAAATGGAATTTCAAAGTGCTTGCCAGTAATGCCTTCAGAGCGCCGTCCATTGGAAATATTTACCAGTCTTTTGATGGTGATTATGTCTTTAATGATGATTCAACAAAAATTGTCGATTTTGAAAAAGAGCTTGAACCCGAGCGAGCATTCGTCTTTGAGGCAGAATTGGGATATCAGCTCAGTGATAACACATTTATCAGGGCCAATGTTTTTAACATTTTATCAAAGAAAACAATCGTTTATCATCATTTCCAGGACTCTTTGCTCAGATCTTTACATGGTGCGGAATCGGAAATTTCAGCCTATCAAAATTTTCATAAATCAGGTTCGCGTGGGGCTGAACTTGAAATAATTCACAAAAGCAAATGGGGATACCTGAACCTGAACTATTCCATGTATACAGTCAGGAATTTCCCGAAAATTTCAGCCTATGCTGTGAGTAATTTTCATCGCGATCCGGAACACAGGCGCATACTAAACGAATCATACCTGCTTGGATTTGCCAGGCACAAGGTGAACATGAACCTGTGTTATAAATTCTCGAAAAATAGTTCTCTTAACCTGACCTCATCATTTTTCGGCAAAAGATACGGATATGATGTTGTTTTGGGCGGAGATACGATTGACGAACAGGGTAATTTCATTCCTGCCAAATTTAATGTGACAGGACAAATTGAAGAATTTAAGCCACTTATCCTGACCAATTTGTTTTACAGGAACAGGAATTTCCTGGTGAAAGGACTGGAACTCGGAATAGGTGTTAATGATATTTTCAACAGACAGATAACATATGTTCAGCCTTACTTTGGCCTTAATGCACCATTACCAGGGCCTTCGAGGGAGTTTGTTTTCAAATTATCATATCAGCTGCCTTTTTAATATCAAAAAAGCACATGAGGAGCAGGAAAAATACATATAAATTTATTGTCATATCCTTTTTTTTGGTATTAGGCATTTTTGCGTCCTGTAAGGAATCCTGTGGACAAAACCTGAAATATAAAACACAGTCGCTGTTTATCTATAAATTCAGCAAACATATCACCTGGCCGGATGAATGGAACAAAGGAAAATTTATCATCGGTGTGTATGGTAACAGCCCAATATATGAAGAACTGCAGGTGATGGCTTCTATAAAAAAGGCAGGGAATAATCAGGATATTAAGGTAAAACTGATAAAATCAACAGAAGAAATAGAGCATGTACATATCCTGTATATTCCTTCATCACGCAGCAGGGAATTACAGTCGATTTTAGAAAAAGTAAAAAACTCCCCTACCCTGGTTGTCAGTGAGCGTGGGGGATTGGCAAAAAAAGGGGCATCAATCAACTTTTTGATCATGGAAAGCGGCATTCTGAGGTTTGAAATCAATTTGGAAGTTCTTCGTAAACATTTACTTGAGATAGCCCCCGAACTATTAAAACTTGGATATAAAGTCGGTTAAATATGATTAGCTACAAATATCAAATCAGTATCTTGGTCCTTATCATGTTTCAGACGAACATGCTGCTTGCACAAATGAATCATGATAATTTTGATCATATATCTGTCAAAGAAGGTTTATCTCAAAGTGTAGTGAACTGCATTTTTCAGGATTCAAAAGGATTTATGTGGTTTGGAACCCAGGATGGTCTTAATATGTATGATGGGAATGAATTTACTGTGTTTCAGGCTTCAGACAAAGAAAATGCCATCTCAGGAAATTATATTTTATGTATAGATGAGGATAAAAACGGAAACATCTGGATTGGTACCGAAGGCAACGGGCTGAACAGGTATAACAGGAAATACGGAACATTTAAACATTTCCTGCAAACAAAAGGAGATGAACTCCCGCCGGCAGGTAATTCAATTATGGCTATCTCCGGTGATAGCTCCGGAAATCTGTGGATAGGAACGGATAAGGGGCTTAATAAACTCAACCTGTCAATTGATACAACAAATAATAAGTTAAATACATCCGGCTATTTGAATATCTCAGGCATAACAAAAGCTAATGATATCACCTCTGTTACCGCCATTTTGAGCGAAGACAATGGTCATGTCTGGGTGGGAACAGAAACAGGGCTGTTCAGATTTACCCCGGGAAATGAAAAACCGGACCATTTCAAACACACTGCTGACAATCTCAAAACCCTGAGTCACAATCATGTTTTATGCCTGTATAAAGACCACAGTGGCGACATCTGGATTGGAACCAACAGGGGTGTTAATAAATTTGACAAAGAAAAGAAAGCTGTCAAAAGAATTACACACAGGACATCATTCGGTAATATACTTGGTGATGCGGAAATTATGGATATGACTGAGGATAACAAAGGGAACCTGTGGTTTGCCACATTTGGCAGTGGTTTAATCAGGTACAACAGTAAATATGAGATAGTTGATCTGTTTAAACATGCTCCTGATAATGCCGAAAGTCTGTCAAATGATTATCTCCTCTCACTTTACACCGACCATTCAGGACTTCTTTGGATAGGAACCTATGGTGGCGGCCTCAATACCCTTGACCCAGTAAAAATTCAATTCGGAAAAATTCAAAAAAACGGCGATGTAAAGAATACCCTGCCAAGTAATGAAATCTTTGCTATTTGTGAGAAAGACAAAACAGTTTGGCTCGGAACAGACAGCGGATTATGCCGTATTAATGCTCTCGAAGGCCGTATTGAAACCATAGAACACATTGAGAGCCCAAATTCCTTATCTCATAACATCATCTACGCCCTACTGATCGATTCACATGATAATCTCTGGATAGGAACTGCCGGTGGCGGGCTAAATAAGCTCTCTGCTGAAAATATACGAAAAAACAATTATGAATTCGAGGTTTTCAGTTCTCTGCCGGAAGACTCGTCTTCTCTGCTCAGCAATGAAATAATGACCATTTTTGAAGACAGGGACACAAATCTCTGGGTTGGAACATCTAAGGGTCTTTATAAAATTGACACAACCGGCAGGGTTCTTGAATCATTTATTTCTCAACCAGAGAAGGATAACACATTAATACATAACGAGGTATACTGCATCCGACAGAACAAAGCCGGCAATTTACTCATCGGCACTTTTGACGGATTTAACTATTTTAATCCGGAAAAAAAGATATTCAGCCACATGAAAGATGAACATCTGTTTTCTTCAGAATATGCAAACACAATTTACTCCGTACATGAAGACAGAAAAGGTGGCACCTGGCTCGGGACAGACAATGCCGGGCTCATATACATTGATAAAGGCAACTCCGTTTCAAAAGTTTTTACGACTGACAATGGTTTGCCGGATAATGTCATTTACGGAATCCTTGAAGATGATGACGGTAACCTCTGGCTGAGCACAAATAATGGCCTTTCGAAAGTGGTAGCAGGGAATGATATGGCAAATATTTCTTTTATCAATTATCATGAAGACAATTGGTTACATTGTAATTCATTTAATATTGGCGCTTTTCATAAAAACACAGACGGTATTTTATTTTTTGGCTGCGATGAAGGTGTGGTCTTCTTTGATCCTGACGATATCAGGGTAAATGAATTTGTACCGCCTGTTGTTATGACTGATTTTCAGCTCTTTTTTCAGCCTGTGAAGATTGGTCCCGGGGCTAAATCTCCCTTATCACAACACATTACTGAAACAGAAAAAATTGTACTTAACCATCGTCAAAATGTACTGAAATTTAAGTTTGCAGCACTGAGTTATATTCAAAGCGAAAAAAATAATTATGCCTATAAAATGGAAGGTCTTGACCAGGACTGGATTTATGTCAAAAACAATCCTGAGGCCATTTATACATATGTTCCCCCGGGAGATTACACCTTTAAGGTAAAAGCGTCAAATAATGATGGTATTTGGAACGATGAAGGTACCGCTGTTGATATTATTGTCAAACCACCTTTTTACAAAACTGTATGGTTTTATATGCTCATTGGCATTCTCATCCTGGGATTAACGGTATTGATTATTCATATCCGCACACGCAATTTAAAAAAGATGAAAAAATTCCTGGAGCATAAAGTGGCTGAACGAACCAAAGAGGTGCTTATGCAAAAGGAAGAACTTGAAGTGGCCCTGGAAAATTTAAAATCAACCCAAAATCAACTCATCGAATCAGAAAAGATGGCATCACTCGGCCAATTGACTGCCGGTGTGGCTCATGAAATCAATAATCCTATTAATTTTGTCAGTGCCAATATTAAGCCCCTCAAACGTGATATTGAAGATATCATTAAGATTTTGTTTGAATACGAAAGGATTGTCAAACAAAAATCACTTGAAAAAAATTTCATTGAAATTAACAAACTCAAAGAAAGCCTTGATTATGTTTTCCTGCTCGAAGAAATAGATAACCTGCTCAAAGGGATAGGAGAAGGAGCTGTAAGGACAGCTGAAATCGTCAGGGGACTGCGGAATTTCTCACGGTTGGATGAAAACGAACTAAAACTGGCTGATATCAACGAGGGATTGGAATCAACACTTTTAATCCTGAAAAACAAATTCAAAAACAGGATACAAATTCGAAAAACATTCTCTGACATCCCGCAGATATACTGTTATCCAGGTAAACTTAACCAGGTGTTTATGAATATTCTGAATAATGCCATGCAGGCTATTCCTGAAACCGGGATCATTGAAATAAAAACCTATTCGGAAAACGGTGAAGTTGCTGTTTCTATCAGGGATAACGGTGTTGGCATGCCAGGAGAAGTGAAAAAACGTATATTTGAACCTTTTTACACAACAAAAGAGGTAGGTAGAGGCACAGGATTAGGCCTTTCTATCAGTTATGGCATCATCGAAAAGCATCATGGCACAATTTCAGTTCACAGTAAGGAAGGAGAAGGCACTGAATTTATTATCAGGCTGCCTGCGACATTAAAGAAGCCTGTTTAAATCAACTAAGACGAATGATTATTTCATAAATTCGTTTACCCCGTGAAATAACTTTAACGATTAAAACAATTTCACGGGGTGA
>CAZVTW010000198.1:0-9924 GCA_964629805.1 uncultured Bacteroidales bacterium | reverse complement strand
AATAGCAATGTGCAGTTCAGTGTTGCAGTAGATTTTCGTTTTAGAATTTTAGGTTTAAAGTCATTATTAATGATGAAAAAGTTGAGGCATTAAATGCTATTCTTCGAGGTAAAAACGAAACTGACGTACCGGAAAATCTAATTTAGTACAATGATGACGATATTGATTTTAGTGACGATCCTGATATAACAGACCACGATTTGGAAACAGGAAAAATCGTCCGGAATATCAAAACTTCACTACCGGTTGATAAAGAATTGAAAGACCGGATTGACAGAGAAAAGATTGATGTTGACAAATTATTAATACGTAATTTTTATGCATCTGTGAAGGATTTCCCAACGAAAGCAGTTTTTAAAAAATTATAAAATCAATTCAAGAAGCTTGCTTGTACCTTTTTAATATATAATATATGATGAATAAAGAAGCAAAAACAACATATACAATTCATCAGCTCCTGAAAAAAAGATGGAGCCCCCGTGCTTTCTCTGAGCAGAACGTTGAAAAAGACACCATTCTCAGATTATTAGAAGCTGCCCGTTGGTCTCCGTCATCGCGTAACGAACAACCCTGGTGTTTTTTTGTTGGAGTAAAAAACGATGAAACATACAGGAAGATATTTCAAAGCCTGCTAAAAGGCAACCAGGTTTGGGCACATTCAGCTCCTGTCCTTATGCTTGCTGTGTATAAAACAAATTTCGAATACAAAAACAAACCTAATGCAGTCGCATTATATGATCTTGGCCAATCAACAGCATATTTCACTTTTCAGGCCGCACACGAGGGTTTGTTTGTCCATCAAATGGCTGGCATTAATCTTTCGGAAGCAAGAAAATTATTTCGTATACCTCCTGACTATGAACCAATGACTGCACTCGCAGCAGGATATATCGGAAATTATCGCATTCTGCCTGAAGATTTACAACAACAGGAGATTTCTGAACGTTCCAGAAAAGAACTTTCCGATTTTGTTTTTGAAGAATCTTTTGGTCAGTCATCCAGTTTATTATCACCTTGAACAAACATGATATAACAAAACATATTAAAAGAAAGGCTCTGGATTTGGGTTTTTCGGTTTGTGGTTTTTCCAAAGCAGATTTTCTCGGTGAAGAAGCCGGCAAACTGGAAACCTGGCTCAAAAGCGGATATCAGGCATCTATGCAATACATGGAAAATCATTTTGACAAGCGCCTTGATCCCCGTTTACTTGTTCCCGGAGCAAAAAGTGTTATTTCTGTTTTACTAAACTACTGGCCGGGGCAGATACAGTTCAGCGCTTCATACAAAATTTCGAAATATGCTTATGGGAAGGATTATCATTTTGTGATGAAGGAAAAACTAAAAACACTGTTTGAATACATTCCTTCTGTAGCAGGTGACGTTCAGGGGCGTTATTTTGTTGATTCAGCCCCGGTGATGGAAAGAGCCTGGGCAGCAAAAGCCGGATTGGGGTGGATTGGAAAGAACTCGCTACTTTTGACGAAACAGAGTTCCTGGTTTTTCCTTGGAGAGATTATAACTGATCTGGAATTGGATTATGATAAGCCAATGAAAGAATACTGCGGAAAATGCACACGATGCCTGGATGCCTGCCCAACAGGCGCCATCATAGCCCCCGGAATTGTTGATGCCGGTAGATGTATCTCTTATCTGACGATTGAAAACAAAGGGGAAATCCCGGGGAAATTTAGTGATACAATGAACAAATGGATATTCGGTTGTGACATTTGCCAGGACGTTTGTCCCTGGACATTGAATGCAAATCTCCACAATGAGAAAGATTTTGCCCCAAATCCCGGGCTTACTGAAATGGATGATCAGGACTGGGAAAATCTCAGTGAAGAACGTTTTCGAACCATTTTCAGAAAATCTGCCCTTAAAAGAACGAAATATCATGGCCTCATGAGAAATATAAAATGTATTAATCATCATGGAATTCAGAACAAAGGTGAACATTCCGGTATCGGGTAATAAAATATCTTATCAGTCATTAATCACGATGATAGGATCGTGCTTTACTGATAACATTGGTCTTAAACTACGAAATTTTAAGTTCAGGACAGATCAAAATCCTTTTGGGGTCCTCTATAATCCTGTGTCAATAAAGAATGGCCTGCAAATACTTTGCGAAAAAAAGGTGTTTACAGAAAAGGATATTCGTTTTGTGAATGATAAATGGGTAAGTTTTTATCATCACGGAGATTTTTCTGATGCAGACAAAGAACAATGCCTCAAAAAAATCAATAACAGGATTAATTTTTCTTCTGATTTTATCAGGAAAGCTGATTTTATGTTTATTTCCCTTGGCACTTCATGGGTCTTTGAGCATAAATCTGAGAGAATCATTGTATCCAACTGTCATAAAATACCTGATAAAGAATTTTACAGGTATAAACTTTCTTTACAACAGACCATTGAAAATTTAGAAGAAATAATGGCAAGTTTAAACGAACTCAACAAGAATTTGCATATTATTTTCACAATCAGTCCAATCAGGCATTGGAAAGACGGGGCTTTTCAGAATCAGGTTAGTAAATCCACACTTCTTCTGGCAGTTTATGAACTCTTAAAAAGACATGACAAATTGTCTTATTTTCCATCCTACGAAATTATCATGGATGAACTTCGTGATTACAGATTTTACGGTGATGATATGATTCATCTTTCACCTGTTGCTATTGTGTATGTCTGGGAACGTTTTTGTGACACCTGGTTTGATAAGCAAACCCTGGCATACATGAATGAGATAATCAAAGTAAAAAAAGCAGTTTCACATCGCCCGTTAAACACAAATAATCCGGCATTCAGACAATTCTGTCAAACATACATTAAAAAAATTAATCACATCAAAAATGAATTACCGGGAATTGACTGGGAAGAGGAATTGTCGTATTTTAGCGGATATACCGGAAGTACTCCGATTAACAAAACTATTTGATGATGAGTTTTTTATAAACCGACTCATTTGTCGTAAAAGTTATCTTGAGCATATAAATACCATGAGTCAGTTCTTCGACATAAACTGTCATTCGTTCTTCATCGGGATTGGGGTTATTAAAATTATATATTTTCTGACCTAATAAATTTGTGATCTCCACCTTGACAATACCTTTAGATTTAATTGTTAGATAATTATAATTCAAGGGATTCGGGTATACAGTAACTTCCGGTGGATTAATAGCCGTCTCCCCGGTTTCATAAGGAGTGCATGTCCCTTTTCTGTTGCCAGTGGACTTAAAATAAATAAAAAAATAAATATGATGCTTATAATGAGTATATTCTTTTTCATAATCTTCCTTTTTGTTTTTAATTTTATACGCACAAATATAACAAATTGTTTCTTAAGTCTCAAAATCAGATTTTTTTTCTTCCGGAATTTCATCTTTGAAAAGAAATTCCGGTAATTTTTTCAGATCATCTGGTGTATCGACTGGATAACTATCGTTTTGAGTCACTGCGACCTTTATAGAATAACAATTTTCGATCCACCTGTTTTGTTCAAGTGATTCTGCAATTTCCAGAGGAGATGGATCGAGTGAAGTGACTTCCTGTAACACATCGCTTCGAAAGGCATAGATACCCAGATGTTTATAATAAATATGTTTATGTTGCCAAACATGGGCTTCTCCTTCATGATAAAATGGTATGATTGATCTGCTGAAATAGATGGCTTCTGATCTGTTATTAAGCACAACTTTAGGCCGGGCAGGATTTTTTAGTTCTTCTGCTGTGGTTATTTTTTTCGCAAGGGTTGCTATTTGTATATCTCTTGAACTAAAACATTCCATCAGGGACAAAATCTGACTGGCATGTATAAATGGTTCATCTCCCTGAACATTGATCACAACATCATATTGTTTTTTTTCTAAAAGTATAATTTTTTCCAGGGCTTCTGCACATCTGTCAGTCCCGCTTTTGTGATGAGATGATGTGCTGACAACAAGGCCTCCAAATTTTTTAACTGTCTCTTCTATTCTTGAATCATCTGTGGCCACATAAACGTCAGGGATGACATCCGACACTTTTTCATACACCCTTTGGATCATGGTTTTTCCCCTGATATCTGTAAGGGGTTTACCCGGAAACCTGGAAGAAGCGTACCGGGCTGGTATAATACAAAGAAACTCCATGAATTAATATTACCTGTTGAATACTTTATTCAAAATGGCAAAAGTATGAAAGTAATAACCGATTTTCGAATTATTTGAATAGTTTTGACAAATTTGATATAAAAACAATAACCCAGGCCATTTTTTGTTGTAATAATGAAAACAATATGTTATATTTCTGATTATTTAAAAATTAATATAAAAGTTGTAAATTTGTGATCAAATTGGCAATTTATTTTTAAGTATATAATGACAAATCAGGTATGGATGTTCAGCAGATAAAACAGAGGTTCGGTGTTATAGGAAATTCGGCATTGCTCAACCAGGCAATTGATATTGCCAGGCAGGTAGCGCCAACTGATCTGTCAGTGTTGATAACAGGAGAAAGTGGTTCCGGTAAAGAAATATTTCCACAAATCATACATCAATTTAGCGTGCGTAAACATGGTCAATATATAGCCGTCAACTGTGGCGCAATACCGGAGGGTACTATCGATTCGGAGTTATTTGGTCATGAAAAAGGCGCTTTCACAGGGGCCCATGATAAAAGAAAAGGTTATTTTGAAGTTGCAAACGGAGGTACTATATTTCTCGATGAAGTTGCTGAACTTCCTTTGTCTACTCAGGTGAAACTGCTCAGGGTGCTTGAATCAGGCGAATTTATTAAAGTTGGTTCATCTATTGTACAAAAAACTGATGTGCGTGTTATTGCAGCAACAAACATTGATATTTTAGAGGCCATCAGTGAAAAAAAATTCAGGGAAGACCTGTTTTACCGCCTGAATACAGTGCCCATTCATGTTCCGCCACTAAAAGACAGACCCGAAGATATACATTTACTCTTCAGAAAGTTTTCGATTGATTTTGCGGAGAAATACAGGATGCCCCCTATCAAACTGGATGAGGAAGCACAGGAAATCCTTGTTAATTTCAGATGGCCGGGGAATGTCCGTCAGTTGAAGAACATTACCGAGCAGATGTCCATCATTGAACAGGACAGGCTGGTGACTGCATCAAAATTAAAAAAATATCTGCCTGACTATGATACATCAAGTCTGCCGGCTTTATATAAAGGTATAGATGAAAAAACATTTCATACAGAGCGGGAAATCCTCTACAAAATCCTTTTTGAGATGAAAAAGGACATGAATGATCTGAAAAAACTTGTTCATGAAATTATTGATAAAGGAGCTCAAAATATAGAATTTCATGAAGACCAGGAGCATATTATCAAAAGATTATATCCTGAGACCCCTCCCGGAAGAAATGAGCATACACATACCTCCTATGAGATGAATAAAAACAATGATGATATTAATATACAGGACACTGAAGAAATCATTGAGGAATCCTTGTCTCTCGAAGACAAAGAAAAAGAATTGATAACAAAAGCGCTTGATAAACACCGGGGTAGACGGAAACATGCTGCCAGTGAACTGGGTATTTCCGAAAGAACTTTATACAGGAAAATTAAAGAATACGATATTAAATGATCTGTCAATTTACCAAAAACATTGTTTTAGGGTCTGCAAATAAGCTGAATTATTCACTTATTTTAGTCCTTGTTTTTACATTCATTAATCAGGGCTGCACTATCTCTTATTCAACAAGCGGAGCTTCCATTCCGCCTGAAACTGAGACGGTTTCCATTCAGTATTTTCCAAATAATGCGCGCTCACAAATTATCTCACCCACATTAAGCCAGGAATTTACAAATGCATTGAAAGATAAATTTACCTCCAGAACCAGTCTGGCATTGGTAAATGGTGTCGGGGATTTAAATTTTGAAGGTGAAATTTGGGATTACAACACTAAACCACAGGATATAACGGGGGATGAGTACGCCAGCATGATGAGACTGACCATAACAGTCAGGGTTAAATATACAAATACGCTTGACCCGAAATTTGATTTTGACGAGAAATTTTCACGATTTGCGGATTATTCAGCAGACAAGGATTTAGAATCGGTGGCACCTGCTTTGCATGAAAAAATTATTGAAGAACTTATTGAAGATATTTTTAATAAATCTGTCGTAAACTGGTAGTAACTTTTTAAATTCCATATAAAGATGAATGCAGAAAATTTAATGAAATTTTTATACAATCCGGCTTCCTTAGATAAAGAGAGCCTTGGGGAACTTAACCTACTCGTTGATGAATTCCCTTATTTCCAGACAGCTCATGTTTTACTGACTAAAAACCTTGATAATCTAAAGGATAATAAATTTTACAAGCATGTAAAACTTACATCTACATATGCTTCTGACAGAAGGATTTTATATAATATACTGACAAAAGGAGTACCTGAACACTTGCTAATTGCAAACACTGATGCTCAACAAACCAAAAAAGAAGAAAAAACTGATAAGACTGAAAAGGAAGAAGTAAAGAAAAAGGAGAAAACACCTGAAGAAGAGGAAAAAAAGAGCAAACTCATCATACGAAAATCAAGAAAAGATCAGGAAGACGATCAACCACAGACGAAATCAATGCCTGAAAAGCCTCAAGTAAGAGAATTTAAACCTGAACCTGAAAAGAAAAAAGATATACAGGCTGAAAGCCAGGAAACCAAGGATAGTGGGCAACCAGCTCCTAAGGAGAAATCAAAAGAAGAAGAAGAAGAAGAAGAAAAACCCCCACAGAAAGAGGATAAACTTCAGCAGTCAGTAGATAAAAAAACTTCCGAAAAAGCAGAACAAGAGGAAGAATGGAAAATCAGACTGAGGGAACGTGTCGAAAAAAGCCGACAGGAAGCTAAAAAGATGGCTGAAGAGATACTCAAGAAAAACCAGGAAGAAGAGGAGATGAAACAGAGCAGACGTTCCTCCGGAAAAACTACTACTCGAAAAGAGCCACAGGATAAATCGCCTCAGTCAAAAAGAGAATTGTTTGAAACTGAAAAAGCCGGGAAATCTCCTGAAAAACCGTCAGAAACAAAAAAATCCACAGAGAAAAAAACACCTTCTGAAGAATCAAAAAAATGGAAAGAAGATTTAAAAACCCGTCTTAGCCAGGCTAAAGAAGAACCGGAAGAGGATGATAAAAATAAAACTCCGGAATCCTGGAAAAATGAGCTTAAAGATGAGCTGGAGAAAAGGAAACAGGAAGGACAGACAACAGAAACTCTAAAAGATAAAGCCACTGAAGAATCTGTGAAAAAGGAGGAGCAGAAAATAAAAAAAGAAGAACCTGCTCCCGGGGAAACAAAAATGGAAAGCGGGACACCTAAAAAAAAGGACATAGCAAACGGACTTCTTGAACGTATTTCGAAACTGAAAAAGGATGTTCATGAGAGTGAAGAAAGTCAACACAAACAGGACTCAACAACGCAGGACCAGGTAAAGAAAGAACCGGAAGTGCCGGAAAAAGAAGCTGCAATAAAGAAACCCTCTAAATCTTTTAAACAAGAGACCGCAGACGAAAGTAAAGATGACATTACAAAAAATGTCCTGAGCAAAATAGCTGCTTATAAGCAAAAAAAACAATCTGGCCCAGCGGAGACAAAGAAAGAAAAAAAGGAAAAAACAGAACAACCTGAGAAAGAGAAGAAGACAGTAAGTGATAAAAATAAAGACCAGGATAATAACAAACAGGACAAACTCATTGAAAATTTCATCAAAGAAGAACCTCATATCATCAGGAAACAAAAGAAATTGAAAGACACAAAGGAAAAAGGCGCTGTCGAAGATATTTCAAAAAACAGCGTGCAGGAGCATGAAGATATTTACAATGAAAACCTGGCCAAAATATACGAACAGCAAAACCATTATAAAAAAGCAATTGATATATATAAAAAATTAATTTTGATAAATCCCGAAAAAAAGAGTTACTTTGCGGATCAAATTAAACGATTAGAAGGTTTATCTAATAAATAAATGATAGAGTTATGTATGCATTAATATCAGTATTAATCTTAATAGCATGTATTTTGCTCATTTTAATAGTTTTGGTGCAAAATTCAAAAGGAGGAGGGCTTACAGCGAATTTTTCAGGTTCAAATCAGCTCATGGGTGTCAGGAAGACTGCCGATTTTCTGGAAAAGGCCACATGGACACTGGCAGTTTTTCTGCTTGTTCTTTGCCTGGGGTCTTCAATGACCATACCCCGTGAACAACAGCAAGAGGAATCTCTCATCCAGGAGCAGGTTAATAATGCTGTTGATCAGGTTCCGGCATTACCTAATAACCCAGGAGATTACGAATCAGGAGAATAAGTTTATAATCTGCCTCTAATAAAAAAGTGTCAGTATGTCACCATACTGACACTTTTTTTTGGATTCATCATTCATGATGTTTTTTTAATTAAATATCAATAAATCAAATCATTAAATAATAATTTTCTTCGTTACCTTCAATATGACATGAAAAAATGTCTCTTAAAATGTGACATATATCCTTCATACATGATTTGGCATAAAATATGACAATCCTAAGACAAATTTTTAAACGTTTAACAATTTAAACTTAATGATTTATGGGAGATATTAAAATCAAACCTTTAGGCACAAGGGTGCTTGTTGAAGTAGAAGAGGCAGAAAATAAGACTGCCAGCGGGATTATTATTCCTGATTCTGCCAAAGAAAAACCCCAAAAGGGAAAAGTTGTGGCAGTTGGAAACGGTACAAAAGACGAACCTATGGAGGTAAAAGTAGGTGATTCTGTTCTTTATGGTAAATACTCAGGAACTGAGTTAAATCATGATGACAAGGATTATCTGATGTTGAATCAATCTGACATTTTAGCAATAGTTTAATGTAAAACTCGAAATTTAAATTTTAATAATAACTAAAAAAGTAGACAAATGGCAGCAAAAGAAATTAAGTTTAACATAGATGCCCGTGATTTATTGAAAAAGGGTGTAGACAAGTTATCAAATGCAGTGAAAGTAACTTTGGGACCAAAAGGTCGTAATGTTATCCTGGACAAAAAATTTGGCGCCCCACAGATATCTAAAGATGGTGTAACTGTGGCTAAAGAAATAGAATTAGAAGACAAATTCGAAAATATGGGCGCCCAGATGGTGAAGGAAGTAGCTTCAAAAACAGGCGACGATGCCGGTGACGGTACTACCACTGCAACAGTCCTGGCTCAGGCAATTGTAACAGAGGGATTAAAAAATGTTACTGCCGGCGCGAATCCAATGGACCTCAAAAGAGGTATTGACAAAGCTGTTGAAGCCTTGATCAAAGACCTGCGTGATCAAAAGAAAGCCATACAAACAAATCCAATCATTGAAAAAGCGAAAGCTATTTTTGATAAAACAGAAGAAGGAAAAGAAAAAGAAATTAACTCAGTAGAAAAAGCAAAAATCCTGAAAGAGATTGTTGCTGACGATGAAATTTCACAGGTTGGTTCTATCTCTGCCAACAACGACACTGAACTTGGTGTGATGATCTCTTATGCAATGCTTAAAGCTGGTCATGAAGGCGTTATCACTGTAGAAGAAGCCAAAGGCACTGAGACTGTTGTTGATGTTGTTGAAGGTATGCAGTTTGACAGGGGTTACATATCTCCTTATTTCATCACTGACTCCGAAAAAATGGAATCAGTTCTTGAAGACCCATATATTCTAATACATGATAAGAAGATATCTACAATGAAAGATCTTCTTCCAGTTCTCGAGCCAGCAGCACAAGCAGGCAAGCCATTGTTAATCATTGCAGAGGATATTGATGGCGAAGCACTTGCAACTCTTGTTGTTAATAAATTGAGAGGGTCACTCAAAGTTGCAGCTGTTAAGGCGCCTGGTTTTGGCGACCGCAGAAAAGAAATGCTTGAGGATATTGCCATTTTGACAGGCGGAACTGTCATTTC
>CAZVTW010000197.1:0-10014 GCA_964629805.1 uncultured Bacteroidales bacterium | reverse complement strand
TGTCTCGTCAGCCTCGTGGATTTGGTTGTCGGGGTCCGCTGTGGTGAGGAGGTAAGCAGGACCTGGAGGGAATGAGGACGGGAGGGTTGGGGAAATCTGCGCTTCAAAACTTTTCATGGCCGGTATATCATCAAAATAATACATTTCAATGAGCTGATCATCATCATCCAGGGTTTCATCAGCAGAGAGATATATACCAGTAAAAGAAGGTTTTGCTTTATCTGTGCCGAAATTTTTGGTTTTAAAACTGATATCTAATACAGCCCCGGCAGCAATTTCATCCGGGTTTACAGAAAAATCTTCAATAACAAGATCAGGTTTTGGTTTGGCAACAACCTCCACAGCCAAAGGTACTGTGTTGCTGTTGTGTGTACCGTCGTTGACATAGGCCGGAACAGAAAGCAGGCCTGAAAATCCAGGCGCAGGTGTTACCGTGTTCGCCTGTAAACCATAATTATCACCAGGTAAAAGTGTGAGAGAGAATTCAAGGGGATAGATGTTGTCATTGTCAGCAACAACCAGGTGGTTCAGGGTTATCCCTTTCGGACTGTCCTCTTTGGTTACCAGCGGTTTCTGCGAAATAATGACAGGTGCATTTTCAGGGTGTGTAAAGTCTTCGGGGAGGGTGAAGAAACAAACAGGATCAGAATAATCTGTTCGTCCGGCAGGAGTACTTGCCGATAACTGCCATTCATATCTTGTTAAAGGTTGTAAATTTTCAATAATGATTTCATTATCAATAGTACTTATGTATGTATAATTGCTTGTTCCACTTTCCTTGTATTTAATATTAAAATTATTTCCGTAACCGTCCCAAGTTAATTTTGCCGAAAATATTGAGGGAATTGTTCTTAGATTATCAAGTTTATCATCACTTTTTGAGGGGCTACCTATTTCAATGACAGCCTGGGTTTTAATTCCCCTACTGTCAGTTGCAATTACGAAATATGAGCCTCTTTTGAGTCTTCTCCTGCTACTTCCTTCGAAACCATCAGACCAAACATATGTAACAAGATCAATGCTGCCATGCATATCAATAATATCAATAAACCCGTCACTACATTCGTAACACGTTGCATCACCCTTTTCAAAGATAATATGATATTCCTCAAGAATATTAAGCGGAATTTCTATTTGAGAGGTTAAAATTTTATCATTCTTTTGAGCGGTAGCAATTATGTTCAATGTATAATTCCCATGAAACCCTTTTGGAATAGTTAAGTATTTATTATCAACAGAAATTGTCTGATTATATGGCAATAAAAAAACATCAGAATCCAATTCAACAGGGTTTTCCAGTTCAGGATGTAATAATTGATATACTACCTGAGTATGCAGGCTGTTTTCACTTTGATTGATAAGCTTAAAAGGTATCTTAAAAGGGTTATTTTCAATTAATTTCATAGATTGAATCTCTGAAAACAGGATAAGTTCATTCGGATTAATAATTTGTATGGGAACCACTACAGCAACCACTGAACCATCTTCATTAGTAGTTAGTTCATTATGACTATTTTGCGTGTTTGTGTTTACTGACATAGCCAGGGCAGCAGCAATCCTGTTGTCGGTATTTTGGAAATCAAATCCGGGTATGGTGATATAATCATAAATCTCTTTATCATTGATTACTAATGAAATATACCAGGTGCCAGAAGGAATATTTTCAGGCAGTTCCATGTTTTCCATTACATTAGAATGATAATCAGAGCAAATATCATCCACTGAATATTCATCCAGTTTCATCCCACCTGTTCCATCCGGATTATTTGTCAGGAAATATTCAAGATCAAATGTAATACATTCATTTTCGGGCAGGTCAATTTGGATTCCAGATGACACGGTAATTATCTGTCCGGTGGAATAGCCTTTGTTTTCCAAAGGTGCTATTTCAACATCAGTAATTTGAATTGTCATGTCAGGATTTATTGCTATACAATCCTCAACTGGCATAACTGGTGTTATACCATCAACATCAATAACTTTTGCACAATTTTCGATTTGTGCAACCTCAAAATCAGTAATTTTTAGATTTATAAAAAGTTTTTTGGCTTTTCCGGCCTTCATTTCTCCAATATACGCCGTATATTCATTTGTCGCCGGGTTTGGCAGAAAATCCTCCGATTCAATAAATTCTATATATTCCACAGGAAATATATCACGAACATAAATATTCTCAAGGGTTTTGTCAGAGGTATTATTTTCAACAATCACATTGTACCTGATAATATCTCCGCTTAAATAATCAGTTTCAATTTTAATACCCAGTTCAGTATTTTTTACACACCTAACTTCGTAATAATCATCAGTATGAATATCAATTCCAGACCAGGAATCATAAAAATATTCACCAAAATAACAAGTATTACTATACCCTCCTGCAAACACACCCATTCTTTTAAAATCGTATGGATCTTTAGTTTTCGAAGAATGTCTATCATAATTATCAGATGAAGTGGCATATTTGAAATATCTATTTTCTTCAATATCGTCATCAACAAATGAAGACCATGAAGAATTGTTATATCCAGATTTAAAAAACTGGGGATTAAATGCTCCGGCGTATACCTTTCCCTTTCCATCCCGGAAGGTCTGATTCATGACCTCATCCATGATGGCATTAAACTCAAATGTTGTTGGGATATGCCATCCGTCCGGGCAAATACCCTGAGCCGTTCCAAAACCGTCAAGGCCACCTGCATCGTGTTCACTATCGCCCATAAGTTGCCTGAAGGTATAAAGCTGGCCATAGGTATCACAATCATAGTTCATACACACTTTTTCCGGGCGGTCAATATCATAATCCAAATTTTTGGCAAACCAAACCTGGTTGTTTATTTCTGCCAAAGGATAAATCTTACCATCCCTTGGATCTGTATATGTTTCCTCACTATAATACTTAATACATGGGCCGAGGTCAATTGTGTGGGATTCTTCCGGAAAATTCTCTATTGAAATGCCATCAGCCCTGATAATATTAGCATTGAATATGATGCTTTCACATTTTTGAAATATCTCCAGTGCAACAGACATTTCTTTTAATTCACCTGCATCAAGGCTAAACTGGTTTGATTTTAAAGCGCCATATAAATGTTCCATTCCCTGAGAACTGATAAATTTTGTTCCGGTGGGCAATATACTCTCAACAATAATATTATAAATTGCATTGTCCGGGGGGCTTGTGTTTTCAACAATGATTTTGTATTCAAAACGATCATTGTCTTCTGACAATTCAAGCGGTTTAAATGACAACTGCAAAGAATTATCCGGGCTTGCAACAACCGGGTCTTTGATGTTTTTCACACATCTCAGTGGTAAAAAGACAGATTCTTTTTCCTCACCACTATGAGCACTAAAAGCAAAACTTGGATAATAGCTATCCATCGAATTTTCTGTAGATGTGATAAAACGCCCGTATTCTTCTCGCCATGTTTCATGAAAACCTTCGTAATTTTCACGTTCTTCTCCAAAATCATATGTTACAGGACAATCATTATCAAAAGCATAATAACTATCCTGCTGTATAAATTCTTCAATTTCTTTACCAAAATCCTCCTCATCAAGAAAAGCCAACCTAAGTATATCATATTCTTTCACTGACGGCACATGCCATCCTTCAGGGCAAATGCCCTGTGTTGTACTAATGCCATCTTCACCGCCATCGTCCGAAGGGGCGCCATTCATTGCAGCATCCCAACTATACAGGGCGCCGTATTGATCGCAATTCCCTTCAAGGTTATTCAGGCAATATTTTTGTATTTCAGTACCTCCAACAATCAGGTCATCATCAAGTGAACTGACCATCTCACCCCGGTTCAGGTTTTCCGTCATCCAGCATTGGTCAATGTTAAATGTTTCATAGATAAATCCCTCTTCAGTGACATCTGCTATAATATTGTATGTCCCCTTTACTCTTTGGGTGGCATACTCTTTACCATCCAGCCACAAGGAACATTCTTCTTCACATTGGCCAAAAAAATGCGAATCTGTATGTATATTGCCTGCTTCATCCTGCATATAAAAATTGATATTTCCAGTTTTTAAAAATTCTGGCACAGAAATGGTAAAATCACTGCCTGTAATTTCAAAATCCGTATTTTGTCCATCATTTCCGGGAATTTCTGCCCAATATTTAAATCCCGGATTCATATTTTCTATCTGAAACGGAATTTCTCTTTCGCAAAGACTTGTATGTGAAGTAAGAACTTTAAAGACTGGCAATGTTCTGAAATGCTTGTACCCGGTAAATTCAGTACTGGTATTTGAAAAGATTGTTTTCACCCGCCATTGATATTCTGTATCAGGTTCAAGATCGGAAAGTGACCAGTCAGGAAAGTAAGTTGAAAATGTTTCTGATTCTTCTTCTGAATTTACTTGTTTATAATCAACCACATAACTATATCCATTGTAATTATCTGTCCAGGTAAGGTTTGCGGTTGTTGTTGTTACTGTTTCCTGAAGATTTTCAGGGAGCATTGGTTCAATTGTGAATGAACAAAAATCGCTTTTGTTATAACTTGTCCAGACAAACTTATCATCAGGTATTTGTATTCCGGCCCGGGCATAATACCTGTAAGAGTATCCTGGTTTAATCCCTTCAATATCATCAAAACAAAATACCGGATTATCTGATGGTAAAATAAACTCTTCTTTAGCATTTCGTGTATTTATAATTCTAAATTCATACTCATCAGCCCAATTACCATCATAATCTTTATAATCTTTAATTCCAAGGCATTGTCCCAAAGAACTATATATTTCTCCACATTGTTCATCGTAAAATTCTATATCCGGGTAACCGGAACATATGGAAACAGGTTCGGATTCATGACCTTCAAATCTGCCGAAATATACAGGACGCACTGTCAGATGATACCTAAAGTCACCTGAATATGCCAAGCCTGCCTTTTCGAGTGTGACAACATGAGATGAGGTGTTAACTTCTTTGATTACAGGGGGTTGAAATGAATTATCAACAAACCTCCACAGGTAAGAATTGGCATGTTTAGAATAAGAACACCAAATTTGCCTGTCAGGTGCCGAGATATTTATATGACATTCGTATGTCCCCGGATCCTTATTCTCCACTGATATTTCAGGAATGTTATCGTCCATGATTGTAATATAACACGGTTCGCCTTTTTGAGTCAGCTTGTTATCAATATATGCCTGTGTATACACCTCATATGTTGTCCCAACAGAAAATCCCCGACCGGTGTTTTTGTCTTTAACATCTCCAATGTAAAAAGTGGACTTATCAGTCTCATATTCAATAGTTGATTGATCGCTTATAAATGTATAAATGTAATACTCCACATCTTCTTTATAGTTATTTACAGAAAGAAAATCACCAAAGTGAAGAGGATGATTGTGACTTTCTGTTTTATTATTACATGTATTGAATTTCAATTCAGGCAAAGTTACTTCGCATTTTTCCCCGTACCCGGTTTGCCAGATTCCCCTGGCATAGGCTTTTACATATACATCATAGGAAGCGCCAAACTGCAATTCGTTTTTTTCAATAAGTTTGAGAAGTGCATCATCGGTATAAATAAAAATGTTATCACCTGTTTCCCGGTTAAGAAATCTCCATTGGTACCTTGTGGCCTCTGGTACCAATTTGCACATTAATGTAGCTTTATTCGGATCGTTTAGGGTAGTAATGTCAATTTTGCATGCCCTGTTGTTACACTCGGGACATTCTACATGTGTTTCGGGGAATTTTGGAGAACGGATATTGCAGTAAACATTGGTAAAATCTCCCCATTGTCCGTTTATATA
This sequence comes from uncultured Bacteroidales bacterium, assembly GCA_964629805.1. Lineage (GTDB taxonomy): Bacteria > Bacteroidota > Bacteroidia > Bacteroidales > CAZVTW01 > CAZVTW01. The sequence goes on along the minus strand of CAZVTW010000197.1, from coordinate 4,236 downwards.
AGGTCTGACTTTAATTGAATACAAGAAACCATATTTCATACCGCTGATGTTACTTAATGTGACGGAATTGTCAGATGTAACAGCATCTCCAACAGGAGTTCCATAATACATCGCCACCCAGTGATATTTTTCTGCGCCCTCAATCGGCGGGCAAGATACAGGATTGTAAAACTGAAGTTCTTTTTCACAATATGGGATGATATTGACGGAAGGATCAATTACTTGTATGGGAACTAAATCACTCCTAATCGATACATTAGGATAATCCTCCACGTATCGTGCTTCAATTTTAAAAGTACCTTGAATATGACCATTTTCATTTAAATACCAGTCAAAATCATCCGGAATAGTTATATCATTATTCGTCAACTGATAATAATGACTATAATACCAATCACCTTCAAATCGTTGAATGTCATCATGAGGAACGACCCCTGCTGATAATGTATAAGAACCTTTTGTGTGAGTTAGAGTAATCTTCCACTCATATCTCATTTTTGATTCATGATCCCTGACTGCAAAGAAAAACCTTGCTACCGGATTATTTTTATATAGAGAATATGTATTATTAAGTAAATTAGTATGTGATAAAATATCCGGGGGATCCATAATTTTAAGAAAATATCTGTTAGGAACCTCTGGGCCTGTTATTATGTTTTTATAACTTTCATCTTCTCCAATATCCTGAATAATTCGGATAACTTTAGTCTCAAAATTCGGATAATGAATAATTATGTCTGCTTGTCTTGTTTTTACATTGTTTGCGATATGATTTATAACTATTTCTTTTTCGTTGAATGATAAAACATTTAACCAATCGGCTGTGGTTTCAACATAACCTCCGGAGCATGAAATATCTTCTGTGTTAGCGAATGATAATGTTTTTGTTCCGTAGTACCCATTTTTAAGCCTGATTGTAGGGTAAGAATTATTAGAAGAGTTTGTAGATTCAAGAAATGTCCCGTCATTTTTTTGAATAATGTTATACATCTTATTATCCAGTGCAATACTTATTTCATCATATGTGCCACTAAAAATATTTTCTAAATACATGTCTAACGTACCTTTGACATTAATAGTAATCCTATTATATCCTAATGTATAATTATCTCCATCAGCTTCAAGCTGCCCATGCAACCAGCATTCTATAGTATGAGCACCGGGGTTATCATATGTATGAGAAAAAGGAATACGTGAAGTTACCAGAGCTCCATCACAGTCAATCCATTTACCAGCATCATTTTTTTCTTTTTTGAGTTCTGTTTTATTCTTATAAGCATCAGTAATTACTAATTCAACAGCAGTTAAATAATGATTAAAAAAATCTTCTTTTCCATTACCATAGGCTCCCCAATTTGCATCATCCCATTCATTGCAAGAATTATTTTCTAATGTTAGGGATTTATCAACGCTGATACAATACTTAACACCTGTTTTTTGATTAGTTCCTTGGGGATCAATTATAGGAATGAAACAAAAATTATTTGTATTATTAATTTGATAATTTTTTTCAGCAGTACCATTACGACCATCATTAAGATATATTATTAATTCTATTTTGTATTCATTTTCACCCAAAAGCAATTCATCTTTTGGCACATTAAATGATATACTACTTTTTGAATCATCAGAGTAGATTTTAGTATCTTCAGATGAATAAACATTTAACACACATGCATATAAAATTGAGGTATTAAAACCATCGGGTAGTACCCCTTTTATATCAAGTTTATCCTCATCTTCCTGTATTTCCATATCAATATCCAGTTTACCAATATCTTCTTTGACTTCGATAATTAACTCCAATTTGGTAACTTTTTCATGATCATCAAAATCATTATTTTCAAGGTAAGACTGGTTAAGGCTTAAATAAACTGTAATGGTATGCTCTCCAATTGATAAATCATTAATATCAAAAATATCAAACTTATCATAAGATGTAGAAGATACAGAATTTTTAAATTCGCCGTCAATCTTGTATCTATAATAGTATTGGTTCATTCCCCAGTCATTCGTTTGACTAAGAGAGACTTGAACTTGGATGGAAAAAAGAGTTCCTTGGCTTATCTCAATCTTACCATCATCAACATTGCCACGAACATATGCTATTGGTTGTTCAAAATTGGCGCTGATTTCAGAAATAACGTTCGGATGATGTAGTATTGATGTGTAGGTGTGAGTATTATCTGATAAAGTAACAGTAATGGGACTTGTTGAATTTGAATAATCTATGATAATGGAATTTTTATTGTCATTTGTATGTGTAAATTCCAAGAAATCTTGATCATCTCTGACTGACCATTGAGGTGTCCCCTTATAGTCATAAGGAATTAGTTTTATTTTTTTTTCATCTTCTTTCATTTCAACCTTAAAATAAATGTCGGACAACTCTAAAAATAAAGTGTGTCGAAAATAATTATCACCTGGATTAAAATTTGAAGGGCTAATTTCAGTTTCTGTACAATAAAAGTAAATGAAATAATTACCAGATGTCAATTCCAGTGATATTTCACCGTAGGTCTTATCTTCGGGAATCGATACTTCCCGGAGATCATTAACATCAATGTTTTCCCAGGTATTTAATTCATTATCTACACTATTTACATATATGTAAGAAAACGGATAATCTTCCTTTAACCTGTTTCCACAAGTAATAGTTACCTTAAATAAACCATCACTTGTTTTTTCTTTTGCTTTAAGTTTAATATAAAAATCTTCATCCGAAGATTGCGCATTTACCTGCAGTATATATATTATAAAGATTGAAAGTGAAAAAATACATTTCATAATTGTATTGTTATATGTGAACATAATTATGGACGTTTTATGATTTATATTGCAATAATTCTACAGTTAATTTTGATAATCAAAACCACATAATGTGATATAATGTGTTTTTGTTAATTTAAGCCCGCTTTTCCAACTGGCTGTCAATTCAATTTTATGTTTCTTTTTTGCCGGATTAAGTTTTACCTGGAGAGTTCCACTATTCGAAGGTTGCATAATTGAGTTGACTTTCCAGGTAAATGTGTTTGGCTCTGTTCCTTTCCAATCTGCGCTAAAAGTATAGGTTGATGTCTTATTATCCACATTTTCAAGTGAAAAACCTACTGAATATAAATCCGGATCATTTCCTGTTACATTAACAGGCTTATGTGTTGAAAAGGTTACACCATTTTCTAAAATCACAGTAAATGTAACATCAAATTGTGTTTTGTCAATATTGTCGCTATTGTCATATACGTAAGTGAGAGATTTAACATTGGTACCCAAAGCATCGCGATTGTCACCAAAATCCCACCGGTATTTTATGTTATCAGTGGAGAATTTAACAATATTTGAAACAAATCCTTCAAAATCAACAACACGATCATATGCCTTCCATGTGAAATCAATGTATGTACCGCAATCTTCGCTGTAAGCAAAATTCGGATTTCCAACATAAAAGGGAAACTCGTTATCTCCTCCCCCCGGGCTTTTTTGAATTCCTTTGTTCCAGTTATCAAATTCTTCAAGAATGAAAGGATAAAAATACTCACCACTATATGGATCAGGATTTATGTATTCAGTCATCAAATTTTTACCTTCAGTGTTTTTTCCGTTAATTTTCAAATCATATCTATCCTGTCCCGAAATTTTATCTGTAGATATAAGAAATTGAAACACCTTGTTATCAGAAGTTGTTATATTACTTGTTTCCAGGTAAACTTTGTTTAATATCACTTCAATGTTATCATCATCATCATTTTTCATTTCCGCAGAAAATGTAATTTCGCCCCTGACATCCCTGGCTGGATTTGCAATTTCACAATAATTCTGTGATTCTTTTGATTCGCGAAATACTTTCCTGAAATTTATTTTACCGTCTATTATTTCCTTTATAATTTCAACATGGTAAAATGGGTCTTTTTCAGTCCCGTCATCATCAGTCTGAAAAAGCTTAAGCTCTCTGATGTATGGCAAATAATGTCTTTTGGCATGCCTGATAGTATAAGAGTTTTGTTCTTTTTGTTCCGAACGTACCACAACATAGATGTGCGAAATGTTACCCTGCCCGGGAATGTTTTCAATAATTGTTTTTGGTTCTGTGATTTCTATCACATCCATTTCTAATTCTGATTTATCTCCGATCACCAGTATATCATATTCCAATCCGTCCTGTATACCGTCTTCTACAACAATCCCAATTAAATCGCTGATATCTCGTATCTCGCCATCAATTTCACCTTTTAACGT
>CAZVTW010000196.1:8937-10024 GCA_964629805.1 uncultured Bacteroidales bacterium | reverse complement strand
AACATCATTTTATTCCTGCTTTAGAAGAAGGGATGAAAAGACAAAAGGATATTATTCGTGTAATCATTGAGAATCCACAGAAGCCCACTTTTGAGAATACACTTGTGGCACTTGACAACAGCAGCATCCTGCTTGATCGAACCCAAAATATTTTTGATAACTTGTTATCAGCAAATACAAATAAAGAAATGCAGGATATCGCAAAAGCCATGGCGCCCATCCTGTCAAAGCATCAGGATGATATCAGGCTCAACTATGCCCTTTTCCAGCGTATAAAAACAGTCTATAAGCAAAAGGATAAATTGAATTTGACTCCTGAGCAACATATGCTTTTGCAAAAAACATACAAAGATTTTGTGCGTGGAGGGGCCAACCTCAACAGTGGTGAACAGGAGAAACTACGTAAAATCAATGAAAAACTTTCTGTCCTTACACTCAAATTTGGGGATAATGTCCTGGCAGAAACCAATGATTATATGCTTATCATTGAAAATGAAAAAGAACTGAAAGGATTGCCTGAGTCGGCAATAAAAGCTGCCGCAGAAACCGCCACCCAAAAGGGTCAGGATGGGAAATGGGTATTTACCTTGCACAAACCAAGCTTGATACCATTCCTTCAGTACGCTGATGACAGGAATCTCAGGGAAAAAATCTACATGGCTTATATTAATCGCGGCAACAATGATGACGAACATGATAATAAGGATATCATTAATGACATGGTTCATTTACGACTTGAAAGAGCAAAACTTTTGGGTTATGACACACATGCTGATTATGTTCTTGAAAAAAACATGGCCGAAATACCGGAAAATGTATACGAGATACTGAATAATCTCTGGGATGCAGCTCTCCCTGTTGCCAAAAATGAGCGTAAAGAAATGCAGAAGATTATTGATCGTCAGGGAGGCAATTTTAAGCTCGCTTCCTGGGACTGGTGGTATTATGCTGAAAAATTACGTAAAGAGCAGTATGATTTTGATGAAAATTCTGTCAGACCGTATTTTCAGTTGCAAAATGTTTTAAATGGTGTTTTTGATGTGGCTAACAGGCTCTACGGGCTTCAATTTTCAGAAAGGTCTGACTT
>CAZVTW010000196.1:0-8837 GCA_964629805.1 uncultured Bacteroidales bacterium | reverse complement strand
TTTTTGATGTGGCTAACAGGCTCTACGGGCTTCAATTTTCAGAAAGGTCTGACTTACCAAAGTATCATGATGATGTTCGCATTTTTGAAGTTAAACAGGGTGATAAGGAACATATTGGCATCTTATACATGGATTTCTTTCCACGGGAAAGTAAAAGAGGTGGTGCATGGATGAGCAGTTTCAGGAAACAATCTCAAAGGGGAGGTGTTTTTATTAAACCGGTTACGACAATTGTTTGCAATTTTTCAAAACCTACGGATAATAAGCCGGCACTTTTAAGCCACGATGAAGTATTGACTCTGTTTCACGAATTTGGTCATGCCTTGCATGGTTTACTTTCAGAATGCACATATAACAAATTATCCGGCACTTCTGTCTCCAGGGATTTTGTGGAACTTCCTTCCCAAATAATGGAAAACTGGGCTTCAGAGCCCGAAGTTCTTAAGCTTTTTGCCAGACATTACGAAACCGGAGAAACGATTCCTGATGAATTACTTGAAAAATTAGAAAACAGTAAGCATTTTAACCAGGGATTTGCTACTGTTGAATATCTTGCTGCCAGTTTCCTGGACATGGACTGGCATACGATAAAAAATGCTGATTCTTTAAGTATAAATGAATTTGAGAATAACTCACTGAATAAAATCGGACTTATTCCGGAAATCATTTCGAGGTACCGGAGTACTTATTTTCAACATATATTCAGCAGCGGCTATTCGGCAGGATACTACAGTTATGTTTGGGCTGAGGTATTAGATGCCGATGCTTTTGAAGCTTTCAGAGAAAATGGCCTTTTCGATCAGCAGACTGCATCGGGTTTCAGAGAACATATTCTCAAAAATGGTGGAACCGAAGAGCCTATGACCATGTATAAAAAATTCAGAGGGAAAGAGCCTTCTATCGAACCCTTGTTGAGACGGAAGGGGCTGAAGATATAATTAGTGGCTATAAGCCACTTCTATTCTTTTAAAGAAACAAAAAATACCAATTTTAGGTCATATCCATTACATTTTGTCGCCTAGCCCTTTGGGGTTCAACCCCAAAGGGTTGTTAAATGACACCTTATTTCATCCCCCACTCCCCAAAAAACAATTCTTCCAGTCATTCCGAACGCAGGGAGGAATCTTTCGGTAAAAATATATACCTAAAAGCAGTTGTAAGACGACAAAAAATGAACGCACTCCTAAATATTACCCCCAAAATTTATTCTTCATATAAACTATAAGTTCAATAAAATCATTTGTTGGGTCATAGCGATTAATATTTACCTCAATATCTCTGAGCATACTTTTAAATTCATCAGCCCGGTCAGTAAAGTGATCGTAGAAATCGTTTAAATTATATTGCTCAAAATGAATATTTGAATCAATGGCATATTTAAGAATGAGATGATAGGCTTCATCCTCAATAGATTCCAGATCCCAAACATCACGTGTCCTGATGTGTGTGTAAGCAAGCTCATCGAGCTGTTTTTTAACTTCACCTTTATTCATGGGACACAAAATTTTGGTTCTAACATATAATCCATAAGTTAAGGATTTTTTCTGTCATTCCAATGAAATTCCGCTTTATTTTTCTATTACAATTGGTATACATTCAAATATTTTTATGAATCTCAAATGAAAAATACTACCTTTATATCCCATTTTTATACAAAAAAACGATTCACAATGAAAAAATCATACAAAATGAAATTACGTTTTACGGTTCCCGTTTTTATGTTATTTCTATTAGCTGGCTCCTGCCAGCAAAAACCTGCTGATAACAATGAAAATACAGCAAATAAATCCAGAGAAAATCAATTATCTTTTGAAAAAAAATGTCATTCTGAAGAATTTATACTATGCCGTGGTGTAAACATTAGTCATTGGTTATCACAAAGCTCCCGTAGAGGAAAAGAACGTAAACAATTTTTTACTGAAAGAGATATTAAGTTTATTTCAGAAATTGGGTATGATCACATACGTCTGCCCATTGATGAGGAGCAATTATGGGATGAACAAAACAACAAAATTCCGGAAGCATTCACTTTATTACACAATGCCATTAACTGGTGCACTAATCAAGATTTGAAAGTCGTGGTTGATCTGCACATTATAAGAGCCCACCATTTTAATAAAGAGGAAAAACCTCTTTGGACTGATCCCCGTGAGCAGATTAAATTTATTAATTTGTGGAAACAACTGTCTGCAGAATTAGGAAAATATCCAGTCAATATGGTGGCTTATGAGCTTATGAACGAAGCAGTTGCTGATGATCCTCAGGATTGGAACAACCTGATTGCAAAGACACTGGATACCCTGAGAAAGCTTGAACCGGCCCGTAAAATTGTTGTTGGCTCTAACAGGTGGCAAAATGTAGACACGTTTAAAGACCTGGTTGTCCCTGATGATGAAAATCTCATTCTAAGCTTTCATTTTTATATCCCTTTTTTATTGACCCACCACACTGCATCCTGGGTGAAAATTGGCGAATATGACGGCCCTGTAAATTACCCGGGCAAAATTGTTAATGAGGAGGATATGGATGGATTGCCAGAAGACCTTAGACAGGAAATGTCACATTATACAAAAGTATATACCAAAGATTCACTTGAATCGTTGATTATGCTTCCGGTTGAATATGCCAGAGAAAGAGGACTGCCTCTATATTGTGGTGAGTGGGGTTGCCTGCCATCTGTTGAACAGGAAACCCGGCTTCGTTGGTATGCTGATGTTAAAGAAATTCTCGAGCGACATGATATTGGATGGGCAAACTGGGACTATAAAGGTGGCTTTGGAATTATTAATGAATCTGTTGATAATCCAAATATTAAACTTATAAAAACATTAATGAGTGAATAATTATTTACTTAAAATTCTTTATAACGATGAAATATAAAATATCAACTCGTGGCATTTTTTTGTTCTTTTTATCCACCATGATTACTTTAAATACAGTCTATGCCCAATCACCCTACTTTGTTAACCCTGGTCAGTATAAAAAAATTGCCAGGGAAACACTTTCTGATATCCTGGAGGGGAACATCAAAAATTCTGTTAAGACCCTCAGGGATTCCCTGAATTCCTATCCTGATGATCCGGAAATCCATTTTGTATTAACATATGCTTATTCAAAATTGAATAACCATAAAGAGGCAGTTGCTCATTTTCAGAAAGCTGTTGAACATGGTGTCCCGACAGAAAGATTTTTTGCTGGTTCAGAATCAATTTTTGAGTCATTTTTAACATCAGATGAATTTAAAAACCTTGATTTGGAAACTCCTGCTATGCTAATACACGGGCCAATGCCCGGTGATATCAATTCGCAGGGCGCTTCTTTTTGGATTAGGACGCGTTTAGAAGTATTTTTCCAGGTACAGATTCGTCCTGTTCATGTGAAGGAGAATAAAGTGTATTTGTCAAAAACTGTCAAAACAAGAAAAAATGATGATTTCACAGCGGTGTCTGAAATTACTGGTTTAATGCCGGATACACATTATAAATACCAACTCATCATAAATGATTCACTTTATCCTCAGACATACAGGTTCAAAACATTCCCACGTGCCGGAGAAAATTGTCGCTTCAACTTTGGTTTCGGAGGCGGGGCCGGTTATACGCCAAAATATGAGCGTATATGGAATACAATATCTGCCCAAAATACTGATGCTTTTTTATTACTGGGTGATAATGTTTATATTGATCATCCGGATCAACCGGCAGTACAACGTTATTGCTATTACAGACGGCAAAGCAGACCCGAATACAGGCAGTTTATAACTCAAACACCGGTATTTGCCATATGGGATGATCATGATTTTGGGGATAATGATAGTTGGGGCGGGCCAAAAATTGACCAGCCGGAATGGAAAATACCGGTGTGGAAGTTGTTTAAATCACAATGGGCAAATCCTTATTATGGTGGCGGCCTGAACCAACCAGGATGCTGGTTTGATTTTTCTGTCGGCGATGTGGATATTTTTATGCTTGATTGCAGATATTACCGTGAGGACCCGAACACAAAAAATCCATCCATGCTTGGAAAAGTCCAGAAAAAATGGCTTTTCGACAATCTGAAGAATTCAACAGGGGTATTTAAAATCATTGCTTCGTCTGTCCCCTGGGCTCATAATACTAAACCCGGCAGTCCGGACACATGGGATGGTTACAGTGAGGAACGTGAAGAAATATTTACTTTCATTGAAGAAAACCGTATTGATGGCATAATCCTTATCTCAGCGGACAGACACCGGTCTGATGTCAGACCAATTATACGGGAAAAAGGATACGACCTATATGATTTTATGAGTTCAAGATTATCAAATCTACACAGACATACTATTTTACCCGGGGCATTATTCGGGTATAACAAAAAATGCTCTTTTGCAACAATGACATTTGATACAACATCAGAAGACCCCTCAATGAATTTTAAAATTATCAACATTGATGGTGAAATGATTCATTCACTGACATTGTACAGGTCTCAGCTCATGCATCAATATGTACCGTACTATAAGAGAATAAAGAAATAAAAATATCTTGTAAACTAATCACTTTTTTAATACAAATACCTGAAAATGAAGCCTGGATTCGTCTATCTAAATGGAGAAATTATACCGGAAAGTGTTGCGAAAATATCTGTCAATGATCGTGGGTTCTTATTTGCAGATGGGGTTTACGAAGTTATTTGCAGTTATGACGGAAATCTCTTTTATCCCGGAGAGCATATAAAGCGTTTAAAAAGGAGCCTGAAAGAAGTATCTATCCGGTACAATGTTGTGGATAATCTCATAAATGTCGGAACCAGTTTGCTTACAAAAAATGACCTGATAAAAGGCAAAGCCCTGATATATATACAGATTACACGAGGGACATACGTGAGGATGCACCGCTTTCCCGATCAACCAGTTCCGCCGACAGTTTTGGTAAACACTTCAAAGATGCCTGACATCACACAAGAAAAACAATCTGGCATAAACGCGATATTAACACCAGATATACGCTGGTCAAGATGCGATATAAAATCTGTTTCGCTCTTGCCGAACGTACTTTGTAACCAGAAAGCCATTGACAACAATGCCAAAGAAGCCATATTTGTCAGAGATGGCGCTATCACAGAAGGTACACATAATAATGTCTTTGGTGCAAAAGACGGTGTATTATACACTTTTCCGAATTCAAACTATATTTTGCCAGGTATTACAAGAGAAATTGTCACCAGGCTGGCAAATAAGATAAATATAGAAGTTCGCACAGAGCCAATTTTTGAGGATAAAATATTTACATTTGATGAAATATTTATCTCGGGTACATCAAAAGAGATTACACCGGTTATTTCTCTTGACGGAAAAATGATATCAGGAGGCAAACCTGGTGAAATAACAAAAAAACTTCAGCATGAATTTGATAAACTTCATGTATAAAATAGACCTATTTTGGTCATTTGGAAAAATTCTGGTGTAATATTTGATCCCATTCATTGTTAAGAAGATAAAAATATTATATTTTTTTTGATCTCAGCCTGAATCTGGCATGAATTTTTTTATTAAATTAATAATTTTAGCTATTTTTGTTTTAAATTGAAAATTTGAATACTGTGAAAATAAGCGATTACATAAAAGATTTACTTTTCAGCAACGAAGTTGTGATTATTCCCGATCTGGGTGCATTTAAAACAGTATACACTCCGGCGACGGTTAATGAAGAGACCAAATCGATTTCTCCGCCAACGAAAAAACTGGAATTTGATAGTAGCCTGACTAAAAGCGACGGTCTGCTTGTCAAGTATATTGCCGAACACGAAAAAATCACCAATTCTGAGGCAAAAGAAATTGTTTTTAAATATGTTACCCGGTCTTTCATGAAAATAGAACAGGGTAAAAGTGTATATCTTGAAGGCATTGGTAATCTGTCTTATGATAAAAAAAAGAAACTAATATTCCAGCCTGAAAATTCCATCAATTTTGAAATAGAATCATATGGGCTTTCTTCATTTAAAGTCATTCCTGTAAAAGAGACAGCGAAAATACCAAAGGCACAACAAAAAAAGGCAGCCAAAAAAGAGATAAAGAAACCGCCGAAAAAAATGGCAAAAAAAGCCCCACAACAGAAGAAAGAAAAAGTAAAAAAAGAGCCACAACCTGGCGCTGCCAAAAAGAAAAAAGTACCGGTCGGTCTCATAATCCTGATTATTCTTATTGTATTTGTTGGCGGAGCAGCAGCCTTATATTACACCACGAATTATTTAGACAAACCAGTCGACTCGCTGGCGGAAAGTCTTGGTATAGAAATCCCCGGTAAATTGGTCAAGGAGAAAACAGCAGCTGAAGGAGAAAAACAATATGAGATAGATAGTCCGGAAGATAAGGAAGCAGAATCAGATGTTACAGAAGATGGACAACCGAAAGAAACCGGGGAGCAGCCCGCTATTGAAGAGGAAGAATCACAGGAGGCAACTACCGATGAGGATATACCTGCTACTGAGGAAATTGAAGAACAACCCACTGAAACAGTTCGTGAAACTAGTCCGCCACCGGTAACTCCTTCCGGAGACAAGAAATATTTTCTTATTGCCGGCAGTTATAAAAATATGACGAATGCTGAACGTAGACGAAATGAACTGGTAAACCAGGGTTATAATGGCGCTGAAGTAATACAGGCAGGCCCCACGATATTCAGGGTTTCTACGGCTTCATTTGCAAACAAAAGCCAAGCTGTCAGTGAAATGAAGAGAATTAGAGAGGAAAAAGGGCGTGATGCCGTATGGCTGTTTACAAAAAAATAACCCTAATCCAATTTCAACACTGCAAGAAAAGCGGTTTGTGGAATTTCCACATTGCCAACCTGTTTCATACGTTTCTTGCCTTTTTTCTGTTTTTCCAGCAATTTGCGTTTTCTGGTAATATCCCCTCCATAACACTTGGCAGTTACATCTTTACGAACTGCTTTCACTGTCTGGCGGGAAATTATTTTTGAACCAATGGCGGCCTGGATCGCAACATCAAACTGTTGGCGTGGTATTAAATCTTTCAGCTTTTCACATATCCTTTTTCCGAATGAATAAGCATGGTCAAAATGGATGAGGGTTGATAAAGCATCCACTTTTTCACCGTTCAGCAGGATATCCAGTCGCACCAATCTGGCTTCTTTGTATCCTGATTGATGATAATCAAACGAAGCATATCCTTTTGAAAGACTTTTTAGCTTATCATAAAAGTCGAAAACAATTTCACCCAGAGGCATTTCAAACGAAAGTTCAATGCGATCACTGGTGAGATATACCTGATTCTTTAATTCACCTCTCTTGTCCAGGCATAAGTTCATTATCGGGCCGATAAAATCAGCCCTTGTTATGATAATGGCATCAATATATGGTTCTTCGATATATTTGATGAGTTTCTGCTCAGGTAATCCGGCCGGATTGTGTACCTCAACAAATTCACCCGGTGTGGTATAGACCTTGTAGGAAACATTAGGTACTGTTGTGATAACATTCATGTCAAATTCCCTGTCAAGTCTTTCCTGGACAATTTCCATATGAAGTAACCCGAGAAATCCGCACCTGAAACCAAATCCTAATGCTACGGATGATTCAGGGATAAAAGAGAGGGAAGCATCATTTAGCTGGAGTTTTTCAAGTGAGGACCTGAGTTCTTCAAAATCATCACTGTCAATCGGATAGACACCGGCAAACACCATTGGTTTGACCTCTTCGAATCCGGAAATACCATTATTACAGGGTCTGTCGTAATGTGTAATCGTATCGCCCACTTTGACTTCTTTGGAAATTTTGATACCTGAGATGATATATCCGACATCACCGGTACGAATAACATCACGTGGTATTTGTTTTAATTTCAGAACACCAATTTCCTCAGCTTCATAATCTTTGCCAGTATTGAAAAACTTAACATGATCATTTGTTCTGATTTCTCCGTTCATTACTCTGAAATATGCAATGATTCCGCGGAAGGGATTAAAAATGGAATCAAAAATGAGAGCCTGCAAAGGAGCTTCCGGGTCGCCGACCGGCGGTGGGATGACATTGATAATTCTTTCAAGAATTTCTTCAACCCCCATACCGGTTTTACCACTAGCCTCAATGATCTCATTACGATCGCAGCCAATCAGGTCAACAATTTGGTCTTTCACCTCTTCCGGCATTGCAGAGGGCATATCCATTTTATTTAAAACCGGAATAATTTCAAGGTCGTGTTCAATTGCCAGGTAAAGGTTTGAAATTGTCTGTGCCTGAACGCCCTGTGTGGCATCAATAACAAGCAAAGCGCCTTCGCATGCTGCTATTGACCGCGAAACCTCATAAGTGAAATCAACATGACCGGGCGTATCAATTAAATTGAGGTTATAAAATTCATTTTTAAATTCATACAGCATTTGTATTGCATGACTCTTAATGGTAATACCCCGTTCCCTTTCAAGGTCCATACTGTCGAGTATCTGCTCCTGTAATTCTGTATCACTAACTGTTTTGGTATGATGAAGCATGCGGTCAGCAAGCGTGCTTTTGCCATGATCAATGTGTGCAATAATGCAAAAATTGCGTATATCTTTCATATAGATAATATTCTAAAATTTCTGAAAAACAAATTCAAAATTTTCAGGCCACAAAGATATTGTTTTCCTTGTAAATATCTGAATATGGTTTAAAATAAATACATCTATAATATGACAGGCAGTCTATTGTATAGTTGCAAATTTGGGGCTAATCATGTTTTCTTAACACACAAGTAGTGACAAAACAGAAAGGCAAGTTTGGTAAAATAAGGTTATTAATGTTTTCCTCAGAAAATCATTCGAATATTCTCTGAACTCAGTAATTTTCGAAATCTATGC
>CAZVTW010000195.1:0-10030 GCA_964629805.1 uncultured Bacteroidales bacterium | reverse complement strand
CATCCAGTTCAATTTCATCGTCATATATTCCTTTCACTTGTATTTCCACATCTCCTGCAAATGAATCGTTCCAGTTTATGGTGGCTTTTTGCCCCTTTGCTGTTATTGCTCCTGCTTCTGAAGGGTTTAAAGTCCATTCATATGAATTTGCAGCAGTCAGGTTGGTTTCATATTCAGAATCCGGGCTGTTGATGCATAACTCTCCGGAACCGGAAATTGAGCCTTCAAGTGGTGAAATAATTAATCGGGCAGGTGCCGGATCGCTTTCAACACCTTCTATAGTTTGTGTGGCATAGAAAATATATTCTCCTATTTCACTCTCCGAAGCACTCAGGTTAGAACCAGAAACCAGGGATTCGGTCAAAAGACTGTCAGCATACCATTTGATATTCTCTCCTGTAGCAGCAAGAAGAGGATTTTCAGTACCATATAAAACATTTACATCCTGAACTGCAGGCGGTGATACGACAGTTAAGGTGATTGGTAAGGATTTTAATGCGAGGTCCGGGACATTAATGTTTGTAATCTCGCAAATATATTCCCCTGCATCGGATGCGTCAAGCGCCGATTTTTGCCAGACCGGGCTTTCGGAATTTTGAGTTATAGCGTTGTTATCTTTTAACCACCTGTAACGGTTGTTTTCACCACCAAGGTCAACTGTTGTAAGTTCTGTCATATCCAAAGAGAAAGAACTTCCGGCTTTTGCGATAAATGAATTGGCTGTAACCTGGATATCATCTTGAGGGGAATATCTTGTTATTTCGTCAGGTAAAATTGAGGCATTCGGTTCTAGTGAAGCAAAGGTAAAATTATTTGATTCTAAAGTAAGACCATGAAATTCATGATCTAATCTAAAATTAAAATGTGTTAAATCTGGAATGCTTGAGAAACTATTATAGCTGAGAAAAAGTGTTTGAATATTCTCAAGATTAGAAAAGTCTTGTGGGAACTCTCCATTAAAATTATTTCCATAGAGATAGAGGTATTTTAAGTTCGATAAATTACCAATTGATGAAGGTATCTTACCTGTAAAATTATTAGCACCTAGATGCAAAAAACTAATTTTAGTAAGATTTTCAATTTTAAATGGGATATTACCATGCATATCATTTTCGTAAATCATCAATGTAGCTAAATTTGATAGTAAACATAATTCTTCAGAAAATTCACCAGATATGTTGTTACTTTCCATAAAAATTGAAGCTAATTCTGTGAGATTTTTAATTTCCGGGGGAAGACTTCCAGATAATTGATTGTTTCCTAATGAGATAGATGTTATATGTCCATCGTGGACAGTTATCCCATACCAACCTTCCCCTGTTTCTTCGTTCTATGAGGCCACGCTGTTAACTGTAGTATCCCAGCCATTATTCTTTATCCAGTTATCTCCGTCAGTGGCATTATAAAGAGCAACAAGCGCCTGCCATTCGGAATCAGGGACGCCTGTTCTCTCAACTGAAACGACAATATAAGCGCTTGCAATGGTCAGCCCTGGTATCAGGATATTTGTTATTTCGCAATAATAAGTGCCAGCATCTTCAATTGTAACACCGGCTATGCTGAATTCAGGGGCAGATGATACTGTTGAAAACTGGCTCCCTCCTTTAAACCATTGATATTGATTATTTTCACCATCTATTTGAATGGTCAGGCTGAGTGTGTCACCTTCCAAAAGAGAGAATGTATCTTGTGCCGGCGAAACTTTTTCCTGTGGAATATAAAGACTATCATGTGGTAAAACAGATATATTTGTTTCCAGGTCCCCAAATGTCAGTTGGTTATTGCTCACATCCAGGGTTTGATAATAATCAATACCATCAAATGCACTTGGTGTAAAAGGAAACGGAATGGCTGAAAAATCCGGTATACTGGTAAACCGGTTATCATTGAGATATAAAAAACCCAGGTTTGTTAAATTGGAGAGGCTTTCCGGCACATCACCGGTCAATTGGTTTTCGTCAACAGTGAAAGCATATAAATCTGACAGGTTGCCTATTTGCTCCGGTATTGTTCCTGTTAATTGGTTTCTTGTCAACTCAAGGACAACCAATGATGACAGGTTACCAAGTTCAGCGGGTATTTCTCCGGTTAGTTGATTATCGAATAGGCGGATTATCCTGAGGCCGGGAATATTAATTAATTCACCAGGAATTTCGCCTGTCATCTCATTTGAGTATAACTGTAACTCTAAAAGGTCCTGAAGTGATGATATTTCCGGGGGTATAATACCTGAAATGTCGTTTTTGGCAAGATTCAGGGTTGTAAGGAAAGGTAGATCACCTATTTGGTAAGGTATGATTCCATTGAGCTTATTATTCTTGAGGAATATTTCTGTGACATGCCCATTTTCAATAGTTATTCCAAACCAATCCTCTACTCCGAGTGTGTTTTCTGTTGTGTTCCATCCACTATTGTCCGTCCAGTTTTCCCCATTTGTTGAGTTAAAGAGGGCAACGAGGGCCTGCCATTCTGAATGAGGCACATTTCCATCGCTTCCTGAGGATACTGACACAAAAATGTCTTCACTGGTCAAATTTAGGCCGGTTACTAATGTATTTGAAATTTCGCATCGATACGTCCCGGAATCTGCCTCAGCAACATTATTGATCGAAAAATCAGGGCTTGTTGATAGTGCTGAGACCGGGGTGCCATCCCTAAACCATTGATATTGATTATTTTCGCCACTTGTTGAAATAGTCAGGTCAAGTGGGTTTCCTACAGATACGGAATATGCGTTTTGAACGGGTGTAATTCTTCCCTGTGGCACGTAAAGTGTATCTTCAGGCATGTGAATTATATTCGCTTCAAGATCACCGAAATCCAGATTGTTGTTTCGAACATACAATGCGAGGATTGTATTGTATTTTTGATGTACTGTTAAAGGGAAGTTCAGGCCGGACAAGTCAGGCAGTCCTGTTAGCTGGTTGTCTCCCAGGTATAAAGCTTCCAGGCTTGTCAGGTTAGAAAATGTTGACGGCACATCACCGGAAAAGCTGTTTTCATTTATAAAGCATATTTTGAGATTGGTAAGGTTTCCCATTTCAACTGGTAATTCACCGCTTAATGCATTACCGCCCAACAGAAGCTCCTCCAGCAGAGTAAGATTCCCAATTTCTTTTGGCACAGTTCCGGATAAATTGTTACCATACATCCCAAGATAAGTTAGTTTGCTTAAATCTCCAATCATTGATGGCAAATTTCCCGAAATCTCATTAAAACTTAAATATAATTCAGAAAGATTTGTCAGATTCCAGAATTCCGCTGGTATTTCACCGCTTAGTTGGTTATGGTCCAGGTAAAGCACAGACATATTGACGAGGTTGCCAAATTCTGAGGGAATAGTGCCTGTAAAATCATTTTTGTCAAGATGTAATTCCAAAAGATTCACCAGGTTACCAATAGAGGAAGGTATTGTACCCGTAAGGTTGGCTAGGAATATATACATATGTGTCATGCTGGTGAGATTACCAATAGACGCAGGTAGTGGTCCTGATAAAGAATTAATTGACAAATCAAGTTCGGATAATAAACCCAAGTCCCCAATACTGACAGGTATTGAACCTGACAGATTATTATCCTGAAGGTATATTTTTGTCACGTGTCCGTTTTCAACTGTTATCCCATACCAGTGATTACCAACATCATTGGTTGATGTATTCCATCCGCTGTTATTTGTCCAGTTTGCACCATTGGTTGATGTGTATAAATCAGTCAGTGCATCAAATTCTGTTTGAGATACCTGACCTGACAAAATTCCCGAAATATTGAACAATATCAGGACCAGGAACCATTTTTTTGTTAAAAAATTCATCGTAAATAATTTATTTGTATTCATTACAGGATTTTTAACTTATTCATTATATGACGAAATATTCAGGGCAGTAGGAACGAATAACCATGGAGCTTTCATCTTTAAAACAACCCAAACAGCTCAGCATCAATTTTGTTAATAACATATCGTAAATCTTCAGGCCGTTTTGTAAAATTCAGTTCATTGACATCAACAATTAAAAATCTTCCGGGTTTGTATCGTTCTATCCAGGCCTCGTAGCGTTCGTTGAGGCGTTTGAGGTAATCAATCCTGATTGCATTCTCAAATTCGCGGCCCCGGGATTCTATCTGACTGACCAAAGTAGGTACACTTGCACGAAGATAAATCAGGAGGTCAGGCGGTTTAATCAGCTTACTCATGAGTTTGAAGAGTTCAAAAAGAGTTTGATAATCGCGGGTGCTCATAAGACCCATTGTATGGAGATTAGGTGCAAAAATTTCTGCATCCTCATAAATAGTTCTGTCCTGGATAACAGTTCTGCCGGATTTTTGAATATCCATAACATTTTTAAATCTCGACTTTAAGAAAAATATCTGGAGGTTGAAAGACCATCGCTGCATGTCGTTATAGAAATCAACAATGTATGGATTATCGTCTGCTTTTTCATAGTGGGCTTCCCATTTGTAATGTTTAGCCAATAAGCCTGTCAGGGTTGTTTTTCCCGAGCCAATGTTCCCTGCTATTGCTATGTGCATCATGTCATTCACTTTTGGTTTATGATGTCGAATCCCTGATGCTAAATTAGTAAAATTATCTTTTTCAAAGATTATTCTGGTTGTCATATTTATTGAATTATTTTGGGAAATAACGACATATAGATATTAATGCATTTAAAAACTGGCACTTACATTGAATTGACAGCGGCTTGATTTCACCTTGAGAACTAATTCTTAGGAAAGAAAGTTGCTATTATTTAGGGGTATAATTTAAAAAATTGTGGTACCGGGTACTATTACGAAAATGATTTTATTTTTTGTACTTATATCAATTCTTGTCGGATGCACTAGAAATGATGATATTGATAAAGTGTTCAATTTTGAAAATAGAAAAAAACAGAAAAATGACAATCTATATTATTTCGCCTATACGAAGTTATCGTAGTAAAAGATATTACTTACCTCAAATTCCTTTTTTTGTCGAGAACAATATTCAAAAAAAGAAACTTTGAGATGATGAAAGATGTGAATAATCATGTAGCTGAGGAAGGAAAACACATGAAAGAGCTTCTTGAAAATGAACCTTAGAATTCATACACTGAAAGGGTTTAATACTTGTTTATATCAACAAATGAAAATTATTCCCACGTAATGTATCTTATTTTTCACCTATATCAAAAGCCATCAGCGCTTTTCCATGCCTTACATACAGGACTTTGTTATGAATTACAGGGTGTGCCCAGTACTGACCGGTTCCCCTGTCAATTTTCATAGAACCCTCAATCTGAAATCCGTCAGGTGTAGCCCTGACTAAGGTAAGGTTGCCATTTTTTTCTTCATAACAGTATAACATGCCGTCTGCCGCTATGATGGAGCCTTTATTTTCCCATTCCTGCTCGTACATGGTCTTTCCGGTTTTCCAGTCAATGCAGACCCAGTTTCCCATCCTGTTGTGCAGCCAGTTTGAGCCATACAGGTATCCGTCAACAAGCACAACACCGCCATGATGCGGATCAAGCGCCTCACTTTTCCAGTTAAATGATACGGACGAACCATCTTTTGTTAATTTCAGTGAAACACCAACATGATCATATCCGCTTGTAACAAAAATTGTATTATCAGCATAAACAGGTGTGTTTGTGTTATTGACAGGCCTTCGCCCTGTTGGCTCAAGTTTACCGTAATCATAGTGCCATAAGATTTTACCTGTTTCGGCTTCAACGCCAATAATATAATTTCCGGTAACACCAATGATTTGATTTTCGCCATCAATAGAAATGCAAACAGGTGAAACATAAGCGCCAACATCCTTCATAGTAGGGGACTTCCAAATTGTTTCGCCGGTCATCCTGTCAAGGGCTACAACAGTTGTTTCATGTCCTGCTGGTGTAAATATGACTTTGTTATCAACAACCAGCGGAGATTCGGCGATTCCCCATTTCCCGCGTTCACAGTTGAATTTCCGGCAGGCATCAACACGCCATAGCTCTTTTTTCTTTCTCGCATCAATGCAAACAACTTCACCCATACCACTGGTAACATAGACCAGGTCATTAATAACTGTTGGAGTACACCGCGTATCCTGGTAAGACCCTTCCCATACTCTGCCGTAAGCATGCTTCCATAGCAAATTTCCTTTCATGTCCAGTACAAATAAAGCGTCCATGGTGTCCACCATTCCGGTAATGTAGATGTTCCCGTTCAGTATTGAAGGAGAGGAATATCCGGAACCCGGCAAATCAGTAGCCCAAAGACGTGGTGGCCCGTTCTCAGGCCACTTTTTAAGTAAACCCGTTTCATGGTAAACACCGCTTCGATCCGGTCCGCGCCACTGGGCCAGGCTTTGTGAATATATTGTACTTGAAAAGAATATACTTATGACAAATAAAATTGTGATGGATTTCATCTCTCTAAAAATTTATTGTTATGCAGAATAATGAGCTTATGTGTTTATATATCACTGAAATAGTATCCTCAAAAAAATTTTTTCTAAAAATACTCAGGATGAAATATGATAGACCATCAACACATCACCGTGCCGGATATACAGCTTACCTTTTGCCACAACAGGATGCGCCCAATGCGGTCCGGAACCTTCTGTAATCCTGAAGGAACTGATTACATTGAATTGTTTGGGATTTGGCTCAACAAGACCAACAAAGCCACTTTTTTCATCGTAACAAATGAGATTTTTACCTGCCGCAATGATGGAACCTTTACATTTCCATTCTGTTTCATACATTGTTTCACCGGTTTCCCAATTGATAGAGCACCAATTTCCGTTCCGGTTATCAATCCAGTTCGAACCGTAAATGTAATTATCCAAGGCAACCACGCCGCCAACATGGCAATCAAGGGTCGTATCGTTCCACATGAGCTCAACTTCTGAACCGTCGTTGCTTAACTTAAACATGGCCCCAACATGATTGTATCCACTGGTCACATAAACGTTACCATCTCTATAAACAGGTGAGTTTGCATTGATGACCGGGGCAAGTTCATGCCAGACAGGTTTTTCCAATTCACTATAATTATATGCCCATAATAGTTTCCCGTTTTCGGCATCAACCCCGACAATATATTTGGCTAAAACGTTAGCAATTATTTTTCTGTTGTTGTGAGTTATCAGAATTGGAGACACATAAGCTGTTGTGTCATTGAGGGTTTTACTTTGCCAAATGGTTTCTCCGGTTTTTTTATCCAATGCTACTATGGTCGTTTCCATTCCTCCTGGTGTGTAAATGACTTTGTCATCAACAATAAGCGGACTTTCTGCAACACCCCATTTGCCATATTTCCCTTCAAATTTTGTCAGGCCATCGACAGACCAAAGTATCCCACCTCTTTCAGCATCTAAACAAACCACCTCACCCATACCGCTTATGACATATATCTTATCACCATCAACTGTTGGTGTTGACCGTGTATCCGGGAATGAACTTTCCCATCCTTTTCCATAAGCTGTTTCCCACAATTTTTCTCCTTTGTGGCTCAGGGCTGATAAAATATCCATTGTATCTTTCAGACCTGTTACATAGATGAAAGAATCCGTAATTGCCGGGGATGAATGGCCTTTACCCAGTCCTTTGACAGACAGGATTTGTTCCGGACCTGTTTCCGGCCAGGAATCTAACAGGCCGGATTCGTCGTACACACCATTTCTGTCAGGGCCGCGCCATTGGGATATTACCTGGCTAAAGGTTGTGGCGGCAAAAAAAGTGAATAATATGGTCAGTATGGATTTATTTATCATTTATTTTGATATTTTGTAAACCATCATAGAATTGCCATGCCTGACATAGAGTCTGCCATTGTGAATGACCGGGTGAGCCCAGTGTTGATCGGACCCATATGGGGCCCTGAATTCACCTTTCAGTGCAAATTCTTCAGGTGTAGCTTCAGCTAAAGCAACTTCACCGCGTTCACTGTAACAAAACAACAAACCATCAGCAGCAATAACTGCACCCTTCCTAATTTCTCCGGAAGCATATTTCATATTGGCATCGTCCCAGTTCAGGCAATACCAATCCCTGTTTTTATCTCCCGAGCCATAAATAAATGCATCGATTAGCACTGCGCCGCCCATTCTGCTGTCAAGTGTTTCATCGCGCCAATCCTTTGTGATTTGTGTACCTCCGTTATTAAGTTTCAGTTTAACACCGCCCCGACCATAGCCGCTATAGCAATAAATTTCTCCATCATGATAAATGGGTGTATTTGCATGAACTGACCATTGATTTGTCTGTTCGTGAGACCATAAAACGCTGCCATCTTTCACATCAACTCCGATGATATGATTTTCAGTCATTGTCACAAGAATGGTTCTTGCCGGAAGTTTAATAATCAGTGGTGAGCAATAGGCAGATTTTTCTTTTTTCCCAGGACTTGTCCAGACTGTTTTACCGTTAAACCTGTTGAGAGCTACTATATTGGCATCTGTACCCCCGGGTGTACAAAAAACGAGGTCTCCGTCAAAAGCCAGTGATTCGGTCATACCCCACCTGATATTTCTGGCATCAAATTTATCAAATAAATCAACAGACCAGTTTTTTGTGCCGGTTTTTGAGTTGAAGCACACCACTTTGCCCATAGCGCTCATCACATATAAATGGTCGCCAATAACTGTCGGGGTTGTTCTGCTGCCCGGGTAACTTTCAACCCATTCCGGTCCGTATTCGGATTTCCAGAGTAAGTTTCCTTTATGATCAAGTGCAAAAACATATCCGGTCTCGTCGATCATACCTGTGGTATAAACTGCATCATTAATTACGGCTGCAGATGAAAATCCCTGGCCAAGTTCGTCAAAATGCCAGATAAGTTCGGGACCGTCTTTAGGCCATTCCCGGAGAAGATGATCAGCAGGATAAATACCATTTCGTTCAGGTCCTCGCCATTGTGATATTTCCTGTGATATCAGGGCAAGGGAGAAAATATGCGATAATAATAACGTTAAAATCAATCTGTTCATAATGAAAATGTTTAATTGTTTATATTTATTAAAACTGTAAATCTACATTTTTTTAGAATCTGTTGATAAAAATTTCGATTAGAATGATTCTTAATTAGAAGCGTTTTTTGTCTTTTATAACATAAAAGGTATTTGTGTCATCCCGACCTCAAGTAACGCGAGGTAGGAATCTCAAAACAAATCATTTTTTTTAGTATTTCAAAATACAATATTTTACATATTGATTCATATCTTTTAACATTTAATTAACACACATTGCTCTTTAAACAAAATATCGTACCTTTGTGTCTCATTTTTCAAATCTTATAATTTTTTTCTCCATGAAGTTATGAAATATTCAATACCGCATAATTTTGATATTCAACAAGTAATATCCAAAATTGGTGAAGAGTTTCAGATAATCCAGTCCCCGCCTGAAGATGAACATCAGTGTTACTACGACACCTTTGACTGGAGATTGTACAATAAGTCCCTTGTTTTATACAAAAACAACGGAGAGATTTTTTTAAGGGAACTTTTATGTGAGAGTCCGATGGCTCATGAGAAAGTTGTAAAGATGCCTACTTTTATATGGGATATAGAAGGAACCAAAATCTATTCATATCTTTCAAATATTGTTGAAATGCGGGCATTTTTGCCATTTGTGGAAGTCAGGACAGAAAAACAGAATTATTCAGTTTTGAATAAAGATAAAAAAACAGTTCTGAGATTTCTGACAGAGCAAATCTTTCACACACAAGATAAAAAAACTTCAATTTTGACCTCCAATTTTGTGCTTCTTCCTGTCAGAGGATATAAAAAGGAATTTAAAAATATCAACGCTGTCATTGATGAATTCCGGCTTCCTGTCATGGAACAATCGGATATATTTCTCATTGCACTGGATTCAACAGGAACAACACCAGGTGACTATTCATCAAAGCCCAAAGTGGATTTAAACCCGCAGATGCCGGCTGATGAAGCGACAAAAGAAATTTTGAAAAGTCTGTTTGAAATAATAAAAATCAATGAACCATACATTGAAAAAGATATTGATACTGAATTCCTGCATGATTACCGGGTTGCCATCCGCCG
>CAZVTW010000194.1:0-10055 GCA_964629805.1 uncultured Bacteroidales bacterium | reverse complement strand
CGACACTTCGTGCACGGGGCAGGCAGTGAGCGAAAATCGCTCAATTTGGGTAAAATTAAATCAATCTTTTGTATCACTTAAAACATTTTAGTCATGAAAACATTATTACAAGTTTTTTTAACATTGACATGCCTTGCAGTCTTAACAATAAATGCAAAACAGGTGGCCTTTGGTCGTGGTAAAGTTCAAACCAAAGAAGAATTAAGAGAATTTGTTCAGAAAAGACTTTGTTCTCTTCAAACTGAAAACAAAAGCTCTTCGCGTGTGACACTGTATTTTTATATCAACGAGGAAAACCAAATTGAATTCCTTGAAACATATGGTGACCCGGTATTTCTTGAAACAGCAAAAAAGCTGATTCAATCGAAAAAATGCAGGATTAGTTCTGCACTCAGGGGCGAGATATACAAAATTTCAGTTGAATTTAGATATTATGATTGAGTACTCGTATGAATGAAGGTGTGGGAGAATTCTGTTGCGGATGATTGGAAAACAATGCGGATGTGGGAAAAGTGAAGAATGGTGTTTTCCAACTCATCCTTTTTTTATTATTCAGGGACATCGATATATTGGCCATTTATAATTTCCCTCCCGGGCAGAAGGTCTATGAGTTGTAGATATTGTTTCTTAGATAAATGGTGGTTATTTAAATCAAGATACCTGAGTTTATCCAATTGTCTGATTTCTCCGGAAACAAATTCAAGACTATCTGAACAAAGGATAATTTTTCTGAGATTCCTGAGATTTTTTATTCCTGTAGGGATATGAGAAAAATGCCCGCAAATTTTTAAATACCATAAGCTATCCAGATGAAATAATTCCCGGCAAAAAATATTTGCACCGTTTATTTCCAATTCTTCCAGCTTTTTCAATTCCCTTAAAGGAAATTGACATTTTTTGAATTTGTTTTTGTCCAGATAAAGCTTCCTGAGACTTTTCAGTTCAGAAAATCCGGAAGGAAGCGAATTAATATTATTATCAGTAAGAACAACCTCCTGAAGGTGTTTAATCTTATTGATACCCGTAGGAATTTCAGAAATCTGATTGTTGGCAAGGTGCAAGCTCCGGAGATATGTTAACTCACCAATATCATCAGGGATGGATGATATCAGGTTGGAATCGGCATTTAGGGAAATCAGTGTATCCAGGTCACAGATTTTCCCCGGGAGAGCAGTAAGTCTGTTGGATGCAAGTTCAAGTTTTTCTAGTCTTCTCAGAAAACCGGTTTCATCAGGTATGGCAATTAATTTGTTGTAATTTGCAGAGAGTTCCTTTAAATGTTTGAGTTTAACAATCCAGACTGGTAATTCTTCAAGGAGGTTACTGTCAAGATTTAGGTACCGGAGTTTTTTTAACTTTTTAATATCTTCCGGGATTTCTGTCATGTAGTTTCCAGACAGGTCCAGTGAGTGAAGGTTCCTGAGCTGAATAATACTCACCGGGAATTCCTTTAATTGTTTGTTATGTAAATTGAGTTTATAAACCTTTGCGGGTTCTTCAAGGGCTTTTTCTAAAGATACATATTCAGGAGCATTTAAAAGTTCACTGTCATCTAAAAATTCTTCTTTCTGTTGACAGGAGGCCAGCCAGGTGAATGATAAAAAAAGAAAAAACGGAACAGAAATTTTGTTTTGTTTCATCTTAATGTGATTTTTTATTAAAAAGTTTATCTGCCGGACAACCCAGTTGCTGTTGTTTGCAATAATTGCAAGTCATTGTACTGCGAATGATACCATTTCCGGCAGTTGACAATATTAAGACAAAAATAACAGAAATAAGCAAAAATACATCAAAGTTTATGATAAGTAAAACTATCCCGGCAAAAACAGGCAGGAAGGATATTAAGAGTTCGGGGAGCATATCTTTCCATGTCATGGGCTTAGCACAAAACAATGAATTATCACCTTTTTTGAATAACAAAGCGCTTATCTTTCCTTTGCCAAAGCCACAATATTTGCTCCAATAATAACAATTAATACAATGATGTCTGATGAGACGACGTTCCATAAATAAAACAAAAATAAGATACATAAAAGCTATAATTATTGTAATTTGAGACAAGATAAAAAAACCAAATCCATATATGAAAAGCGAAACCAGGTTAGACAAAATTACTGTATGCAATGGAAAATGCTCATATCTCATTGAAGAATGTTTTTTTTAATACCTAATTCAAATATAAAAATACAACATTATGTCCTTACATATTACCAAAAACACAAAAACTTCACACCCCCTGATATGCTTTTTAAAATACTAAACAGAAGTTGATTCCGAAGTCATTTTTCAGCTTTTAAACATATTGATTTACAATTGGTTCTCGTATTTTGTTTAACATACAAAATTCGCGTTTTGTCTTAATGTTTGATTTACTGAATGTTGAGAGTGGAGCAGTGAACAGTCTGCTAATAAACAGTTTACGATATAAATAATATTAAAGTAAATTTATGTGCTGATTATAGTATTAACACTCAAATATTAAGCAAATGGCAGAAAGACGAAAAACTATCATTATCGGTGCGGCAGGACGTGATTTTCATAATTTTCATACTTTTTTTAGAAACAACGAACAATTTGAAATAATCGCCTTTACTGCAGCCCAGATTCCTGACATTGACGGAAGGAAATATCCGGCTGAATTGTCAGGTACCCTTTATCCTGAAGGTATACCTATATACGCTGAATCAGAACTTCCGAAACTCATAAAAAAATATGATGTTAAGGAATGTGTATTCTCATATAGTGACATATCTTATGAAAAAGTCATGTCAATTGGTGCACGTGTCAACGCTGCCGGTGCATCATTTACCCTGCTTGGGCCAAATGATACCATGATTGAGAGTAATAAACCTTTAATAGCAGTTGTTGCAACACGTACCGGTTGTGGAAAAAGTCAGACGTCAAGAAAAGTTATTGAAACCCTCATGCGAAAAGGACTTAAAGTTGTTGCTATCAGGCATCCTATGCCATATGGCAACCTGGTTGAGCAAAAAGTGCAGCGTTTTGCTTCTCTTGATGATTTAAAAAAGCATAATTGCACAATTGAAGAAATGGAAGAATATGAACCGCATATATCACGGGGAAATGTCATATACGCGGGCGTTGACTATGAAGCCATTTTGCGCGAGGCTGAAAATGATCCGGACGGATGCGATGTGATTGTCTGGGATGGCGGTAACAACGATTTTCCGTTTTACAAGCCTGATCTGACCATTACGGTTGCAGATCCTCACCGCCCAGGTGCAGAAAGAAGTTATTATCCCGGTGAAATAAACCTGAGAATGGGTGATGTCATTGTTATCAATAAAATTGATACGGCAAGTCCTGAAGGTGTGAATACGGTCCGGGAGAATATTAATTATTTGAATCCTGAAGCTGTTGTTATTGACGGAGCTTCTCCTATCAGGGTAGACAAGCCGGAAATTATACAGGGTAAAAAGGTACTTGTTGTTGAAGACGGACCAACATTAACCCATGGAGAAATGAAGTATGGAGCAGGAGTGATTGCTGCCAGGAAATTCAATGCCTCGGCAATCATTGACCCGAGAGAATATGCTGTTGGCAAACTGGCAGAAACATACAACATTTATCCTGGTATTGGCAATATTCTTCCGGCAATGGGATACAGCGACGAACAACTACATGATTTGGAAGCGACAATTAACAAAGTAGATTGTGATTCGGTCATTATTGGCACACCAATAGACTTGTCAAGGATAATACAAATTAAAAAACCTCATGTCAGGGTTTTTTATGATTTGCAGGAAATTGGCGAACCGTCAATGGAGATGGTACTATCTGATTTTTTGTCAAAACATCAGAAATAATAAAAAGGAGTCATCATTCTATTCAATAAAAAAGCCCTGAGATTTCAGGGCTTTTTTATTTTTGTCAGGCAACCAAATCATCCGCTGCCAGGTCTTCATCAAGACTAAAATTAGTAAGATTTTGGGTTGTTTCAAAATCGTATGCCGGGTATTCGAAGAGAGACATGCGTCGTTCTGTCACACCGGCTGAATACATATAAATACTTTCATATTCGGCTACATCCTCACCCATGTTCTCAAGCTGCTCCAGGTAATCGCCAATTGATTTTGATTCAATGATTACAATCTTGCCCATTTTTTCGATGATAGGACTGTGATTTCGGGTGGCATCATGATCAAATTCCAAAATCCGCCGCCCTCCCCGGGTGATACCTATTGTCCTGAATGTTAAACTTTTTCCAACACCAGGCAAGTTAAGCACATTCCGGTCGGTAGCAAGGAATGGGATGTTCATTTCTTTTCGCAGATAATTGATCTGACGGATGATTTCTTCGGGATTTTCAGCTATTTTCTGAACGGTTACATTGTAAGATTCAGGAATCTCACCGATATATTTCTCTTCGATTTGCTCCTGTACTGCCCTGGCATTGGTCGCAAAGTTGTGACTGTTTTCTTTATAACCTTTTACACTAAACGTATAGTAAGTCAAGACTCCTATATCATTAAGAACCTTCCTCAGTTTGGCTGTGTGTCCCCTGCGTGAAGCTGCAGCAGTAAAAACAAGCTGGTTCGTGACAAGCCAGCCGGAAGAAAGTAACATTTTGATTCCTGCTTTAGCTTCGGGGGTCACTTCCATCGGACTTTCAAAATGTGTTTGGATAATAAACTGTTTCATGCCTATCTTTCTGGCTTTTCCTCTGAAGTCTTTCAAAACCTGAACCAGCTCTTTTGAAATACGCTGGGGTAGATAGACAGGTAAACGTGTCCCCAGCCTTATTCTCAACATTTCAGCATACTTTTTACCGTTCGGCCTGAGATCATTGGCTTTTTTCTTTCTCAGCGCCATGTAATATACCTCATCAAGAATTTTTTTCAGTGATTTATCTGTACTCATCAGGGCATCACCTCCTGTTATAAGGATATCTCTCAGTTGTGCATCATCTTCAAAATAAACCATAAGATTTTCAAGACGTTTTGGCCATGACTCTTTTGGTTTAAGTTTTTCAAGATTGAAATTGAGATGTCCGTTCTGAAAATCATACATTCTCTGGCATGACACACATAATCCGCCGCAGGCTCTTCCAATTGTGTCCGGAATGAGGATAGCAACCTCAGGATATCTCCTGTGAATATTATGTTCATTCGGCAATATCCAGCCTGCTGCATTGGGCTTCCCTGGTTCAACTATGTCTTCACACTCCCAGGCTACAATATGTCCGAATTCTTCAATAAGCTGTTGGCTGTAAATAATATAATCTCTGATAGCCAGATCAGCCCCAATAGCAAATTCCGGAACGTCAACATTAACAAGAGACAGGTAATAGGGATTAACAAAGAAAGGAATTCCGGCTGATTGTGCCTGATAAAGCCTTTTCAGCGTTGACGGCTCAAGAGAGTGGCCAAGCATTTCATTGAGTAACTCCGGTGATCTGACTGCGAAGCGTAAATGAAAATGTCTGTCATCCCACCAGTGATTCATTTTTTCAAATTTTTCAGCCCGTGTGGCATCTTTGCCAAACTGGTACTTTGTACTCAGGATTTCTCCTGAGTCTAGCTTATCAATAAAAATAGAAATAATTCTTTCTTTGTTTTTTTTCCTGATTCTTATAATTTCAGATTCAAGTCCGGAGGGATAACGATTCATCCATTTATTTACTGTTTCTTTTGATGGACGCTCAGATTGATATTTCCCGGAAAATTGCCTGAAAAGATAAATCATATCTTTAAAATAAGAAGGTTGGGCGCCACCCCTCCCTTTTTTATAAGCAAGCCAGAGTAATTTGAAAGGATTATTGGTGATTTTTTGTCCTCTCAGATTTAGGTCAGAAAATGTTCTTCCGGAATTATCGATATAATCTAAAATACGAATAGCAGCCAGTTCCTTCTGAGTAAGATTATTATATGTATTCCTGTCATTTATCTCATTATAATAAAAATGAAGTGTCGTTTGATTTTGACTTACGACAGAAAATGCCCAGTCATTCATCTTTTGTTGAAACTCCTTAAGTGAATGAGATGAATTAATAATGGCCTTAAGGTTCCTATTCTCCGTCATCAGTTGCTGAAGGAGATTTTTTGACTTAGGCCCTATTGCAATTTTATCCTGATTTGTCTTTTGCATTGTTCCACATTGTTATTATTTGTTGTTACTTCTGAATTAAATATTTCCCTGATTTTTACTTCCTTAATATATTATACGTAATTCAATTATTAAAGTGCCATAAATAGTAGTTTTTTACAACAGTAAAAAGCATCAAAATAGTTTTAAAAACATAGAATCATAACTGAGTAAATTTATTTGAGCTGATTAAAAATAATATCAGGTTATAATTGAATACGATAATTCAAATTTTATACGCCGCAATAAGGAAAAATTATGCCTTATAACAAATTTAATACAGTGTTATTATTGAAATAATAATGAAGTAAGTATCTGTATGAGCATATTTTACTGTGCCTGGATAATTGATATTCAGGCTTCTTATTAATCTGGGATTAGTTAAGTTTATGACAATCAATTTTGCCCTTATGTCAATCAAGTTGATTTAAATTAGATATTATTTGTTATGCAACCAGATGTTACCGTTTTTTTCACACACTGTTCATAATAAAAACACCCCGAAATGGTTGACTGATTTGAGGATATAATATTTTTTTAATTAATGACACATTATTACAACGCTCAATTTGATGGATTGGTTCATTTTTATTTGTTTTTAATGGTAACTATTACTATTTTTTTTTGACAGTAATCTGGCCGGATTTGTATTATCGGTATTTTAAATCCTTATAAATTTTTTCTTATTTGTATTTCCCTTTTGAATCATCCAACTTTAGATTTTCGGACAGGCAGGATAAATTTGAAGTCACTCCCTTTTCCAAGTTCACTTTCAACCCATATTTTACCACCATTTTTTTCTACAAATTCTTTACACAGAATAAGACCGAGGCCTGTTCCCTCTTCCTGGGCTGTACCTATTGTTGTATGATTAACATCCAGTCTGAAAAGTTTGGGAATATCCTCCTCATCAATACCAATACCTGTGTCGGAAACTGTTATTTCAATGAATTCGATGGTTTTTTTCGCTTTGATTGTTACCTTGCCACCTTGTTCTGTAAATTTCAGAGCATTTGATAATAAATTCCTGATGACTGTACTTATCATATTTGCATCTGCGTAAGCCGTCATTCCTTCTTCTATTTGAGCATTCAGATCGATGTTCTTGTTTTTAGCTGTTGTCGAAAGCAGATTTACTGTTGTGTCCTGGATTTCTTTCAGGTCGATCTCTTTTGGATGCCACTTTATTTCGCCTGTCTGAGCGCGCGACCATTCAAGTAAATTTTCCAGGAGGTTAAAACCTTGTTTTGAGGACTGATTGATATACTGTATAAATTCATTGGTTGTTTCTCTGTCCCACGAATCAAAATTGTGAATAAGAATTTCGCTCAGATTAATAAGATTATGAATCGGATTTTTCAAATCATGAGCTATAATTGAGAAGAATTTATCTTTTGTGGCATTTGCTTCTCTCAACTTGGCTTCACTTTTGATGATCGCTTCTTCAATAATTTTCCTTTCATAAGCATTTGACAGTACGCTGGAAACTGTTCTCAATAAATTTATCTCAGAAATATGCCAGTCACGATAGCGGGTACATTCATCCACACCGATAAAACCGAAGAATTTGTTATTAATGTGTATGGGCGCCAAAAGGATCGACTTAATATCATGAGGTATAAGGCGGTCAAATAGTTCGGGCGGCAAGTCCTCGCTAATATATTTTGCTTTGATAATTCCTTTTTGAGAATACAGTTTCTCAAGGATTGGAAATTCTTTATAATAAAGCTTCTGGAAATCATCAATTTTAGGAGATATATTTTCGCTGCACCATTCATACTTATTTTTTGTGAATGTGTTGGTTTCATCATTTTCAAAAACATAAACACGGCTGACATCAATGTATTTACCAATGAGTTCCAGCACCTGGTTCATTTTGCTGTAAAAATCATCAATGGTGTTGAAAGTAAAAGAGACTTTGGATAATAATCCCTGAAGATTCATCAGTTTAAAAAGCCTTTTCTCATCTCTTTTCCTGGCAGTGATATCATTTGCAATTTCGAGCCTGACCATTCGTTTGTCAATCCATTGGACTGCCTGGTCATGAGCTTCATACCAACGATTATTAACAGGGCTTTTGGTTTCCCACACATAAACGCCTTTTGGTTTCCCATTCGGATCAATTAATCTGTTGGCTGGGCAAAAATTAAACGGGACTTTCTTGCCTTCTTTCATTTTTTCACCGTATTTCTGACCTACAACATCCCCGAAGATATCCTGTGTATATTTATTTGCAAAGAGTATTTCATAGGTTTCAAAATCGGCAACAAATACAATTGCATCTAGATTATCAAAAACTGTCTGAAAAATATTATAAGATAAGGTGAGATCCTTTCCTTTCAGATTATTTTCCTGATCAACTTTTGCATATTTCTCTTCGTAACCTGCCACTTGCTTCTCAAGTTTATTTACTTTTTGCTGAAGTTGTTCATATGTGGGTTTATTAGCCATAGAAGTTCTTGAATCGTATTAAACAAAACTGCCAATGTTAATCATTTTTGATAAATTTGCCAAATTTTTTTAATATTGACATAAAATGCAAATATTTTACTCTTCAAATTTATTATTTATGTTTGTCATTTAAAATGTAAGGCATGATGTTTTATCAGTATGTTCGCAGACAAATATTTCTCTTTATTTTGCTCTTACCGGTTATCTCACCCGCTGCTTTTTCTGTTCCGTTAAGTCCTGAATCAAAAATCAGTTTGCTAACCTGCGATCCCGGTGATCAGATGTATACTATGTTCGGTCACAGCGCTATACGGGTGCTTGATCCGGTTCATGATATAGATGAAGTTTTCAACTATGGGACTTTTAATTTTAATACACCATATTTTTATATAAAGTTTATTCGCGGAAAACTTAAATATAAATTATCAATCGCCCGCTTTATAGATTTTCTGAAAGAATATCATTTTTACAAAGAGTCAGTTTACGAACAGGTATTGAACCTTACTCATGACGAGAAAATCAGAACCTATGAGTTTCTTAAAAAAAACTACCGTCCGGAAAACAGATATTACCTGTATGATTTTTATTTTGATAATTGTGCAACTCGTATCAGGGATGTTTTCGAACATATACTAAAGGATAAACTGGTATTCAATGAACCACCGGATAACATACAATATACATTCAGGGAACTGACAGAACTATACACTGAACCACATCCCTGGCCGGAAATAGGCATTAACCTTGCGCTAGGACAACCAGCCGACCGGATGGCAACATACCGTGAGTATATGTTTTTGCCTGATTTTATGTTAGATGCATTTTCTCATGCCAAAATCAGAGGAAAAAAAGGGAACATCCCTTTTGTGAAAGAATCCCATTATCTTTATAAAGCGCCTGAGGAGAAAGAAAAATTTAATGTTTTCTCACTCCTTAGCCCGATTTCCGTATTATTCATAGCTTTTGTTGTTTTATTACTTGTTACAGTCATTGAACTAAAAAATCGTTCATGGTATGTAATGGTTGATAAAACACTGTTTTTTATTACAGGACTTGTCGGTCTCCTTGTGTTGTTTTTGTGGTTCGGAACCGATCACTCACCAACAAAAGATAACTGGAATTTACTTTGGGCCTGGCCTTTACATTTTATAATTGCTTTTTTTATCCGCAAACAAAAAAATCGGCTTTTATCACGCTATTTTTTTCTTTCAGGGGCAGTGTGTCTTTCTAATTTAATATTTTGGAAAATCATACCACAAACATTTGATGCAGCTCTTATCCCACTTATCCTGTTGCTTTCATTCAGGAGTTTTTACCTGTTTTATCGTTACAGGAATTTTTCTTATGTCAGCTCTTAAGTCACTTTGTTTGGAAATTTTTCCCCAGTTGGTGAGCGTTTGCAACGCGTGCCTGAAATAAATAAAAAAACCTTTTCTTCATGACGTCCATTGCCCTTCGGCCAATGGAAGGTCACTGTCTGGCGTCTGTCATTGAAGCAT
>CAZVTW010000193.1:0-10122 GCA_964629805.1 uncultured Bacteroidales bacterium | reverse complement strand
TAGTGTCTGTCCATAAAGTCCGATCTCTTCGTTGGATTAAAAACCCTAAATCCTTATCCGCCAGCCGGCGGACTGCGGATTATGATTTTTAATCCGCCTCGACCTCGAACTTTATGGCCGAGACACTTACCTTATACTAATTAAAAAGCCGGTAAAAAACCGGCTTCATAATTAAACAAAACGTTATATAGGGTTTAAGGTTAATTTGAACTCTGTTTTGAAGCCATAAGCATAGCATTATATTTCTCAGGAGTCAAATCTTTAAAATAATAGTGAAGTGGATTGACTTTGACGCCATCTTTATGTACTTCATAATGGAGATGAGGCCCTGTTGCTAACCCTGAGCTACCAAGGGTAGCAATAACCTGTCCTCTTTTCACTTTTTGTCCTCTCTTTACTAGAATTTTATATAAATGTGCGTATCGGGTTTTGTATCCAAACTTGTGATTTATTGTTAAAACACGTCCATAGCCACCAGTGAAAGATGTTTGCTCAACAACACCATCACCAGGGGCATATATTTTTGTTCCAATCTGACCTGCAAAGTCAACACCATCATGCATCATATGCCTTCTAAGGATTGGATGGAAGCGATAACCAAAATAGGAAGTTATATAGGTCTTTTCAGATGAAACAGGCATGATGGCAGGAATGCACTGAAGTTCTTCTGCTTTCTTTCTTGCTAAATTATAGATTTCAGCATATGAATTAGCCTGAATGTTCAGTTTGTTCTTTATTTTGTCAAGTTGTCTGGCGGTTTCCACAATAAGCTCGGAATTATCAAAACCTCTTAATCTTTCATATCTGTCTGATCCACCAAAACCAGCACTACGAATAGATGTGGGAATAGGGTCTGCTTCAAAAATAATTCTGTAAATGTTTTCATCTCTTTCTTTTAAATCCTGCAGCGAATTGTTGATGTTTGTGAGTTCAGTATTGAGGTTTTGGTACTGTGCAATAAGTTGTTTCTTCTCGCGTTGCAAACTTTCATAACCCTCGGTGTCAAAAACATAGGAAAAGACAAAAAATGCCATAAGAAACACAAAGGCGCTAAAACCTGCAATAAAGAGAGATATAACAAA
Organism: uncultured Bacteroidales bacterium; assembly: GCA_964629805.1. GTDB lineage: Bacteria > Bacteroidota > Bacteroidia > Bacteroidales > CAZVTW01 > CAZVTW01. The sequence goes on along the minus strand of CAZVTW010000193.1, from coordinate 9,040 downwards.
TAATTTGTGCTTTGTCGTTAGTTCAACTTTTTCATATGCCAGGGTCCGTGGATTAAACTTATATCTGTTCGAAAACATAAATTATTATACTTTTATATAAAACGGTTTAGGATTAATTCGGTTTAAAAGTTTATAAACAAAAAACAAAGAACGTACTATGAACTAATAAATATATAAAAATCAACCATATACGCTATTACTTTTATGTTTAAGAGCTATATTTTTTGTTGTATTGTTTTTTTGAGAATCTAAAAAAATGTGCAATTTTGGTCAAATTTTTTTTAAATCCTCTGTATCTCTACGAAAACAGTACAAATCTAATTAATTATTTTAATTTTACAACAAATTTTATACAAATATTAATAAAATATTGAAAAAAATTTAATAAATGATGAATTCTAATGAAATCAGGGAGAAATTTTTAGCATATTTTGAGTCAAAAAGTCATCAAATTGTTCCATCTGCTCCAATGGTGGTTAAAAATGATCCGACTTTGATGTTTACAAATGCAGGAATGAATCAGTTCAAGGATATTTTTCTTGGTAATTCACCAATAAAATATACCCGTGTTGCAGATTCGCAGAAATGTTTAAGGGTTTCGGGTAAGCACAATGACCTGGAAGAAGTGGGGCATGATACCTACCATCATACGATGTTCGAAATGCTTGGAAATTGGTCTTTTGGAGATTATTTCAAAGAGGAGGCCATTGATTTTGCCTGGGAATTGCTTGTGGATGTATTCAAAATTCCTGCCAACCGACTGTATGCCACAGTATTTGAAGGAAATCAGAGCGAGGGCCTTGAATTTGACGAAGAAGCAAAAAAATATTGGCTGAAACATTTACCTCAGGAACGTATTTTAAACGGTTCAAAGAAAGATAATTTCTGGGAAATGGGAGACACCGGACCATGCGGCCCGTGTTCTGAGATACATGTTGACATCAGAAAAGATAGTGATCGAAAAAAAATAAAGGGGAAAGAGCTTGTCAATAAAGATCATCCCCTGGTACCGGAACTCTGGAATCTTGTTTTTATTGAATATAACAGGAGGTCAGATGGCTCGTTGGTATCGCTTCCTAAAAAGCATATTGATACAGGTATGGGTTTTGAAAGGCTCTGCATGGTTCTGCAAAACATACATTCAAACTATGATACGGATGTCTTCACTCCTATTATTGCTGAAATTGAACGGATAACGAAAAAAAAATACGGAGAAAACAATGAGCAGGATATTGCAATGCGCGTCATTTCAGATCATATTCGCACCATTGCATTTGCAATTGCTGACGGGCAATTACCCTCAAATAATAAGGCTGGATATGTTATCAGAAGAATTCTGCGCAGGGCAATTCGGTATGGTTTTACCTTTCTTGGGCAAACGCAACCTTTCATGTATAAATTACTCCCTGTACTTCAAGATATTATGGGACAAGCGTATCCGGAAATTATTTCCCAGGCCACTTTAATCGAAAAAGTGCTGGCTGAGGAGGAACATTCTTTCCTGAACACCCTTGAAACCGGTATAAACATGCTCGATCAAATAATTAAAAAAACCAAAAATGATGGTTACAACGTTGTTAGCGGAAAAGTCGCTTTTGAACTCTATGATACTTATGGTTTCCCGCTTGATTTGACTGAACTCATATTAAAAGAAAACGGCCTGATTATTAATAAAAAGGAATTTGATGATGAGATGCAGGCTCAAAAAGACCGGTCCAGGCAGGCCAGCGCTGTTGAAACCGGCGACTGGGTGGAACTTATCCCTGACGATGAGGAAGAATTTGTCGGCTACGATTACACTGAAACTGAACTCAGGCTTACCAAATACAGACAAATTGAAGAAAAAGGCAAAACATTATATCACCTTGTATTCAATATAACACCTTTTTATGGCGAAAGTGGCGGTCAAATCGGTGATACAGGCTATATCGAATACAACGGCAAAAAAATATCAATTATAGATACGATAAAAGAAAACAACCTTATCATACACATTACCAAAGAGTTACCCGACAATCTCCATACAACATTCAAAGCAGTTGTAAATAACAAAAAAAGAAAATCGACTGAATGTAATCATTCGGCAACTCATCTCCTTCACGAAGCTCTTAGAAAAGTACTTGGCACACATGTTGAACAAAAGGGTTCGTTAGTCGCTCCTGACAAACTGCGTTTTGACTTTTCTCATTTCGAAAAATTGACTGATGAACAGTTAATGGAAATAGAGAGCATTGTTAATGAAAAAATACAGCAAAATATACCACTTAAAGAACACAGGCACATTCCTTTAGATGAAGCAAAGAATAGAGGCGCTATGGCTTTGTTTGGTGAAAAATACGGAGATATTGTCCGGGCTATTCAATTCGGAAAGTCATTTGAGCTTTGCGGAGGCACTCATGTAAGGGCAACAGGAGAAATCGGACTTTTTAAAATAATCTCTGAAAGCGCTATTGCTGCTGGTATAAGAAGGATAGAAGCGGTTACTTCAAAAAAAGCGCTGGATTATATAAATCAACAGATAAAAATAGTTGAGGATGTCAAATCACTATTGAAATCGCCAAAAAATGTTGTCAAAAATCTCGAAAATATCATTGAGGAAAATCAAAAACTACAAAAGGAAATTGAAAAAGTCAATAAAGAAAAAATACAGAACCTGAAAAACAATCTTAAAAGCAATATTCAAACAATTAATGGCGTAAATTTTATTTCAGATATTGTTTCCCTGGATGCATCTTCTCTGAAAGATTTATTATTTCAACTCCGTGGTGAGACAGACAACTTATTTGCCATACTGGGCTCAAAAACAAACAATAAGGCAGGTTTAAGTATCATGCTTTCTGATGACCTTGTTGAAACGAAAAAGTTTAATGCCAATGAAATGATTAAAGAACTTGCAAAAGAAATTCGTGGCGGAGGAGGCGGGCAACCATTCTATGCAACAGCAGGCGGCAAAAACCCTGATGGCCTGACGGCAGCTATGGAAAAGGCAGAGATGTTTATTAAGGGTGATAGTTATTCTGAATAGGATATAGTCTCACATCAATTTTTTGTTAATCTCAATGAATTGGTTTCGGTTAAAATATTGAGATTTCTCACTAAAATTATTTGAACAATTCGATTTTACCGGATAATATTAATTTTTAATCAAAGGTATAATGTATATGGAAAAAGAAATTATTGGAATCGGATCATCGATTAAACACCCCGAGTATGGTACCGGTGTTATTATTCAAAAAAAACTTGAACAATATGTGGTTAGCTTTATAAATTATGGTGTTACAGAGATTGACATTGATACAGAAGGGGTAGAAATTATTAATACTGTCGAACCACCGGAAGACCTTATCAGTTATGAAGAACTGGAAAGAGCTTTTATAAATATACTGAAACGATATACTGATCTCCAGGAAACAGTTGCTATTGCTGATAAATGGCGGGGAGGAAAAATAATTTTTGAACCCGGGACACCGGGATTGGCCGGTAAAGAAATACCCATTAATATATTTTTCCACAAAATCGTCATGGTCAGAGACCGCCTAAGGACATTGGAACAGACAGTAAATTCAAGTAATTTACCGGAAGACGAAAAAATTCACATTCAGCAATATATCACCAGGGCCTATGGTAGTCTGACGAGTTTTAATGTTTTATTTAAATATAAAAGCGATTATTTTATAGGACAGTCCTCCAAAGCAAAATAACTGTTTTACAACACCGAGAGACCTATGCTGTTCCTTGTATTGAGTATTCTTTCATCAACATTGATATTGATTGTATTCAAATATATCAAAAGAATCAATATCAGGTTGTTTCCGGTTATTATAATTAATTACTTAACAGCATCGGTCTGGGGATATATTCTCACTACCGGACATATCGAAAAGATTTCCTATATTATTCATGAACCCTGGTTTCCAATGACAATTGTTATTGGATTATTATTGATTGTCATGTTTCATGTTATAGGTTTTTCAACTCATTATGCCGGATTAACAGTGACTTCAGTGGCAACCCGGATGTCTTTTATCATCCCGATGTTGTTTTCAATCATATATTACAATGAAGAAACAAATATTGTAAAAATAACCGGTATATCCCTGGCTATATCAGCAGTGCTTCTGTCAAGTATCAAAAAAAACAATAACCATGTCAAAGGAAAATATATATTACTTCCCCTGATATTATTCCTGGGGGCAGGAATTATTGATTCATCCATTAAATATTGCCAGCATCAGTTCCAAATGCCCGAAATATCAGCTATTTTTACAGGATTCCTGTTTTTTATATCTTTTTTATTCGGACTTTTCATACTATTTGCCAAACGCACTTATATCAGGGATGTCACAAGAATTAAAGTCATCATAGCCGGTATTCTGCTTGGGACATTTAATTACGGCTCAATTTTCTTCCTGGTCAATGCGTTAAGTAAGTCAGGAATTGACAGTTCAGTTGTTTTTGGCATAAATAATACCGGTATTGTAGCATTATCTGTGATGACAGGTATAACAATGTTCAAAGAAAAAATAACCCTGATAAACTGGCTTGGTGTTATTTTAGGAATTATTGCTATTTTTATTCTCATGTATTAAACACTTATTTGCATGTCGCAAAACCAAGACACATATAGAACCATAAAAGAGCCGTCAAAGGGTATTTTCAAGGACAAAGGCAGTAAGTTTTTATCATTTGCCTACCCAGTAAATAACATTGAAGATGTTGAGGATACAATTAAATCAGTAAAAAAAATATACCATGATGCACGTCATCATTGTTATGCTTTTGTACTAGGCCCCGACCAAAAGACTTACAGAGCCAGCGACGACGGAGAACCGTCCAACTCCTCCGGCCCCCCGATACTTGGACAAATCAGGTCTAAAAACCTGACAAATGTCCTTATTGTTATACCTCGTTATTTCGGTGGTACAAAATTAGGTATTCCGGGATTGATAAATGCATACAAATCAGCCGCTGAAGATGCACTTGAAAAGGCAAAAATCATAGAAAAAACAATTAAAAAAAGACTCAAAATTGAATTTCAGTATCCAAACATGGGAGACGTTATGCGCCTGATAAAAGAGCATGACTTAACAATCACAGAACAGGATTTTCGGTTGGATTGCAAAATGATTGTCGAAGTCAGGATAAGCAATGTTGAAAAAGTATTACAAAGTTTTAAACCATTCTACGAGGTCACTGTTTCTCCAATAGATGAATGATCATCTGTGTAAGCTATGGCGATATCAACTCAAATAAAAATTCTTATAGCATTACAATACATACTCAAATCAAATCAAATAAACATGAAAAAATATAAGTTCATTATTATCGGTTTTCTTTCCGGCCTGTTAATGTTAATACAAAAATCAAGTCATTCGCAGGACACGACATCATTATCAAATCGCGACACTTTTTACTGGAATATTGGTGGCGTGAGTAGCTTAAACGTCTCACAGGTTTCATTGACAAACTGGGCTGTCGGAGGTGAAAATTCTCTTTCAATAACTGGCCTGGCTGATTTTTTTGCAAAATACAAAAAAGGAAAAGTTTCCTGGGACAACGAAGCATCACTCGGGTATGGCATTCTAAAACAAGGTGATTCTCCTGTTAAAAAAACTGATGATAAGATTGATATATCTTCAAAAGCCGGTTATAAGGCTTCTGAGAACTGGTACTACTCTGCCATGATTAGCTTTAAAACACAATTTTACGAGGGAGTAAAATATCTTGATAACGGTTCCAAAACACTCATCTCCGATTTTATGTCCCCTGCCTGGTTATTTTATTCAATCGGTATGGATTTTAAACCCGGAGAAATAACAAAACCTTTGGCAACAAATGGACTTTTCGGTGTTGACTCATTTATTTTGTGACAAAAGATTATGTAACTTTGTGATTTAGTAATTTTTCACCATATGCTTTACCGCTTACTTTTTTTTCTTTTGATAAGTTTAACAATGCACCAGGCTGGTGCACAAAGTCTGATTGAGACTCTCAAATCCCAATATGGGAAAAAAGAATATCCTGTAATTATTGAATTACACGATTCTGGTTCGATATGGCAACTTAATCCTGATATACACATCTTCAAATACGGAAAAAATGCGGAACTCTGGAATGTGTATCATGACGTTGAAAAATGGGATATAAACAGGTTGGCAAGTATTTATACCCTGCAAAAAGGAATCAGATTATTGAAAGAAAAGGACTCTGTTTCCGTGTGGAAACTTATTGATAAAGAAAAAGACAGCTGGGAAAAAACAAACCGGGTAAGTTTTAATAAATATGGTAATAAGACGAAAATATGGCGAATAAGTGAGAATTTTGTGTTTTTTGAACATAAAAAGGATGAATATGTATTTCAGACAACAAAAAACACTACCATTTGGACCCCTGACAGTTCTGAAATAACCTGGTCAGTAGGAGATTCCCTGTTTATCCATAAACTCAATGATTCGACTCTTTTATCTATAAACACAAAAGGAGCCCGGTTATATTTCAGTAAAGAAATTCTGACTCCCTGGAAAATAAGCCAATCCACTACAACATGGACCATCAATAATGAATATGAATTATGGGAGAAAAGAAACAGTGTTGAATTATGGATGTATGATGAAAGCGCCTTTTCATGGTCAAAGAATGACAGCATACCAAGATTGGAATCAAATGATTCTATGTACTTATGGCAACTAAATAACCTGGTTATCTCACATTTTCAAGACACGGTAAGGAAATGGGAACCGGATGAAAAGATTAAAATATGGAATCCGGGCGACACAATGAAAATCTGGAAATCGATTCCTCCTCCGAAAACAAGAAAGAAAATTTCAGTGGATTCAATATATATAGAGAAAAAAAGAAAACCATATTCAAAAAAAGAAACTTATGGTTCTTATGTAGAATGCTGGACACTGGATGACACAACTTTGTTTTGGAATTTCGGAGACTCACTCGAAACATGGAAACATCTTCATAAAGCCAAAGAATGGAAAATAAATGATACTTCAAGTCTTTGGAATATAGACAGTCAAAACCGAATATCAATTATCAATGATTCACTGACAATATGGCAATTAAATGACACCAGTCTTATATGGGAGCCGGTAAGAAAAACAAAACCCACAGAAATCGGGGATTCGGTAATAACCTGGTTTATAGAAGATACTTTGGTAGCCGCAAAAAGAAAGGAAAGAATCAGATTATGGCATGTCTTTAATACTGTGCATCAGATATCAACAGACAACATTAAAAACCAATATAAATTGGGTGATTCGGTAAATATCTGGCATGTAAACGATTCCGTCATGTTCTGGGATACATTTGACGATACCTATGTCTGGCAATTGGATAAAACAAAAAAATTTACGCACATTGATGATAATATACAGGTTATCAGGTTGACAGATAAAATACGGATTTCCATTGTCAATGACTCTGTTAAAATATGGCCGAAACAGGACTTCTATCAGCTTTACAAACTTAACGACTCTATATCAATTCTTTACACTGACATAAACACATATCTCTGGAACGAAAAAGGCAGGACTTCCATCTGGAGTTTAAAAAAAAGCGCGAAAACATGGGATATTACTGAGGAAATGAAAATATGGGCTATACCAGAAATTCAAAAAAAAAAAGATAGGCGACCTGTTTTTTGGTCATTTGGAGGAACAGGCACAATGCACTTTTCCCAGGGATTTTACGAAAACTGGAAAAAAGGAGGCGAAAGTAACATTGCATCCTTGTCTGTACTGAACATTTTCGGGAATTATGCAAAAAAGAAACTCAAATGGTCCAATAATGCAGAAGTAAGATTAGGAGCGCTCAAACCCGAGGGAAATGACTGGCGAAAAAATGAGGATGAAATAGAAATCGCATCAAAATTCGGACTCAGGGCTTTCAGACACTGGTTTTACACCATTTCTGTTAATGCCAAATCACAAGCCTTCAAAGGACTTAAATACAAAGAAGATACTTCATGGGTAGTTTCAAACTTCTTGTCGCCTGCAATATTAAATTTCGGTGTCGGTATGGACTATAGCCCTTCCAAATCCTTATCAGTATATATATCTCCAATAAACTCAAAATTAACGTATGTTAATGATACTGCTTTGATTGATCAGACGGCTTATGGCCTCAAAGAGAATGAAAAATCGCGATATGAGGCTGGTTTTCAAATGAAATCTCAACTGAAAATTGACATTACTAATGATATTCTGTTGGAAAACAAACTTGATTTATTCTCAAACTATTCCGACCATCCTGAAAATATTGATGTTAACTGGCAGGTGCTTTTGGTAATGAAAATAAGTAAATATATCAGTTCAAATATATCAACACACCTGATTTATGATCACGATATAAAATTCCCAAAAACAGTTGAAAAAAACGGAGAGGAAATTACGAAAAATGTCCCCCTTTTGCAGTTTAAGGAAATATTGAGTATTGGGTTGTCATATAAATTCTAACCCAAATTGAGCGATTTTCGCTCACTGCCTGCCCCGTGCACGAAGTGTCGGGGACAAACAAATTGTAAGGTTTTCACCTTCACCTATTCGGTGAAAACCAACAATTTCTAAGTCGGGGTTAAACCTAAGTAAAGCGCTTTTTCACTTCGTTCAAACCGCTCAACTTAGGTCTAAGAAGCATCTGTATATTGAGAAAATAACCTGGCTGTTGAGTTTTCATCTTATGTTACAGCAGAAATCCAACGTCCTTTTATTATATTTGTACGAGAACTAAATATCTGCAGGCATGAAACGACTTAAAATACCGTATGGTGAAGCGAATTTTGCAACCGTTAGAGAAGAGAATTATCTTTATGTTGATAAGTCGGCATACATCAAGAAATTAGAAGATGTTGCCAAATATGTTTTTTTCATCAGACCCCGCCGGTTCGGCAAAAGCCTGTTCGCTAAGATGCTTGAATATTATTATGATATATATACCAAAGACAGGTTTGATGAGTTATTTGGTGATTTATACATCGGCAAAAATCCAACACCGGAGAAAAACCAATACCTCATCCTTAATCTTGATTTCT
>CAZVTW010000192.1:0-10124 GCA_964629805.1 uncultured Bacteroidales bacterium | reverse complement strand
TTAGGGTTTTTAATCCAACGAAGAGATCGGACTTTATGGACAGACACTAATTAGTCCTTTAGGGTCTGTAATAAGCTCATTAATCAGATAGGATATATTAGCAATTCTATTACACACCTTTAATTTTCCACTTTGTTTTTTTCAATGTCTTAGTCGATGTAAAAGTTTTTTTTAAGGAGGATTTCCTAAAATGTCTCTTTCGGCGCTTAAGAGGATAATTTGCAGTAGTCACTTTTTTTTTTCATATGATATTTGTGAGCATTCAGTTGTTATTTTATTAATTTTGTTTAACTTTGTATCTTATTTGTTTTTTGCAACTGTTTGATCAGAAGATATTTCTTGTCATTTTTTTTGACCATAAAACATTTCAATTATGGCAAATAAATACACTTATGATCCGGATTCGCTCAGCTATAAGAGAATAAAATCCGGCCTGTTCGCATCTATTCTTAAATCTATTGTTTTTCAATTTGCAATAATCTTTCTCTCCTCATTCATATTATTTATTATTATTTCTACTTTCATCTCTACTCCAAATGAGTTGAGAATGAAACGCGAGAATAAAATTCTCCTGCTAAAATATAAAGAATTAAATATTAAACTGAACCATATCAATCTTGTCTTAAATGAATTGCAAGAACGTGACGATAATATTTACAGGATGGTTTTTGGGAAAAAACCTTTACCTCGTACACTAAGAGAGGCAGGATATGGAGGTAGTAAAGAATTTGAAAATCTTGAAAACCTCGATAATGCAGGCTTACTTATCGAAACCTCTCAAAAACTAAACAAAATCTCCAGGAAATTAAAAATCCAATCAAAGTCATATACAGAAATAATCAATTTAGTCAGGAAGAGAGAAGAACGAATTTCTTCTATCCCGGCAATACAACCTATCTCAAATGATGATTTGTTACATCCGCCCTATGGATATGGTCCACGTATAGACCCTGTATATAAAACACCATCTTTTCACCATGGCATGGATTTCAGCGCCCATACAGGGACACCTATTTATGCCACAGCTGATGGTGTAATTATCAGAGCAGATGCAAATTCACAAGGATATGGTAAACATGTCCGAATTAATCATGGTTATGGCTATAAAACATTATATGCACATATGAGTAAAATACTTGTCAAACCCGGACAACATGTCAAACGTGGAGAAATAATCGGGTTAGTCGGGAATACAGGTAAATCAGTCGGGCCACATGTTCATTACGAAGTTAGAGTCAATGACAAACCAGTTAATCCGATAAATTATTACTTCAATGATTTAACACCGGATCAATATTCAAAATTAACTATTCTTGCTTCAAGGGGCAATCACTGCCTTGATTAAAGATATTAAAAATATGATTGTCTTTAATAATATGCGAAAATGTGAAACCTCTTCTATCTGCACTTTTTTAATTTATACATATTTATAATGAGGATTTTTATGAAAAAAATAATCTTATTGTTTCTGTTTTTTACATTTTTAAAAGTTTTATATTCACAATCAACAAAAGACTCCCTCCATCATATAGTACCTGTTCAACAAGATTCACTCAATACAACCATTACAATTATAGGGACAGGTGATATAATGCTCGGGACAAATTTTCCTTCTGTAGCTTATTTACCACCTGCTGATAATTGCCAAAAATTGCTTGAACGGGTTAAAGACTCCCTTTTGGATGCAGATTTAACATTTGGAAACCTTGAAGGAGCGTTTTCAGATAGCCTGCCGGTCACAAAACGTTGCAATGATCCTTCGCTTTGTTATGCCTTCAGAACACCTGATAAATATTTCCAATGTATTGTGGATGCTGGTTATGATCTTCTTAGTCTTGCTAATAACCATTCAGGTGACCTTGGTGTCAAAGGCAGGCAAAATACCATTCGTTTGATTGAGTCTGCCGGCCTTTATCATGCCGGATTACTCAGCCATCCATATGCAATTTTGGAAAGGGATAGTCTCATTTTTGGTTTTTGCGCATTTTCACCAAACAATGGCACTTGTCGAATAAATAATATACCGGAAGCACAGAAAATTGTCAGTTCTCTTAACGACAGCTGTGACATTGTGATTGTATCTTTTCATGGTGGTGCAGAAGGAAGAAAACATCAATATGTGACGCGAGACACTGAGATGTATTATGGTGAGGATAGAGGAAATGTATATGATTTTGCTCACAAAGTGATAGATGCAGGGGCTGATATTGTTTTTGGTCATGGCCCGCATGTTGTAAGAGCTGTTGAAGTTTACAAAGATCGTTTTATTGCATATAGTCTGGGTAATTTTTGCACCTATAGTAGAATGAATCTCAGCGGCCCTAATGGTATAGCGCCTATTATAAAAGTATATGCTGACAGAAAAGGGGAATTTCAAAAAGCAAAGATAATTCCGGCGGTACAGATTGAAGGGAAAGGCACTTTCCCGGACACGTCCTTCAGGGCTATAACTAAAATCAGGGAATTGACGAAGACTGATTTTCCCGATGTTAAAATAGAAATCAGCAAAGAAGGATGGATAACAAAGAAATAAAGATTTTGAAATATAATAATATTCATATTACAAGGAAAAATGGCTGAAAATATTGAAAAAATGTATTGGTCAATAGGGGAAGTTGCCTCTATGTTTGATGTAAAGCCTTCATTAATAAGGTATTGGGAGAAGGAGTTTCCTGTAATAAAACCCCATAAAAACAAAAAAGGGAACCGGTATTTCACACAGGAAGACATTGAAAACCTTAAATTGATATACCATTTGGTGAAAGAAAGAGGTATGACCCTGCGTGGTGCAAAAATGAAACTTAAAGAGAATAAAAACGACACTGAAAATAATTATGAGGTAATCAATTCGTTAAAAGAAATCAGAAATTATTTGTTACAATTGAAGAATCAACTCTGAATTGTATGGTCTTAAAGGAGATAACAAATATACTTGAAGAATATGCTCCATTGAAGCTTCAGGAAGATTATGATAATGCCGGATTATTATGCGGAACTGCGGATTTAAGAATAAAGGGAATACTTATCTGTATTGATGTTACTGAAAGAATAATAGATGAGGCCATACAAAAACAGGCAAATCTGATTGTTTCGCATCATCCGCTTATATTTAGTGGTTTGAAAAAAGTAACAGGAAGCAATTATGTTGAAAGAATATTGATTAAAGCTATTAGAAATAGTATAGCGATTTATGCAGCGCATACGAATCTTGATAAAATTGAGGGTGGAGTTAATTCAAAGATTTGCCAAAAGCTTGGATTGATTGATTGCCGCATGTTATCATCAGCGCAGGGAGAAATGACAAAATTAAAAATTTTTGTCCCGTCTGAATTTGAAACTGAAATAAAACAAGCATTATCAAACGTACTTGTTACAGATTTATCCGGTATTATTCGATTTGGTTTTTCTGTATCCGGCAGCATAACACATTTTTATGAACAAAGAGATGATAATATTGAAAAAAAGCTATCTATCGGTAATCAATATAAAAAGTTTGAAACCATTGTTTCATCTTATTTGTTGAACAAAATAGCAGGTCTTATCCAAAAAAAATATTCTGACAAAGGTGTTATTATTGAGACATCTGCTGTAAATGAAGAAAATCCGGGAATTGGTATGGGTATGATTGGAACTTTAGAACAAAAAACCAGTGAAAAAGATTTTTTTAATTTATTAAAAGAACGGTTTGAAATTGATTGTATCAGGCATAGTCCCTTTTTAGGAAAATCATTGAAAAGAGTTGCTGTGTGTGGAGGAAGTGGTAGTTTTTTAATAAAAAGAGCTATTACTTCGGGAGCTGATGTTTATATCACTGGTGATGTTAAATATCATCAGTTTTTTGATGCAGATAATAAAATATTAATTGCAGACATAGGACACTATGAAAGTGAACAGTTTACAAAAGAGATATTTTATGAACTTCTAACAAAAAAAATATCTACATTTGTGCCCTGTTTTATTTCAGAGATTAATACAAACGTAATTCATTATTATTAAGAAATTTAAGATATGGTAAAAGAAAAAGAGAAAAAAAAGGAATTATCAGTAGAGGATAAATTAAAAGCCCTTTATGAGTTACAAAAAGTAAATTCGGAGATAGATAAAATAAAAATTTTGCGTGGGGAGCTTCCACTCGAAGTGCAGGACCTGGAGGATGAGATAGCTGGTCTGAACACAAGGATCAGTAAAATAGAGACTGAAATGAAGGACATGGAAACAGCCATCGGAAAACGCAAGAATGAAATTAAAGAAGCCGAAGCCCTGATAAAAAAGTATGAAGGACAACAAATGAATGTACGTAATAACAGGGAATTCGATGCTTTATCAAAAGAAATAGAATATCAAAAATTAGAAATAGAGCTTGCGGAAAAACGAATCCGAGAACACACTGAAAGCCTGGAAAATAAGAATAAACTCATTGATGAATCCAAATCAAAACTAAAAGAACGTGAAGATGATCTGTCGCACAAAAAAGAAGAACTGGAAGTGATAATATCTGAAACACAAAAGGATGAGGATGATTTAATAAAGAAGACTAAAGAAATAGAAAAAGTTATTGAACCAAGACTTCTAACGGCATTTAAAAGGATCAGAGACAATGCCAGAAATGGTTTGGCTGTTGTGACTGTACAAAGAGATGCATGCGGGGGGTGTTTTAATAAAATTCCACCCCAGAGACAACTTGACATCAAATCCAGGAAAAAAATTATTGTCTGTGAATATTGTGGCAGAATATTGGTAGATGGAGATTTTGACGCTGAATAGTGATCATTATTAGCTGGTGTCTGAATATTCATGCATTTTTCAGGCGCCGGTTTTTTTATAAAAATTCTATCTCGAACAATTTAGGCCACCTCTTTCCTGTTACGAAAATCCTGTCATTTTTTTCATCATAAGCGATACCATTTAATACATCAATACCATAAAATTTATCCTGATCTGATAATATGCCTTTCATATCAATGTAGGCAAGTATTTTTCCTGTCTCAGGTTCTATTTGTATAATTCTATCTGTTTGGTAAATATTTGCATAGATGCTATTCCCGATATATTCAAGCTCGTTTACTGAATCGACAGGGCCATTGTTATCATAAACTTCAATACGCCGGACTTCCGAAAAACTTGTCGGATCAAGAAAATATAAAAAATGAGTACCATCGCCCATGACTAATAAACTGTCAAATGTTGTGATACCCCAGCCTTCTGTAGGATAATTAAACTGGTGTAAAACCTGAAAAGTCTCTAAATCATAAACAAAGCCAACCCTGGACTTATAGGTAAGTTGAATAATTTTATCCTGATATAATGTGATACCTTCTCCAAACATGTCATATTTCATCTTAAAACTCTGAAGAACATCACCTGTTTTATAATTTATTTTTTTGATGGTCGATTGACCCTTTAGTCCGGTTGATTCATACAAGTAACCGTCATGATAGAATAGTCCCTGTGTGTAAGCACTTTTATCATGTGGATAGGTGTTTATTATCTTATAAGATTTTGTTTTGGGACTAATATCAGATAAAAAAGTCAATGTTTGAGATATCATTTCTCGTTTCCCTTTGATGAAAACGATTGCTCTGACACTATTTTTCCCTGTTTTGGCTTTTTGGGTATTATGTTCGCATAACAGACTGCCGGTAGTGGTTTTGTATATTTTTTTATTGGAAAATTCCAGTAAAATTGAATCTGCTCCTATGGTATCAGGCAATGAGATATGTATTTGTAAGGTATCTCCAATATACAATTTACCTTCCGGCTTAATTGAAAAATTGATATATTTCCTGTAAGAGATGCTATTTTTTGTCGTTTCTTTTTGAGCAGGTTTATCTGTTGATATTTCTTTGTTACTTCTGCTGCAGGAGATAGTAGCAATAAAAAATAAGCTCAAAAGAATAAAGCTCATGTTATTGAATATCTTGTATTTCATATTGATCTTTGTGGTTTATTTTTGTGGCAAATATAACAAATCAAACGAATAAAATTAATATAAGGTACACGGATCAAATTCTGATTGTTCAATTTGTTCATATATTTCTTTTTTTCCAAGATCATACCAAAAAGAATCATTATCAATATATGGAGATATTTTATATTGTTGAGCCAATTCAAGATAAGCATTAATAATAGAAAATTCACCCTGTTTATCAAGAATGTCAAATATTTTTGGGGAAATGACATGGATACCGCTAAAACCCATAGGATGAAGTGTATTTCCTGACTTTCGGGCAAATTTAATTTCTCTGGACTGATTATTTTTCCAACCGCATAAGTATTGGCTTTTATCAAACATCAGGTAGCGGGAAGCTTTTCTTTTTTTTACTGCAAGTGTGGCAATGGCATCTGATTGAAGATGGGCATTCATTAAGTCGGTCAGGTTAATATTACAAATGATATCAACATTATAGACCAGAAATGGATTTTGTCCAAAAAACCAGGATGCGTTAAATATACCTCCTCCTGTGTCTAATAGTTTTTCCTCATGAGAATAATCTATTTTAATGCCAAATTTTTTTTTCGACTCCAGAAAATCAATAATTTTATCAGGAAAATGATGAAGGTTTATGATAATTTCTCGAAAATTGAATTTAATCAGTTTTTTTATAACGATTTCTATCAGCGGGATTCCTTTGCATTTGATTAATGCTTTAGGACATGTGTTCGTGTAAGGTTTAAGGCGTGTCCCGTAACCAGCCGCGAGTACCATTGCTTTCATGAATTTTTATATAAATAAATCTTCTTTTTGAAGTAAAAATAGATAAATTTAAGCATTCTTACGAAATTATAATGACAAATTAGGCCTGAGAAAATGATTAATGTGTGAATAAATACACACGGATTAATCTTTTTATGAATGAGTCCACTCCTGAAAGCCTCTTTGTTGCCAAACGCCTGGTTATTTGTCTCGATCTCGACTATAGTTTGTGCCATATGACTGTCAAAAAAAAAAATGACATTAATTCTCAGGCATATGGCAAAAATGAAGATAAATTCAGCTTTACATTTTCGACGTCAAATGAAATTATCTCAGTAGAGGCAAAAGTAGCCCTTTTAGGAGATAACTCATGAATGCATAATAACCAGAATAAGTCATTCGTAAAAATACTCCGGTTATTTTTTTTTTGAAATAAAATACTCCGGAGATTCTTTGAATGCGTAAGATTTTGTATTTTGCTCCTGTAAAAAACAATAAATGAGAAAAATCATACAAAAAAACAGACCCTGGTTTTGGATATCCTCCCTATATCTGGCAGAAGGTTTACCTTATGTGGTAGTCATGACTGTTTCTGTTATTATGTATAAAAGACTTGGAATTTCAAACTCCATGATTGCACTTTATACGAGTTGGTTATATCTGCCCTGGGTAATAAAACCGCTGTGGGGACCTGTTGTTGATCTGGTGCGAACAAAACGATTTTGGATAATTACCACAGAATTTATCCTGACTGTTTGCTTTTTGGCTGTTGCAGTTGTTCTGCCAATGAAAAATTTTTTCATCATATCAATTGTTTTTTTATGGTTTCTGGCTTTTTTTTCTGCCACTCAGGATATTGCGATTGATGGTTTTTATATGCTCAGCCTTGACAAAAAGCAACAAGCCTTCTTTGTTGGTATCAGAAGCACTTTTTACAGGATTGCTATGTTAGCCGGACAGGGATTGCTTATTATCCTGGCCGGTTATTTTGAGATGTCATATGGTCGAAAACCATTGACTTTTGAAGTCAATGCTGTAAGAACTGAAAATATTGAGTATGGATTTTTTCCGGGGCAAAAATCTGATTTTTCGGATAATCGGGAGAAAGGCATTTTTTTGATAAATAAGGATGTTAAAATACCATTAGCTGACAGTAATGCTCCACATGAAAGTGATTTATTGAAAAAAGCACATGATTGGAATATCAGTCATGGTTTTTACGAAGGGAAAGAACAAATAGACAAATTAGAAGATGGTTCCGAAGATGGGCTTTTAATGAGAATTGAACAACAAATCTCAGTTTTATTCGGGGAAAAGGATAATCAGGAACCATTGGATATCAGAAAAAAAATTGGTGTTGCCTATGTGTATTTAAATGATCAACTTGATGCGAATCAGGAGGAGGTATTTCATATTGCAAGAAAGTCAGGATCGAAAAATATCAGTATTAAAGAAGGTCAGGTATTACGATTTACGAAGGAAAACATAAAGCAGTATGCCTGCATTATTTTTCAGCTTGATCCGAAAACGAAAAGTCCCCAAAAAACATCTTTTACCATACGTTCGGGCAAGGTACCATTGGCATGGACTATGATTTTTGTATTTCTGGCATTGTTATTTTTCTTTTTCTCATTTTATCATTTCAGATTATTACCAGGACCTCAGGCAGACAGAAGTCAGCATAAAGTCTTTAGGGCTCTTTTTGCAGATATTTTAAACAGTTTTTCATCCTATTTCCAAAAAAAGGGTGTGGTAGTGAGTCTGCTCTTTTTTTTGTTTTACCGGCTTGGTGAATCTCAGTTGGTGAAGCTTGCTACACCCTTTATGTTAGATTTTAGACCAATTGGAGGACTTGGACTGACAACCGGTGATATTGGCTTAATTTATGGCACTTTTGGTACCTTAGCACTTATTATTGGTGGGATTCTTGGTGGAATTGCAATTTCGAAAAGAAACCTGAAATATTGGATATGGTGGATGGCTATTGCTATGAATCTTCCAAATCTGATGTATGTTTACCTGTCTTATGCGCAACCTGAATCATATTTTTTGATTGGGATAGTTGTTTTAATTGAACAGTTTGGATATGGTTTTGGGTTTGCTGCGTATATGATGTATATGATTTATTTTTCCGATGGCCCCTATAAAACATCTCATTTTGCAATCTCAACCGGGTTTATGGCGCTTGGAATGATGCTGCCGGGAATGATGAGTGGTTGGTTACAGGAACTAATTGGCTACAGGCATTTTTTTGTGTGGGTTGTTATTTGCAGTATACCAGGACTTCTATGCATCAAATATTTGCCTCTTGATATTGATAAGTCGTAAATTTGTATTATTTGCAAATGAATATTTCAGTTTTTTAAACGCAAAACCATAATTCCTGTATGTCTGCTGATTTTTTTTATATATTCAATAAGCGTAAGTTCTGAAATTGTAACACAATTGCTTCCTGTTGAGGCATGTAAAAGATGTATACGGTTGTTTTTATAAATTGCAAATCCAACATGAGAGATGTCAAGTCCTTTGATATCAGTTGTAAAAGCAATAATATCTCCTTGTTTGATATATTGGATACTTCTCTTCAGTGAATCTTCCGGTATGTAAAAATATCTGCGTTTAGAAATATTTTGTTCCCGGTTTTTTATTTCTTCTAAAAATGTCGTGTCTGATAATTGTTTATAGGCTTTTTTATGACGACTCATAAAATTAACATCATTTTTGTATGGTATTCCACCGATAGATTGGGTTATATCTGAAATGATGCCTTTTTTTTCATTATCATATATCCAGTCACTGAAATAATGCAAGCGTGAAGGATATTGATTGATTTCTCCATCCCTGTATCTTAAAAGTTGAATTTTTGAGGCAAATGCTTCAAAATTTTTATCCTGATTAGCCATGTTCATCAATAACGCAATCATATTTTCAAGATAGGTTGTACAGTCAAATTCACGGAGATTAATAATAAGCTTTTCATTAGATGATATTTCAAGTGTTTTAGGCGTGTAAGGCTTCCCAATAAATTGTTCTGCAATCATTATCAGTTCATCACCTCTATAATCAGATAACCTATGATCATATGAGGAGGTAAACTTCCTGAAAATCTGTTTGTCTTTTTTTGTATAAATGATATTATCTGTTACATTTATTTGGTTATCTGATATGGATTCTCCTGATTTTTTATTAACTTTAGTTTCATTCTCTGTTTCCCGATTCAACTCATGGACACAGGAAAAAAGGATAACACTTCCAAATAGTATTAAAAATAATTCTTTCATGATGCATTGTTTTATTACTTTAGCTCATATTTTCGTAACTTATTCTGCTTATAAAAGTGGCTTTTGTCATACTTATTTTTACTGAGCTAATAATTATTCCAACCAATGGCCTGCAGTCAGTATTGAATTGATAAAAGTTACATAATAAG
>CAZVTW010000191.1:0-10124 GCA_964629805.1 uncultured Bacteroidales bacterium | reverse complement strand
CAGAGGGGCGCAGTTTAGCTATGGAAGAAATTAATACTATTTTAGAAGAAGAGCGGAGACAAAAAGAAGAGGCAAAAAAAGAAGAAATGAAAATGCTTTCAATGACAGTTCAGATATTGCATGAAAATGGAATGAACATACAACAGATTGCTGAAAAGTTGAAAAGACCGGAAGAAGATGTAAGGAAAATTTTAGAAAAATAAAGTGAATAGTACTATTATTAATAAACGGAAACAGTTTCTTTGCAGCAATAAAACTAACTCCTAAACGGATATTTTTGTCTTTATGGTGTGAAATACAACTTAGAGTTTGGCAACAAATGGGCTTTTTGGAGTCAACTCATTATTTAAAACATCATATTTTGTGGCATTCTGATTCCAAAAATTCAGCAGTATTTGTTGAATTGATACTACTAAAACGAATAAAAAAATGCTGAACAGAAATAGCAGTATTTTTTATTATTTCCAATCCTGCCCTGAGGCAGAATTGGAATTTTTTTTTAATATCTGTTTTTTGGCTTTGGCCTTGGAGAATGTGGTTTTGGATTTGGATTAGGGATTAAAGCCTTTCTTGAAAGTTTTAATTTCCCTGTTTTATCATCTATGTCAATGAGTTTTACTTCAATGGTCTCGCCTTCTTTCAGTTCATCTTCAACAGCCCTGATGCGCTTATGATCAATTTCGGAAATGTGCAGCAGGCCTTCTTTGCCTGGTAATATTTCAATAAAGGCGCCAAAACTGACAATTGACTTGATTGTTCCTTCATACACCTGGCCAACTTCAGGTTCTTCAACAATGGCCCTGACCATTTTCAGGGCTATATCCCGCGATTCCTGGTTAGAAGCAATAATGTTAACCACGCCTTTACCATCTTCGGCCCGTTCTTCAATGGTGATGGTTGTATCGCTTTTCGCCTGTATTTCCTGTACAATTTTTCCGCCCGGCCCTATGATCGCTCCGATCAGGTCTTTGGGGATGATAACCGTATCAATCCTTGGTACATGGGGTTTGTAATCTTCTCTCGGTTCCGGGAGCGTCTCTACAATCTTTTCAAGAATATGTAGCCTGCCTTTTTTGGCCTGTTCCAAAGCCTGCTCAAGTATTTCGTACGACAGCCCGTCAACTTTAATATCCATTTGAGTTGCTGTGATACCATCTTTTGTACCGGCAACTTTAAAGTCCATATCTCCGAGATGGTCTTCATCACCGAGGATATCGGAGAGAACGGCATATTTTTGATTGCCCGGTTCTGTTATGAGTCCCATAGCTATACCGGAGACAGGCTTTTTTATATTTATCCCTGCATCCATCAGCGCCAGGGTTCCTGCACAAACAGTTGCCATTGATGACGAGCCGTTTGACTCCAGGATATCAGAAACAACCCGCAAAGTATAGGGATTATCATCAGCTATTGGAATCATCCGTTTAAGCGCCCTGTGAGCCAGGTTACCATGGCCGACTTCTCTTCGGCTGACACCACGTACAGGCCTTGGATCGCCAGTACTAAACGGCGGGAAATTGTAATGCAGCAGGAATTTATCTCTTCCCTGGGTCAAAACATCATCAATAATTTTTTCATCTAATTTGGTTCCAAGCGTGACTGTTGTAAGAGATTGTGTTTCACCCCTGGTAAAAATAGCAGACCCGTGTGCTGTGGGGAGATAATCAACCTCGCACCAGATAGGCCTTATTTCATCCATTTCACGCCCGTCAAGTCTTTTCCTGTCGTTCAGGATCATCTGTCGCACGACTTCTTTTTCAGCATCATGGAAGTAATGGTCAACCAGGAAATCCCGCCGGGCCGCTTCTTCTTTATCTTCTATTTCAGGCAGGCTCTCTGCAAAATCCTCTTTTATTTGTTTAAAATCCTGGCTGCGTTCTTGTTTTGGTTTTGAAGCCAGGGCAACTTCACGTATCTTATCACTGACAGCGTCAAATAACTGCTTTTTAAACTCCTCATCTTCTACAGGCTTGTCATATTCTCTTTTTTCTGTTTTTCCTGTTTCTTCCATGAGTTCTAATTGCACCTGACAGTGCTTTTTAATTTCTTCATGGGCAATTTTTATGGCTTCCAGCATATCAGCTTCTGATATTTCATCCATTTCTCCTTCCACCATCATGATATTGTCCATTGTAGCGCCGACAATAATATCAATGTCAGCCTTTTCGTTCTGTGAAACTGTCGGATTGATGTGAAACTTCCCGTCAATCCTGGAAACGCGAACTTCGGAAATTGGCCCGTTGAAAGGGACATCAGAAACTGCAAGGGCTGAAGAAGCTGCAAGTCCTGCCAGCGAGTCGGGGTAAGTATCAAGGTCACCTGATATTAACTGTATGGTGACAAATGTGTCAGCATGGTAATCATCAGGGAAAAGGGGGCGGAGACATCTGTCGACAAGCCTGGCAATGAGTATTTCATTATCGCCCGGTCTGCCTTCCCTTTTAATGAATCCCCCGGGAAATCTTCCAACAGATGCAAATTTTTCCTGGTATTCAACCTGTAACGGCATAAAATCAATGTCTGGTTTTATTTCTGTTGCTGCAACAACTGTGGCAAGGAGCATTGTTTTTCCCATTGTTAAAACAACGGCACCGTCTGCCTGTTTGGCTAATTTGCCTGTTTCAATAGTGATAGTACGTCCATCTTCAGGATGGATCTCTTTTTTATAGACTTTGTTCATGTTGTTAAATTTATTCTTGTAAATGACACCGAAAAGTATTTTCCCGGCGGTTTAAGTGTTTGTATGGCGCGGGTAAAGTACCTTGCAGAATATGGTTTAATTTATCTAAACATTATCAAACGTCGATTGTATTAATTTTGTTTTACTCATTAGTAAAAAAAATATAACAAAAATTTGATTGGATGAGCGAGGAATCAATAGTTATTTGTCATAAAAAAAGGCAAATTGAATTGCCTTTTTTTCTTTTTACTATTTTCTGAGATTGAGTTCTTTTAATATTGACCTGTATCTTTCAATATCTTTCCCTTTTAAATAATCAAGCAGACGCCTGCGTTTTCCTACAAGTTTCAGCAATGCCCCTTGCGTTGCAAAATCTTTCTTGTTTTTCTTTAAATGATTCGTTAAGTGAGAAATACGGTAGGAAAATAAAGCTATCTGGCTTTCAGGAGAACCAGTGTCTTCATTAGACTTCCCGTATTTATCAAAAAGCTCTTCTTTTTTCTCTTTTGAAATATACATTTTATAACCTCCTGATATTTATGTTACACATTTTTTTTGAAGGCTGCAAAATTAATGATTTCTTTTTACATAGCAATTTTTTTCATTGAAATTTAATTATTTTGCAAAACGAGGGTGACTTTTTTTATTGAAATTATAATAATTCTTTACAGATTATGTTTTTTTATGACATCATTGAGTTCAATACTGATTTATTTGCAGCTTCATGCTATGAATAATTCTGATAACAAAAGAATAGAAACTTATGTGCTATTTTATATTTTTGTGCAGCATTGGCCGCGAATAAAGTATCATTGTGATATGTTCCGCCATTTAAAAGAATGAAAACAAAAAACCACTCAATAAAGTTAATTGATTGAGATAAAATAAAAGTGTCGTGAGTAAGTATATCAAACGCCTTATCAGGGAAGGCGAACATCAAAGACAAGATTTTAAATACGAGATAAGTGATTCAAAAAAAATTGCCCGCACATTGGCGGCGTTTTCGAATGCTGAAGGTGGCAGATTATTAATAGGAGTGAAAGATAATGGTTCTGTTACCGGCGTAACAACAGATGAGGAATATTATATGATTGAAGCTGCCGCAAAAATGTATTGTAAACCTGAAGTCCCGTTTACAGCCAAATCACATCATGTTGAAGGTAAAATCGTCTTTGAGGTAAAAGTCGTAAAAAGCCTGTCTATACCCCATCTGGCTCCTGATCCGGAAGGGAAATGGCTGGCTTATGTAAGGGTTGGTGATCAAAACCTGGTGGCCAATAACATTCTCCTGACTGTCTGGGAAAAACAAAAAAACAAGGAGCCGGTTTTTATCAGTTATTCCAGGAGCGAAAGAATTTTGTTGGATTATCTGGATAAGAATGAAAAAATTACATTGCCGCAATTTGCAAAATTAGCTACTATTCCGATAAGGGAAGCAGAAAGCACCCTTGTGGATTTTATCATACTTGGAATCATAGACATTGAACTGACAAAAACCACAGCGAAGTATCGCCTTAACAAGAACAGTACGGCTTTTGCTGAGTATTTTGGGGAATAACCGGAGTATATTTTTAACATATCACCCCTAACATTTCTAATAAATCGTTGATCCTATTGTTATTATAATTATTTTATCGAATTTTTGTTTTTTTTTGATTATCAATAAAAAGTATAACTTTGTACAAACGTTTACACTGGTGGAAAAAATTTCATTAAATAAGAATCTTTAATTATCATCATCATTATTAATTTATTTATTTTTGAAAACATGAAGAAATTCCTTCTCATTTTTTTATCATTTGCTCTTTTGAGCTGCAGTCTATCAAATCAAAAAACTCAGGAGGTTGATATGCAGACTTTGATTGACGAAGCCATTAATATCAGCGTTGAACAATATTTGTATATGGCAAGCCTTCTTGAAGATAGTGTTTTACCAAAAACAATTAATAAAAAAGACACCTCTTTGATAACCAGTGGCATAGGCTGGTGGTGCAGCGGGTTTTATCCCGGTAGTCTTTGGTATCTCTACGAAGCTACGCAAAATGAAGAGATTAAAAAAATTGCCATAGAAAAAACAGAACTCCTGGAAGATTTGCAATATAATACAGGGACTCATGATCTTGGTTTTATGCTGTATTGCAGTTATGGCAACGCCTGGCGTTTAACACAAAAAGATGATTACAAAAAAGTTCTTTTAAACGGGGCTAAATCATTGTCAACAAGATACAATCCGGTGACGGGCTGCATCAAATCATGGGACTTTGACGGAGACAAAGGCTGGCAGTTTCCTGTCATCATTGACAACATGATGAACCTGGAGTACTTGTTTTGGGCGGCCAAAGAAGCAGGAAATTCTACATTTTATAATATATGTCTTTCTCATGCTGATAAGACTATTAAGAACCATTTTCGGGAGGATAACAGTTCATGGCATGTTGTTGATTATGATACCATAACAGGGAAAGTCCGGCAGAAATGTACACATCAGGGATATGCTGACGAATCTGCCTGGTCTCGCGGGCAAACATGGGGTCTTTACGGTTTTACGGTCATGTACAGGGAAACCCGGGATAATAAATATTTAGAGCAGGCAAATGCAATAGCAGATTTTATCCTTAATCATCCTAATTTGCCCGGAGATTATATTCCTTACTGGGATTTCAATGCACCCAATATTCCTGATGAACCGCGGGATGCTTCGGCAGCAGCGATTATGGCCTCTGCTTTACTGGAACTTTCAGGGTATGTAGACGAACGAAAACAACAAACTTACCTGGAAGCCGCTAAAAAGATACTTGTCTCTCTTTCAGGACCCGAATACAGGGCAGAAAAAGGTGAAAATGCCGGGTTTATTCTCAGGCACAGTGTTGGCTCCATACCTCATAATTCAGAAATTGATGTACCTCTGACTTATGCCGATTATTATTATATTGAAGCACTTTTGAGATTAAGACACATGTAAATTCAAAACAAAACAACGCAATTAAGTCCATGAAACAAAACAAAAATTTTTTAGTAGGTGCCATCGGTTTATCAGCCCTCGTTGGTGGATTTTCATGTCAGCAACCATCACAGAATTCCGGTGAAGCAAAACAGTCAGCACAAAGACCGAATGTGCTTTTCATTGCTGTTGACGATCTCCGGCCCGAGCTGAATTGTTATGGTGAGACGCACATTCATTCTCCTAACATAGACAAGCTGGCATCAGAGGGTATCCGGTTTAACCGGGCCTATTGCAACATCCCTGTGTGCGGCGCTTCCAGGGCAAGTTTGTTAACCGGAACCAGGCCCACACGTGACAGATTTTTGCATTACTACACCCGTGTTGATGTTGAGATGGACACTGTGCCCACTTTACCTCAGTATTTCAGGCAAAGCGGCTATTATGCCATGGTCAATGGTAAGGTCTTCCACCATCCCGGGGATGCAGCCGAAAGCTGGGATGAGGAGTGGTGGCCGCCTTCAAACAGCACGTGGCGGGATTATGCTGATCCGGAAAACATCAGGATAGACACCGGCAAACATCGCGGCCCTGCTTATGAATGTCTTAATGTTGAAGATAATGCCTATAAAGATGGTAAAACTGCTGAAAAAGCCATCAAAGACCTGCAAAAACTCAAGGACATGAACAAACCGTTTTTCCTGGGACTTGGATTTTTTAAACCTCATCTGCCTTTTAATGCTCCCAAAAAATACTGGGATTTGTATTCCAAAAAGGATATCAAACTGCCTGAAAACAATTATAAACCTCAAAATGCACCCGACGAAGCCATGCACAACTGGGGTGAATTGCGCTCCTACATGGATATCCCTCCAACAGGGCCACTTACAGACTCGGCTGCACGCCAACTTATTCATGGCTATTATGCATGTGTGAGTTATACGGATGCGCAAATAGGAAAAGTACTCAAAGCCCTGGAGGATTTAGGACTTGATGACAATACCATTGTAATTCTCTGGGGAGACCATGGCTGGAATCTTCGCGAGCATGGCCTGTGGTGCAAACATTGTAATTTTAAAACTTCCCTGCATGCACCGATAATTATGAAAGCACCCGGAATTGAAGGCGGTAAAGAAACTGACGGCATAACCGGGTTTGTAGATATTTATCCATCCCTGTGTGAATTGTGTAATCTTGAAAAGCCGCAGCATCTGGAGGGACAGAGTTTTGTGTCATTATTAAAAAATCCGCAGAAGGAATGGAAAGAATATGCTGTTTGCAAATGGTTTGACGGCGCTACCTATATCAAAGGACAACATTTCTATACGGAATGGAGCGATACCACTTCTCATATTTATGCGCGTATGCTCTATGATCATACAACAGACCCCGGCGAAAACGTTAATATTTCAGAGGAGGAATCAAACAAGAACCTTGTAAATGAACTGAGTGAAGAACTTCATGAAAGGTGGGGCAGGGATTATAATGTATCCGGGCCAACTACACAGAGGTAAAAGTATCCCCTCAATCACAGAACTGCTGAGGGGATAACTTAAAAATCAATAATTTTATTGACAGGTATTAAAATCCGTTAATAACACCCAAAAAATCATTGGCTTTTAGCGAAGCGCCGCCTATCAGCCCGCCATCAACATCAGGATTGGCAAATAGTTCTTTGGCGTTTGAAGGTTTACAACTGCCACCATACTGAATTGTTGTGTTTTCAGCAAGCTCCTGACCATATTTTGCTTCAATCTGGTCGCGGATGAACTTATGCATTTCCTGTGCCTGGTCAGGGGTGGCGGTTTTGCCTGTTCCAATTGCCCAAACAGGTTCGTAAGCAACGGTGATTTTTGAAAAGTCCCCGCCTGACAGTGAAAACAAGCCTTTCTCAAGCTGTTCCTTAACAACATCAAAATGTTTTTCTGCTTCACGTTCTTCAAGGACTTCACCAATGCAAAAAATTGGTTTCAGGTCATTCTCCAGCGCCAGTTGCACTTTTTTGTTTAAAACTTCGTCTGTTTCACCAAAAATTGTTCTTCTTTCCGAATGGCCGATAATAACATATTCAGCGCCAGTTGATTTAATCATGGATGCAGACACTTCACCGGTAAAAGCGCCTTTGGGTTCTGACGCGCAATTTTGAGCGCCCACTTTTACCTTTTCCGATTCTACTGCTTTCATGACTTCTGTCAGGTGAATAAACGGTACACAAATCACAACTTCAACATCTTTGTCATTTTTGGTTTCAACAACTTTGTTGACTTCACTGGCAAGTTGTTTGCCTTCCGGAAGTGTTGTGTTCATTTTCCAGTTTCCGGCAACGATTCTTTTTCTCATGTTTTTTTGTTTTTTAATGAATAAACTCATTTAATTGTTATTTGAATTGTCATATAAATATTCATTTTCAAGCTCGTTCATGATATCCGGCAGGTCGTCAGTTTCCGGGAAATCATTATAATGCCATTTTCCCAGGACAGTACCTTTTTTTAACAAAACAAGTCCCGGGTTTGCTCTCACGATTGTTTTAAGTGTGATAGGATCTGTCGTAAAGAAATTGAAAACAGGATCAATTTTTTCTCTCATGTCATCAATTCCCGGCTGAGAGGTTGACGTGAGACAATAAAAGTTATACCCGTTCTTTTTGGCAAATTTGGCAATTTCATTTGCTTCTTTCATTCCTTCAATACTGCTTTTTTCAAGATTGTATGCAACCAGCCAGAAACTGAAATTCTCATCTTCCAGCGCTATATCCAAAATGTCTTCGCCCGGTGGTATGCCTGTCCTTGATGCAGGTTCGTTTGAGACAATTGTTAAATCATGAATTGGTGGCGTATAGCCTTTTTTGATAAGATATGGTTCGCTTGTTTCAGTTATTGTCCAGGTGGTGTCTTCCCAAATTTTCTGTTCCATATATGTTTCACTGTCAATAGTCTTCGTTTCCTTTGTTTGAATGTTTTTGAGGGTGTAATCATACCCGTATACATCAGGCTCTTTGTCAGGTGGCATCTTCATACCATCAGGAAGATATGATCCGGCTTTGTATGGTCTGAAATCCAACAGAGGCAAATGCATGATGTTGTAAATACTGAACAGAACAGTCAATATAAAAATGATAATCAGGCTCATAAAATCTGTTCGTGGTTTAAACATCGGGCGTATATGGTTTTTATAAGCAAACAGGACAATAATGAAGATATCTATGATGATATTTTTCCAGAAAGTTTCCCAATTTGACAAAATGAGGGCATCCCCAAAACACCCACAGTCATGTACGGGGTTTTCCAATGCCAGATATAATGTAAGTGGTGTAAAGACAATCATAAACAAAGTGACGCCCCACAGTGATAATTTTGTTTTTATGTTGAATAACAGAGCTAATCCCAGGCTAAATTCCACGGCACAGAGCAACACGGCAAGCGGAAGGGCAAAAGGGGCCAAACCAGGCAGATGAAAAGCTTCATTAAAATAATCAATAAATTTATATTCGGAGCCAAGCGGGTCAACTGCTTTGACAAATCCTGAAAATGTAAATATGATTCCGATAAATATCCTGCTGACACGGGCTATCATCAATCCGGAATTCCTCATAAATCCAATGGCTAAAAATAACACAAGAATGAAAGATACTGATGGTAAAATCAGGTCAAAAGCCGACTCGTAATGTCCATACACAAAATAATATATCAATAAGAACAACATACCGGCAATTGATAAAAATTGCCAAATACGGGTTAGCCCGGTTTGTTTACTTTTAGGCTGATGTGTTTGATATGTATTTTTCATCTGTTTAAATAATATTATAAAGTTAACTATTTGTATTCCCTGTTTTTATCAGTGCAAACACAGCATAATTAATAATATCAAAATAGTTTGCTTCCACGCCTTCTGAAATGAGTGTTTTTCCTTTATTATCTTCAATTTGTTTTATCCTGAAAAGTTTCATGAGGATAAGGTCAGTGTATGAGCTGACCCTCATTTTACGCCAGGCCTCGTCATAATCATGATTTTTGTTTTCCATGAGCTGCTTTGCCTGTCCAATATATGTATCATAGAGTTCAAATGCCTTTTCCGGTGTCATATCTATGATGTCCGAGTACCCGAGTTCGAGCTGAATCAGGGCAATAACACAGTAATTGATGATGCCAATATATTCTGACCGGGCATCTTCGTCTATTTTTTGCACCTGTTTCACTTCAAAACTTCTGATGCGGTTGGCTTTTATGAAAATCTGGTCTGTTATTGATTCTAGCCGCAATATCCTCCAGGCCGGGCCGTAATCCCTGAGTTTCTTTTCGAATATCTCTTTACAGGATTTCACAACCTGTTCAAATTCTTCGGATGTTTTATTTTCCATGTTTATGACAATCTAAAGTAGTATATTTCAAATGCCGGTTTTGTTAACCAAATGTAAAAATTGCTGAATGAACTGTTAAAGAAGTTAATATTTATGGCTCTATTCTAATTATGGGTTGATAACAACTGGGATGCTGTAAAGTACAG
>CAZVTW010000190.1:0-10161 GCA_964629805.1 uncultured Bacteroidales bacterium | reverse complement strand
TTAAATTGCCACCTATTTGAATGCTTAGTCTTTCATTAAATAAACTCCTGGAAACATCAACACCTACATCAGTTACTAATGAAGGACGGGTTCCTGTTGCTTCCTCATAAGTTTCAATATTGAATCTTACATCCGCCGAAGTAATATACTGAGATGAAAATCGGTTTAATTGCTTAGAAAGCAAGTTTCCCAGGGTTTGCCTGGCCGTGTTGTTGAGTTCATAAGACAGGGGCGCCCGCTGTGTTGATCCTTCAATCAAAAAACTGTTAAATACGAGTAGCGAGAATACCTGCTTATTGACTTCCGATTCGTTTTTATTCAGATTCGTAATAACACCCTGCAATTCCGTTTCCTGGTATTTTTCATCAATGGCAATGTCAAAATCAATTTCAGGAGCTAACAGTTCACCGGACATATTCATGATAACTTCAACCGGCACTGACTGATTGTAAATTGCCATATTCTGTTCGTTACTAACAGGCATCCGGGTCCTCACCAGTTCATCAAGGGTGGTTTTAACAACATATTTGGCTTTGATGTCAGTGACGGGGTCCAAAACCTCACCCTGCCATTGCAAATAACTGCCTTTTTCAATCTCAAATTCCCTGTTTATGACATCGTATAATTTTAACCTGTATTTTCCGCTAATTATTTCGTACATCCCGGCCAGGTCCATGTCCCCACCCCTGTCCATAGAAAAACTCAGGTTGCCGTTTCCGCTTACTTTCAAACTTTCATTAGCCACCGGGTCAATAATAATATGAATAGTCATTTGGTCGGTTAATTCCAGGTTTGTGACTATTTCAACATTTTCTGTGCCGGGTTGGATTTGTTTTTGCAGTTTCAACGAATCAATATTTTTCGACCCTTTTTTCTCCAGGGGCTTTTCAAATGTTACAATACCTTTTTGTCCTTCGGCTTGGGAACGGTTACTCAGAACAACATAAGAAAAATCCGATTCGTAAGGGAAAGCTGAATTGAGCGTTATAACCGGAGCAGATAGTGATCCGGAGATGTCAGCATTCAAATCAGCAATCACATGACCATAAAACAAGCTTCCTGATGATGCTTTTTTATTCAACAAGCGGAATTTATCAGCCTTCACAGACATATTGATGTCCGATTCTGCGATAATCCCCGGGTCAATGGTCCCGTTAACAACAGCCAGGTTTTTTTTGTCATCTGTCAACTCAAAGTCCGTAAACGAGATTGTATTATTTTTTAATTTTACCTGTTCTTTCTTTACCCTGAATTCAGTGTTAAGGATTCTCGGGTTAACCACCAGGTTCAGTATGGAAACATCACCTGAAAACTCCGGATTATTCGTACTTCCCTGTACTTTAAGATTGGCAGCAACCATACCGTCAAGTTTTTTAATTTCTCCCCTGGTTAGAGGCGCTATCAATTTAAGAAGAAAAGAATCAACATCCAACTGACCATCTATAGCAGTACCCTGTGCGGTTGATATGAGACCGGTTGTTGCTGACATGCTGCTTTTTTCTCCCTGGAAATTGAGCTTATATGATGTTTGGTCTTCTTCAATTTGAGTTTGTTTCAACGAAATCTTAAATTCCAGTGGCCTGTCATAAGCATAGTGAGTCATTTTCAGCTGTGAATTGAATTCCAGGCTGTCAAACGGCAGGGATACCTCTCCTTTGCCTTCTATCCAATATGGCTCCGGCTCATTAACAGTATCAGTAAAAAAGATTTGATAGTCTGTTTCAGCCTCTTTTTCTACAAAAATGGCTGAGATATTGGCATTATGCACAATGACGGAATCATCTGCTGACAATGATTTTATATTTATTGAAAAATCAGCTTGTTCTTTCTTTTGAATAAAATTCAGTTGCAAACTGTCAAGCTCATATTTTTGTTCGCCGGTTTGATAGGCCAGGTTTTCGGCATATAAATGACCATCCGGGTTCTTCCTGTTTTTTCCTGAAATATCTGCCCTAACCCTGCCTGAAACCTTCATTTTTTCTTCCGAAAGATTCAGACGATCCAAATTGGCAACAGAGACATTAACATCACCTTTGAAACCCGGTAAGCTGTCTGAAAGACTGGCTTTGCCATCTATCATGAACTTGAGATTCTTGTCTTCTGAAGAAATTTCACTTTGTATGGTATTATTTTGATATGTACCCTTTACAGCTATATCCCTGTAATTGTAATCCAGGATATTTGCCTGTTGCAGCTTTATATCAAAACCAACATCAGGGTGACGAAAATCTGAAGTTGTCCCCTTGAACTGACCGGTGAAAGATACCAATCCGAGTGTGTCTTTTTTTTTCAGGATAGTTCCCAAATCAAGGCTATCAACCCACAAGGAGGCAGTAAACTGTTCTTTGCCTGCTATGCTGTCAGGATAAACTTGCAGTGTTGAACCCACGTGACCAAGTGGAGTCAGTACACGCAGGTCTGACTGAAATGATGGTTTGCCTCCGGCTACTGTTCCGGTTATAGTCATTTCGTCAGGCAGATTAACATTTTCCGGGAAAAGCGTATCTGAAATAAATACCACTAGATTATTTTTATCCACAAAAAGCTTCCTGATATTAATTTCTCCTGATATTGATTCAGGTGTGTGAATGTTTTTAACATGCCCTTCAATGTCCAATTTCATTGCTTTACCGGCATTCACTGACAGGGTTTTTATCCTGAGGTTTTTGGGACTTCCTTCCAGAATAGCCGTTAAATCAGTTGCCGGATATCGTTTTATCCCAGAGTAGAAAGGAAGCAGCTGATTCAAATCACGGGAGGTTATATTGCTGTTCAAATTAATTGTTATCCACGCTTTTTCGGGATGCTCCTGCAAATGTGCAATGGAATTGTAGGTTGCCAGCATATTAAGGTTTACGGAACTCTCACCCGATTCAACCAGAATATTGCGAAAAATAGCAGAATCATGCTTAACTTTAGCTTCACCCTGAATATGTTTTATCCTGTAATCTTCGTTGAATGTACCTTTTAAAGATTTTATTGTTACTTTATATTCATTCTCCAACTTTGCTGCCTGGAAAAACTCTGAACTGATGCTGTCTATAACTGTCCTGTTTTGTGATAATGATTGACTACCCGTCTGTTTTGTTTCTTCATCATAGACAAACCTGTTGTCTTTAAGAATAATTTTTTCTGACCGGATATTCCACGGAGAACCAGTATCTGCCTGTGTTGAATTATACCTGGCAATAAAAGCGGAATCCCCGGGAGAAAGATAGTATTGACTGATTTCAACATTTGTATTTTTCACCTGTAATTCTGCGACTTCAATATTCCGGCGCTGAATGTCGATTTTTTTTGGTTTAATTTTCACATCAGCGTGTTCAACTACGATATCCTGGTTTCTGACAGTATCACGAAGCCGGAAGCCGACGTTTTGAGCCGTAAGAGACTCATCCAGGGTAATATCAAATTCGAATGGTTCTTCTGATTCATCACTGCTGGTTATATCCGACACAAGCATATCATAGTTAACATCTTCTAGTTGAATTGACTCAACAGCAATTTTTTTGTTTTGTAAGTCCAGGGTATGAGATTTGAGGTTGAGTTTTCCTACATCAATACGGATATTGTTATGAGTGGTCGAGTCGATATATGAAAAATGAATATCAGCCAGGTTCAGACTGTTGAGATATAAACGGAAGGTCGAAGCGGACGTGTCTTTGTCAGGACTATTTGATTTGGATATCTGCTCAATAATTGTGTTGATATTTAAAATGCTGTCCTGGTTTTTCTTTAAATAAAACTTTGAATCTCTCAGACTGAATGCTTTTACATTCAATTTCTGTTGTAATAATTCAGTTAAACTGACAGAGATTTTCAGCTTATCAGCATAAAAAACAGTATCTTTTGAAGTATCCCAAACAAATATCCGGCGAAGCTTAACTGTGTTTAAGAAGCTCCATCGGAATTTTCCGATAGAAACCGGGAGTTGTAAATCTCTGTTAAATCTTTGTAACAGACTTTGGGCAACATAGTTTTGAAGCGCCGGAATCTGCAACACAGCCAATAAGAGAAACAAAAATGCAATGATTACAATAAAAGCCTTTTTAATGTAAACTGCAATGTTATATATGATTTTTTTCATAAATATCTAAAATAGTAAACATGCAATTTAAATTCCATAGCTTTTAACATGCCCCTGTTCGACTTATAAAATATTTACTTGCTGATTTTCAATGTTTTTTAAAAACAATCACTTTATCAATATAAAAAAAATATCATGAATTCCGTGTGTAAAAAACCAACAAGGTGTGGAATTATTTGTACAACATGTAATGTGGAAATATATCCCATCATGTATAAAAACTCAACAATCCAAAAGTTTTATAAAAAATGTCTAAAATCATTCATATTCAATAAATCACTAAAAATCAATAAATCAGATGCAATTAAGAAAGATGTTTACTGATTCATTATGATTTGGAATGAAAATGGGACTTAATGAGTGGAAATATTATTTACAGGAATTTCAGGATGTGTAACAGAATAATTCATGTGTTTAAATTTTGTCCGCGAAAATTTTTTTGTCCGCGAATTACACGAATTACACGAATTAATTAACTTTCAGTTAATTTTTTAATCATCGACGTTTCCCGAAATCTTAGATTTCGAGGATACCCGACCAAAGTCGGTATGTTAATAATTGTTTTAACATGGATATTTCATTTTATTTTATTACACACCCTTATTGCTGAATTTAGAAATTTTAAAAAATAACAGATTATGGAAAGATTAAAAGACAAAGTGATTATTATCACAGGAGGCGCTCTCGGAATAGGAAAAGCAGCATCGAAAAAACTGGCTGATGAAGGAGCCAAAGTCATCATTACTGATATTCTTGATGAAGAAGGAATGAAATTGCAGGATGAGATTATCTCCGACGGTGGAAATGCAAAATATTACCAACTGAATGTTGTAAAAGAAAATGAGGTTAAAACCATTTTTTCTGATGTCAAAGAAAAGTACGGACGTATTGATGTCCTGATTAACAATGCCGGAATCTCGGGTGTGAATAAACCCACGGATCAGATAACTGAAGATGAATGGCAGAAAGTGATGGATGTGAATGTAAAAGGTGTTTTTTTATGCACCAAACATGCTATTCCGTACATGAAAGAACAGGAGAAAGGTTCCATAATCAATCTTTCTTCGATCTATGGTATTATCAGCGCACCGGATATACCGCCATATCATGCTTCGAAAGGAGCAGTCAGGCTTATGACCAAGACTGATGCCCTGCATTATGCCAAATTTGGTATCAGGGTTAACTCTGTACATCCGGGATTTATCTGGACGCCACTGGTCGAAAAAATGGGTGAAGAATCAGAGGGAGGAGTAGAAAAATTCCGGGAAAAACTCGACAGCCTTCATCCGGTTGGACATGTTGGTGAACCTGATGATATCGCCTGGGGAATTGTGTATTTATCATCTGATGAAGCAAAATTCCTGACAGGAAGTGAATTGGTTATCGATGGAGGATATACCTGCCAGTAAGTTGACTTTATCATAATATAAACTCACAACCTCATGACAGGGAAAAGCAAAAAGCAGAATCTTGTTGAGAAATCAATTGATGAAATAATACGAATGTTAGATGTCAATCCTGACAAAGGATTAAACAACAATGAAGCATCACAAAGAAAGGAAAAATACGGGCCTAATGAAATAGAGTCAGAAAAGCGAAATCCTGTTATCGAATTTCTGTCTCACTTTTGGGGACCTATACCGTGGATGATAGAAATAGCTGTTATTTTAAGTGCAATAGCCGGACGCTGGGAAGATTTTGCCGTGATATTTTTGATGCTTCTCATTAACGGAGGTGTTGGATACTGGCATGAGAGTAAGGCAAGTAATGCCATTGAAGCGCTTAAAGAAAAACTGGCGCCTGAGTGTATAGTATTACGAAACGGAAACAGGAAAAAAATTGTATCCAGGGAGTTAGTTCCCGGGGATATTGTCATCATGAAGATGGGCAACATTGTACCGGCGGATGTCAGGTTACTAAAGGATGAAAATATAAGCATCGATGAATCCTCCCTCAAAGGTGAATCTCTCCCTGTTGATAAATCCGGCGGGGAAGTTGCATACTCGGGGACAACAGTGAAAAGGGGAGAAGCCAGGGCCATTGTCATTGCTACAGGAAATGACACAAAATTTGCCAGAACAGTGGAGCTGGTTGAAAGCGCTGAAGAGAAGTCGCATTTCCAAAAGGCTGTCCTGCGAATTGGTTATTTCCTTATCGGTATTACGGCAGTCTTGGTTTCCGGTATTATCGTTGCAGGTATTATACGCGATGATAAACTCATGGATGTATTACTGTTTGCTTTGGTTGTTACGATCGCCGGGATACCACAGGCGCTTCCTGCAGTATTGTCAGTCACAATGACCATTGGCGCTAACCGGCTGGCTAAGAAAAAGGCCATTGTGTCCAGGCTTTCTGCTATGGAAGAAATGGCAGGCCTGCAAACCCTGTGTGCTGATAAAACCGGTACACTCACAAAAAATGAGCTGCAACTCCAGGAACCGGTTCTGATTCATAGTGACAATACACAGGAAGTATTGATATCAGCAGCCCTGACTTCAAAGGAAGATAATGATGATCCGATTGATAAGGCCGTAATGGAAGGATTGAAGAATAAAGAATTATTAAAGGATTATGAGATAAGCGATTTCAGACCTTTCAATCCCACACGTAAACGTGCAGAAGCAGACGTGACAAAGAACGGACAGTCTTTTACCGTAGCCAAAGGAGCGCCGCAGATCATTGCAAAAATACTTGATGATGATGACAGTGACTTCAACAAAATAAAGTCAGAAATCGATAAACTTGGTGAAAAGGGATTTCGTTCACTCGGGGTCGCGAAAAAAGAAAATGACTCCTGGCGCTATCTGGGCTTGTTACCATTACTTGATCCTCCCCGTGAAGATTCGGCTGATATTATCAGACAGGCACAGGAACACGGAATTGATATCAGGATGGTCACCGGTGACCATACGGCCATTGCCAAACAGGTATCAAAGCAATTATCGCTTGAAGATAACATTCTGCAGGCAGACCAGTTCTTTGAAGAAGAACATGATGTTGAGCAGCATGAGAAAGAACAGGCACGTGAAAAACTTAATAAGAAATTCATTGAAGCAGATGGGTTTTCAGAAGTAACACCTGAACATAAATTTAAGATTATTAAACAATTTCAAAGTAATAACCATATTGTCGGCATGACTGGGGACGGCGTCAATGACGCACCGGCCCTGAAACAGGCTGATGTTGGTATTGCCGTATCAAATGCCACCGATGCGGCACGGTCTGCTGCAGCGCTTGTATTGACAAAACCCGGACTGGGTGTCATCATCTCTGCCATTGAAGAAGCCAGGCGTATCTTTGAACGAATGACAGGATATTCCACATTCAGAATTACAGAATCAATGCGGGTATTGTTATTCATGACCCTTTCTATTCTGGCTTTTAATTTTTATCCGGTTACACCCATCATGATAGTGCTTTTGGCTATCCTGAATGACATCCCCATCATGACAATCGCCTTTGATAATGTTCCGACAGCAAAAAATCCGGTTCGATGGGATATGAAACGGGTCTTAACCATCGCCTCTGTGTTGAGTGTTGGCGGGGTCATATCATCATTTATACTGTTTTGGTACATTTTTCAGCAAGCTGGTTTGCAAACAGAGGTTGTACAGACAATGATTTTTCTCAAACTGCTGGTTGCAGGGCATATGACTATTTTCCTGACTCGTAACACAGGCTGGATGTGGCAAAAGCCGTATCCTAATATCTGGTTATTCCTTGCCCTGGAAGGCACACAGATAATCGGGACATTGTTTGCTGTCTACGGCATACTGGTACACCCCATTGGTTGGGCCAAAGCAGGTATTGTCTGGTTATATGCTATAGTCTGGCTGCTGTTATTGAACGGGGCAAAAATTCTGACCATAAAATGGATGGGGTTTAAAAGCAGATAATAAATACTAAAAAACGCTATAGACAACCGCTTCGGCTCGAAGGGTTTTTCAACCGCTTCGAGGGTCTTTATACAACCGCTTGGTCTTCGACCGCTTATTACAACCGCTTCGAGGGTCCTCGACCGCTCGAAGGGTTTTTAGACCGCTCGAAGGGTTTTTAGACCAGAAGAAATGACAATCAGTTATTTAGCTTCGGAAAATCGTCTCTGCCTGCCTGAAAAGGGGATTGATACATCACAAAGTAACTTTTATGAGAGGTCTTACGAATTCTGAACTCAGTAATTTTCGAAATCTATGCGTTACAAGGCATCATTTAACTCCTCATCCCGACATCAAGTATGTCGGGACTCCGGGATTAAGCGATGCCTTGCGCCTTTATCTTTCGAATTTACTGAGTTCAGAAATTATGAATGATACATCACAGGTGCATCTGTTGACTCTATGATTTTCTTTGTAGAATCTTTTTTGTACAGACGCTGAAATATATTTCTTTTCCTTTTCATGAGTAAAATCAAGTCAGGCTTGTTTCTTTGTATGTGACTGATGAATGTTTCAGCATCATTTTCTCCCCTCAGAACGGTGGTAGTGAGTTTTAATGACGGGAAAATACTGTTGACTGTTTTTTTCCAGTTTTTGCCCTTCAGTTCTGCTTCCAGGTATTTTTTTTCTGTTGCAACTGTTGTTGCATTAATAACAGCATTGAATTGTTTGAAAAAAGTGTACAATTTGGGATACTTAACAAAGTCATTGGAGTTAAAATCTGTGGGCATCATGACTTCTTTAAATTTGCGAAACTGCTGGCCTGAAGAAACAAGAAGTGAAATGGCGCCTATATTTTCAATGGTTTGGATAATTTCATTTTGTGAATTAAACATATAGTTATCCATTTCTGAATTGATAACAAAAAAAGTATTGGGTTCATTTTTCACTATCTCTTTGAGTTTTTTTTCAACCTCAGCTTCTTCAACTTCTGTGTTAATTTTAAGTGGATAATTCAGGACCGAACCCTCCCGGCTGATGAGCTTATCCAGAGCAATACGTGCATGCTCTTTCTCTTTCATAACTACTTCCGTGTGTGAAAACTTATTACCCGGAGATATTGTTTGGGAATCAGCATAAGAGCTATAAACACCCTGGCTTTTTCGCGGGTCCACATAATGGAGTACATCTACTCCTGTCTCTAAGTACTTGCCAAGATTAAGGCCAAAAGGAATGATACTTTCTTTGTCACTTTTTATGTCGCTTATTATTTTTATTTTCATGTGTGTTATTTTTATTCTCCATATTCCATTTCATATCCGGCTTCCTCCCATTCTTTTTTGCCACCTTCAAAATCATAGACATTGGTAAATCCCAGGTCATCGAGCTTTTTAGCTGCTGTTGGGCTTGATGTACATTCAGAATCAGAGCAATAAACAACTATTTCTTTGTCTTTGGCAAATCGTTGCTTTGCTTCTCTGCCGATTTTATTAAGTGGAATATTAATGGCGCCTTTAATATGTGCATTTTTATATTTTTCACCTGACAGAACTTCTATTAAGACTATATCATCATTTTGTAATTTACTTCTGAGTTCATTAAGGAACTGTAATAGTTTTCATAATTGCAATTTTTTTTGTTCTCAATATGACTACAAAAATTCAATACCCGTACCAACCCTGTAATATAATACTGATTTGTCTGACAAACAGGCGGATTGTATAAAAACACCGAGACAGTCATGTCAAATGAATTGTGGAAAAAAAAAGAAAAATGTGTAAATATTCCTCAATGTTGATTTATCCCGGATTGTCAGCAATGTTTAATCGTTAGACTTTATTTTGCCCGAAGCATTGATATTTTTCTCGTATTGGGCCAATTCTTTTATATTCTTTACTCAGGATCCTGGGGTCAGAAAGACAATCAGTTATTTCGAACAGATTGAGTAATATAAAAACCTGAAAATAAGTTTCGAAAAAGTATTTACCACTACTCCCCTGTCCCATAAATTTTGGCTAAAATATCGGCAAAATAATAAGATAATAAGGTTTTTCGCCGGGTTGTCACATTTTCTATGAAGGTTAAAAAAAAGATAAGATTATTTTGAAATATAGAAACCTTATTTATAAGTTTTTAACCTTAGCAGAATTATACACCTTACTTGATTTTAACCTTATTATTTACCGCCAACATATTGAT
>CAZVTW010000189.1:0-10180 GCA_964629805.1 uncultured Bacteroidales bacterium | reverse complement strand
CGGTTTAGGGGGAGTTTTTTCATCTTAAAAACCTTTAATTTTTATGCAAATATACCTAAAACGAATTACAAAGATATAACTTTTTCCCGGCATATTCGGTTCTTTATAATTCGGGTTGAGCGGGTGAAGTGAAGCGTAAAAGAAATACCGAAAAAACTAACATTGTTTTATCTTTGACATTGAGCAGTCAAACTGTTCCCGGCAAATTGAGCTTCCAGGGCAGCAGATAAAAATTTGGATTTTCGGAGAGGTTATATAGAAATGTTTGTATTTCAGGCATCTTCTAAAAAATATCCTAATTAGTGTCTGTCCTTAAAGTCCCCTGAATGCGTTACGCTCCATTTGAAACTCAGCCATCCTGATTATGATTTTTGTAAGGTTTTGGAACAAAAACCTTACAAAATCAATATCGGGACTCCTGATTTTCAGTTGTCGCAAGCCTTGACTGGGAACTTTCTGAACAAACACTTAACACTTTCTGAATGGACACTAATTAACTAACATGCATAAATTTTTGATTATTTCTTTTTTTTATTTCTTTGTATAATCAAAAAAAACAGCATACGCATAAATTACGAATTTGGTAATGGGAAAGAGGATATTTTCATCAATTGAGCATTTTTTTCTGCACCTACATCCGAAAAAAGTTGATGCCAGGGCGATTCATTATAACCGCACCTTCGGTTTGGGTGGCATATGTGCATTGCTTTTTGTTGTTCTGGGTTTTACAGGTTTAATACTGAGATTTTCCTATATTCCGACTGTTGCAGATGCCTACGAGTCTGTATTGGGTTTGCAAAAATATACCGTCTTTGGCCAGTTTATCCGTAATCTGCATCATGTATCAGCCAAGATATTGGTTATTGCTTCTTTTTTACATCTCATCAGAGTCTATTATTCTCAATCCATATATCAAAAAAGGGCGAAAAACTGGACATATGGACTCTTACTGTTCATTTTGGTGCTGGCTTCCAATTTTACAGGATACCTTTTGCCCTGGGACCAATTGTCTTACTGGGCTGTTACTGTTAACACCCAAATAATCGAATATGTACCGATTTTTGGGCATTCTTTGGCAAATTTTGTAAGAGGAGGCGAAACCATAGATGAGAATACTTTACTCAACTTTTACTCAATACACACAGGACTTTTGCCTATATTGTTTATTTTTTTAATGAGCATGCATTTCTGGCTGGTTCGTAAAGCAGGAGGCGTAGCGCTTCCTCCGGGAAAAGATATGGAAAAGGTTGATGTTTATCCAAATTTGGTAAAAAAAGAGATAATGGTTGCATCATTGTTGATTGCAGGTTTATGTCTGGCAGCGCTATTTTACAATGCGCCCCTGCTTGAACAGGCTAATCCCATGGAGAGTCCCAACCCGACGAAAGCTCCCTGGTATTTTTTGGGAGCCCAGGAATTATTACTTCACTTGCATCCTGTTTTTAGCGCCGGGATCATCCCTTTGTCTGCCGGATTTTTCTTTTTTTACCTGCCTTTTTTTAAAGGAATTGAGCCCAATATTGGCGCATGGTTGCATTCTCCGACAGGAAAAAAAATAACCCTGCAGTCCGCAATTGTGGCTTTTGCGTTTACTTTTGTCTTAATCTATTTATTGGAACACTTTCTTGAGTTTGATGTATGGTTTGCAGAATGGCCCGGCTGGATTGCAACCGGCCTCATACCATGCCTTTTATATGTAGCACCGGTTGGTTTATACCTTTTTATCTGGCACAGGAAACGCAAAGCCAATCAAATGGAGTTAGTCATGGCAGGCACTACCACGTTGATAACATCATACATAACAATGTTGCTCATTGCACTTCTGCTAAGGGGAGAAGGTATGTTACTGATATTTTAAAATGAAATGATTTCCGTTAGTATCATGAAGATTAACAGACGAAAATTTATCAGGTGGTTAATCACAGGAATTGCCTCGATTGAAGCATT
The DNA here is from genome assembly GCA_964629805.1 of uncultured Bacteroidales bacterium. Lineage (GTDB taxonomy): Bacteria > Bacteroidota > Bacteroidia > Bacteroidales > CAZVTW01 > CAZVTW01. The sequence goes on along the minus strand of CAZVTW010000189.1, from coordinate 8,233 downwards.
TTTCCTTGTAAAGTTGGGTATTCATAAATCCCACCTGACTGATGTAAAAAAGGAATGGCTTTATGCAGGCAAAGCAGATTTTTTTGAAAGAAACAGAACTTATCCCTTTTCGACAGGGAAATTTTTTTTAAAGCGGTTTGAAGATGGTGGATTTCTGGCAATTTCAGTCAGGTGCACCCATTTAGGTTGTGTTGTGAATATAGATAAAAATACCGGCGGCTTTGTTTGTCCATGTCATGCTTCACGGTTCGATAAATACGGTGAAGTCTTATCAGCTCCAGCCACACGCCCTTTAGATATTTTTCCTGTAAAACTGGAAAACGGGGAGCTCTTTGTGGACACCAGGAAGCCGGTCAGACGTAAACACTTTAGAAAATCGCAATTAGCCTACGTATAATGGAGAATCAAAAAAAGACAGAAAGGATTAGTTTAATTGCTATCATTGTCGCCCTGGCTACTGTTCCGCTGTATGCTGTTCTGCATGTACTGGACAGTAAAAAACACAAGACAGAAGAAGTCCCCCAATTTGTGGGAGGTGAAACCTGTATCGAGTGCCACCTGAATGAATACAACCAATGGGTTGGTTCACATCATGACAAAGCCATGGACCATGCCAATGATAATACTGTTTTGGGTGATTTTAACGATCAATCTATCGAATATAACGGGAAAACACATAAGATGTACAAAAAAGACAATCGCTTTTTTGTCCTGACTGACGGTGATACAGGTAACATGGAGGAATTTGAAATCACTTATGTTTTCGGATTCTATCCATTGCAACAATACCTGGTTGAGTTTGACGGAGGAAGGTTGCAGACTTTATCAATTACATGGAACTCGAAGGATAATGAATGGTATCACATGGCAGAAGCGACTCACGAAGAAATTATTGATCACAACAACTGGCTTCACTGGACCAACCAGGCACAAAACTGGAACGGGATGTGTGCTGATTGCCATTCTACCAACGTCGTTAAAGGATATGATGTTGCAACGGATACATACCAAACTACCTGGAATGAAATTGATGTAAACTGCGAAGCCTGTCACGGTCCGTCATCAAACCACCTGGAATGGGCAGCAAAAGCCGAATATGCCAGGGATGATCATAATAATTACGGCCTTGTGGTTCAAACAAGTGGCATTGACAATAAACAATATGTGGATTTGTGCGTACGATGCCATGCCCGGCGCGGTGTTGTATCAGATTTTAATCACAGTCAAAATATTTATGACCACACAATCCCAAACCTTCCTTTTGGTGAAGCTTATTATATTGATGGCCAAATCCTGGATGAAGACTACGTGTACGGGTCATTCACACAAAGCAAAATGTACATGCAGAAAGTTCAGTGCAATGATTGCCATAATGTTCACAGCACAGAGCTTTTATTTGATGATAACCGGTTGTGTACCCAGTGTCACAGGGCAGATGATTATGATACATATGATCATCATTTCCATAAATCCTTTGGGGAAGAGGGTGAAGCGGTTTTTGCTGACGATGGTGTAAAATTTGAAGTGGGAGAAGGTACCCGATGCATTAATTGTCATATGCCGTCGCAATTTTATATGGGTGTAGATTATCGGGCCGACCATAGCCTGCGTATACCAAGACCTGATTTGAGTGAAAAACTTGGCACTCCAAATGCCTGTAATCAGTGTCATGCTGATGAATCGCACCAATGGGCTGTTGAATATATCAATACATGGCACGGCATAGGCCGTCCGGCTCAATACGGCACTGTTTTTAAAGAAGCTCAATCAGGAAGCAGGAAAGGATTTGAAGGACTGGTCAATATTTATAATGACGAAGTGTACCCGGAAATCATCAGGGCTGTGGCTGTTCATTTGCTGGGAATGTATTACCAGGAAAAAGCAAAGGATTTATTATTACAGGCAACAAATGATTTAAATGGTCATATCAGGTATTATGCACTTCAAATTTTACAAACCGATGACCGGAAATCATTTAATAAGGTACTGACAATGCTAAATGACCCCGCAAGAGCCGTCAGGATTGAATGTGCCGCTAAACTTATTGGACATGAAGAGCAACAAATACCATACAAATACCGGGAACAATTTAAAAGTGCAAAACAGGAATATCTAAAATCATTACAATACAGCGCTGATTTTCCGTCAGGTAAATTTAACCTGGCAAACTATTATTATAATACCAAACAAACTGACAAAGCCCGGGAGTTTTACGAAAAAGCCCTGAAGCAGGACAGCCTGCTCCATGGCATTAAAGTGAATCTTGCCCTGTTGTACAATGCTCAGGGAAAATATAAAAAGACAGAACAATTACTGAAAGATTACCTCAAAAACCATCCGGAGGACGGAAATACGATGTTCACCTATGCTTTGTTTTTGTCAGAACGCAGGCGTTATGAAGAATCCCTGTCTTATCTTTTAAAAGCATCTGAATTATCACCGGAAAATTCCAGGATAAAATATAACATTGCTATGATGTATGATTTTAATGAAAATATGGAAAAAGCTGAAAATTATTTGAATGAGGCCATACATACTGATGCAGAAAATGCTAATTATTACATTGCATTACTTAACCTGTATATGAAATACAATGAATACAAGAAAGCAAAAAAACTTGCCCGCGAAATTTTACAAAAATTCCCAGACATACAAAACAGGGACCAGATAGAGGGAATATTGCAGTGATCTCAGGCGTGGTACCGGGGCACATGTCATCTCTTCATCCGGTGGTGGTGAGTTCTCTTTTGAATCAGGAGACTGGAAAAACGGTGTGTTTACATATGCTGTACTCAATGGTATAAAAGGAATGAATGCTGATACAAATAGAGATTTCAGAATAACTGTTTCTGAATTAAGAGAATACACCCTTAACGAGGTAGTATCACTCACCCGGGGTAAGCAGCGTCCGACTTCGCGACGCGAAAATATTGAGTTCGATTTTTGCGTATGGAAACCATAGCAATTTTGATAATAATTATTTAACATTGGAAACAGTATTCCTGAGCATATTTCATTCTATCTTTCCAACCTGTTACATTATTTGGATTTTTCAGTTCAACATATGAAAAGATAAAGTATGAAGCATTGCCCAAGAACAGTTCTCAAACTTTCCCTGTTTGAAATGTTTTTTTTTACTACTTCAAAGGATATTTTGTTTGCCCAACAATTCGACCTGCCACCTCATAGTCTGAGGGACACGGTAACACGGGCAAAAGAGCACAATGGTATGCTCACACTCAGACAACTTTTGGATGCATATCCTCTGCAAGCCACTGTGATTGAAGACCAAAGGGATAAACACGAAATTAAAAACTATACGGCCAAAGAACTGGAATATTTATTGATTCATGAAATCCCCTTTGAATATATTTCCAAATTTAGCAGTATCAGGAATCAAAAGGATAAACCACTTTTTGGTCCTCGTGACATCGCCAAATTTCATCAAAATGACATCACAGTTCAAGACCTTGAAAAGGGATTACGAAAAATTGAAAAACCAGTCAGGAAAGAATTACTGAATAAACTCTATCTCAAAAAATATAAAACCTGGAAAAAGAAGCTCAGAGGAGTTCCGCGGTTATTTCTAAGCGCGGAGAATTTCAGAACTCTCTATAGTCTGAGCCTGGTTAAAAGAAGTTATGATTTTTTTCGGGAGTCAGTCAAGCCAAATCTTGTGATTACCTATCCACAACTTGATAACAACAGGGCTTTTTTTTCACCTTCTGCCCGTGAGCTCATCAAAACCCTTTCAGGTACGTATAATGTCTGGCTGGCCACCATTGGTGATGATCACGATCTGGGCCGGGTTATTAAAAAAGTTCCGGATATTAAACTATTGATTGTTTCAGGACATGGTCAAAGGGACAGAATAATTCTTGACCAGCCCCTGGAAGGCTTTGAAGAGTTAAGTTATATTGATGTCAATGACAAGGAGTTAAAACGTCGACTAAAGAAGTTACCTTCTGATGGTGTCATTTTTCTCAATGCCTGCAGTGTAGGTTCGGGCCGCGACTCGATGCAAAACCTGGCGAACACCATTGCAGGATTTGTCCCCGGCAGAAAAGTAATATCAGCAACAACCCCTTATGATATGAGTGAGATAAAAATAAACAGGAATTATCCTTTTGATATTGATATTCCCGGAAAAATTTATATGATAAAAAAATAAGTAAATCAAGCCCTAATCCGGACAAATCGAAATAGATTTAGATTTTTAACCTTGCCAGGATTGAGTGTTAAACCTGCCGGTGTGTCAGCCACCCGACAGTGTTATATAAACAAAAGCAAAAGCAGTGAAAAGCCGGACTATCACACCCCGGGAAATACGAGCGAGGAATCTGCTCAATATTAACCAGGTATGAATGATACTCAATACTAATTCTATGCAGTTTCTCCCTTCAGCCCAATCTCATCAGCCACCTCACGCATACCCATAATCGTATCTGTAATCAGGTCAGAGAGTTCCACTTCAAGCATTGCAGCTCCTTTTTCAATGATTGACCTGTCAACACCGGCAGCAAATCGTTTGTCTTTCCATTTTTTCCTGACAGATTTAGCCTTCATATCCATGACACTTTTTGATGGTCTTACCAGGGCACTTGTGGTAACCAGTCCGGTTAATTCGTCGATAGCATACAACACTTTTTCCATCTTTTCTTGAGGCTCAACATCGGTGCATATGCCCCAACCATGACTCATGACTGCCCGGATATAGTCCTGAGGCCAGTGGTTGTCACGGAGTATTTTTTCCGTCATCTGGCAATGCTGGTCCGGATATTGTTCATAGTCAAGATCGTGAATTAAACCTATAATGCCCCATTTGTCTTCATCTTCTTCATATTTGCGCGCCATATATCTCATGACTCCTTCAACTGAAAGCGCATGTTTTATCAAACTTTCACTTTTCGTATAAGTTGTCAGGAGTTCATATGCTTCCTGACGTGTAGGTGTGTATTTTGACATCATATTGTATTTATAAAATGAATGGATGAAATTACAAAAATCCTGCTAAAACCTTAAATCCGCAGATTTATTTTTTGATCCTCGAATTACACGAATTTGCATGAATTTTTATTCGCCCAAAAAGGTGAATAAAATGTGCATAATTCGCCTCATTTGCGGTTAAATATAAAGGTGACTTGCGGATTTTAAAATTAAGAATCTGTAAAATTTTTATCAAAGCGCTGACATTTTCAAAGATTTTTATGATTTTTGAGGATTTTCATTTCAAAAAAATACAAAGTATGGTGAAATTTTTAGCGTTTTTATTCCTGAGCATTTTTTTTATGATGCTTTCCTGTGATACAACAGAGAAAAACAATAGTGCAAGAATGAGAGAAACAGGGGCTTTTGATATGATTGAAAAAAAATTCGTAAAAGACACAGAAACATATCAAGTCTTAGCCCATATTCCTCTGATTGACAGAAGCGCTGAACCTGATAAAGCAGATCAAATAAACGACCATATTATTAAGCTCCTGACACATGAAATCAAACAATTTCAAAAACATGCATCAGTAGTGTGTCAGCGTGATGTAGAGAATTCTCCCGTGTTACCATCTTTTTGGTCAGATTATCGAATATTTGAAAATTCAGACTCTTTGTTGAGTCTCAGAATCAGAATTTATGCCGATTATTATATGAATGCCAATCCTTCATTATATTATGTGCCCCTGAACTATGACAAAATAAAAAATAAAGAAATAGAACCCGGATATATTGTGTTACGTTTTTTTGACAGTAAAAAAGAGGCATCCTCTGTTCTAACAACATTATGTGGAAAAAAACTCTATCTGGAAGGTGATTTGGACTGCAACAGCTTCTGGAAACATACGAAAGATTTTGAATTATTTACAAATGTTAATCTTACCGGAAAAGGTTTATACTTTATCTTTGATGATTACTCGCTTGACAGTCATTCATGCGGAAATCCACAGGTGTACATCTCTTTTGGAGAAATACAGAAGCCTGTGAAAGAATAATTCACTTTTTATCATACAATATTTTTATTTTTATATTGGTTTTTGTAATTTAATGGTGTAATTTTAGTTAAGGTATTGGTGAAAAATAAGGTGGGCAATTTTGGGTTTTTTTCAACGCCTAAACTAATTGGAGATTATGACTTGATGCGAAATAAACTGCACAAATAATTGATTAGGTTATTTCGTTTCAAGCCTTCAGTATCATAAATAAATTGCCTAACTAATAATCAAAAAATAAGAAATATGGAACTAACGTATGATGAAAAAAATAATCGCATTGATTATTTCACTTCTCAGGCCACCGAAACGAAATCGGTTGTTAAACTGCTATCAATCAACAGCAAGACCAATTCTGCCATAGACAGGATATATGCAGTAGTACATTATTTGCTCATGTCTGTTGCCCTGATGCACGATGAAGTTATTAACGAGCCGGAATCTCTGCTGAAATGGTTTAGAATCAATGTTGCAGACAAGAATCTTGTGCCATTCAAAACATATAACTTTGCAGCTACTTCACTGAAAGACAGGAATAAGGTTAATAATGAACCATATGCTGACTTTTCAATACAGGATGTAAATAAAAAAATTGAAGAGCTCAAAGAATTTAAAGCGGCAATAGATGCCTATCTGACATCTTCCCCAGAATTGGTAACGGAGGCAATTGGGTTTATCATGAAGTCAGCGGAGATTCTCCGTGATTCCAAATCCGGAGCAAAGGAAAAAGCGCTGGCTGAAAAATTTAAAAAATTTATGAGCGCCAGGTTTTTCCTGAACAATAAAAAAGGGAAAGATATCCTTGAAGCATTTATGGAAAATCCAAATGACAGTAAACTTGAGGGTAGCCTTGAAACACGCATTGAGGACGGCATAGAATCAGCTTCGCATCTGAAAAAAGAACTTGCATCCATCATAAAAGAATTTAAGAAGAATAAAATTAGCCCTAAAAGAATAAAGATGCAACAGGCAGTCACAGAAGATAAAGAAGCGGTTATTGAAAACATAGATGATCCTGCTGACATTTCGCAGGAACAAATAAAAGAAGCAGAACGTGCTGCCGCTGAATTTTCGAAAGAGGCTAAAGAAAAGATTATCAAACAAGACAAAGACAACCTGTTCCTGGTGTTGTGGGATTTCACAGAAAGGGCTGATTTTGCCCTGCAGCATGCGGTTAAATTTGCTACAAATTGTGGCGGAGAAGTAAAACTACTTAATATTGTAAAAAAATCGAAGGAGATTTATGATACAGAGCAAAAACTTGAAAAAGTGGCCGGTGAGGCAGAAAAGAAATACAAGATTAAGCCCACTGTAATGGCAAGACCGGGAGATATTTTTACTGATATTTCCAAAATAGCAGATGAATTGCGTGCCAATATTGTTTTTATGGGCACTCATGGTATACTGGGTATGCAAAAAGTTACAGGAAGTTGGGCTTTAAAAGTGATAACCGATACAAAAGCCCCGTTTTTTGTTATCCAGGAGCCCCCGAAATATGATACCTTAAAAGAAGCTGTTTTCCCTATTGATCACAGGCGGGATGAAAAAATAATTTTAAAACAGGTGAAATTCCTTTCCAGTTATTTCAATATTAAATATCATATCTTAAAACCCGCGAGATACCCAAATGCTACATTGAAACAAAAAGCTGTGCATAATTATGTCTTCATCAAGAGTTATATGAAACAAAACAACAAAGACTTTGATGTAACAGCCTCAGGTGAGGTGAAAGACTTGCCGGACTGGGCTATCCGGTATGCACATGATAAAAGATGTGATCTGATCATATCTATGACAACAAAAGATATTACCCGCGGAGATTACATGTTTGGTGCAGCAGAACAAAAAATAATAGCCAATCCCTTCAGGATACCGGTGTTGTGCGTGAATCCGATACATGCGAAAGGATGGTTCTACGGAGCAGCGAAATAGAAAGACCAGTTTTTTTATGAAAACCCTGAATTTGGATGTCAATAAACGCTATACCTAAGCTGACTGTTTAAGCTGGCAGGACGATACACGACGGGAACTTTACAACGGTTTTATTAGATTAATGTCTCCCGCTCCAAAACATGCTCATCAAAAAATATCCGGCATAATATTTATTGTCTTTGGACAGTATCTAAAAAACAAAAAGTGCGGGGTATATGCTGTACTCTTTGATGTTCGGATACCCACACGCTTTTATAAAGAACCGGTTTATCCATTTTTTATCTTGTTAATGAATTCATCTGGCGAGTAAATGTCTAAGA
>CAZVTW010000188.1:0-10225 GCA_964629805.1 uncultured Bacteroidales bacterium | reverse complement strand
GTTACGATTACATTTTAGAAATTTAGGTAATATCCTTTAAGTTTTATATCCACTTGTCATCCCGTTCCGCCGACTGGCGGAGAGTAATCTCATCATTTTTTTTTGCATTACCATGAGTATGTTTTCAAAAAGTAATTCTCAATATTACAGTACTGAAAATTATATGATTTCAGGACAAAAAGTCTGTTTTTTCTTTCCTAAATCAAGTATTTTTTATTTATTTGGAGGATAATTGCACTAAATCCTTATGCCATGAAATATCCGAAAAACTTTATCTTTTCTTTGCTTGCCATGCTAATGGCAATACAATTTACATATTCACAGACTGAGAAACCTGTATGGAAAGACCATACCAAATCTATTGATGAGCGTATTGATGATCTTATCTCACGGCTCACCATTGAGGAAAAAATATCGCAACTTGTTTATAACAGCAAAGCAATACCCAGGTTAAATATACCGGCCTATAACTGGTGGAATGAATGTCTCCACGGAGTTGCCAGAAACGGGAAAGCTACTGTTTTTCCACAGGCAATCGGACTGGCTGCTACTTTTGATGAAGACCTCATTTTTCAGGTTGCAACAGCAATATCTGACGAAGCCAGGGCCAAATTTAAGGTAGCCCAATCAATTGGAAACAGATCGCAATATGCAGGACTGACCTTTTGGACACCAAACATCAATATTTTCAGAGATCCGCGCTGGGGACGCGGACAGGAGACTTATGGAGAAGACCCATATCTGACAGGCAGAATTGGGACTGCTTTTGTCAAAGGGCTTCAGGGTGATAATCCGAGATATCTGAAGGCAGCCGCATGTGCCAAACATTATGCTGTACATTCGGGACCGGAAGCTGACAGGCACGTTTTTAATGCCGTACCTCCAAAAAAAGATTTTTATGAGACCTACCTGCCTGCCTTTGAAACTTTAGTCAGGGAAGCAGATGTTGAAGCTGTCATGTGTGCCTATAACCGAACTTACGATGAGGCATGTTGTGGAAGTTCTTATCTTTTGGAAGATATTCTAAGAAAAGACTGGGGATTTGACGGACATATCGTATCTGATTGCTGGGCCATCGTTGATTTTCACGAACATCATAAAATCACGGATTCGCCAGTTGAGTCTGCTGCACTTGCTATCAATAGTGGTGTAAATGTGAATTGCGGAAATACTTTTCCATATCTCCGGGAAGCATTTGAGCAGGGACTGGTAAAAGAAAAAACAATCGACAACGCACTGAAACCTTTGCTGAAAAGCCGTTTTAAACTCGGGTTGTTCGATCCTCCTGTGCTGAACCCCTATTATGACATTCCGGTTAGTTGTGTTAACAGTGATAAGCACCGGCAAATTGCAAGGAAAGCAGCTGCTAAATCGCTGGTGCTGTTGAAAAATGATGATGTTTTACCATTAAATAAAGACATCAGGAATTTATATGTTCTTGGACCGTATGCTACAGACGGTGAGATTTTACTTGGTAATTATTATGGTGCGAGTGGTAATCTTGTAACAATTCTCGAGGGTATTGTTTCGAAAGTAAGTCTTGGATCAACTGTTCAATACAAGCATGGCTTTCTGGCAGACCGTGAAAATATAAATCCAATTGACTGGTCAACAGGCGAGGCACATGATTATGATGCTATTATTGTTACTATGGGCATTTCAGGTTTGCTGGAAGGAGAGGAAGGAGAATCAATTGCTTCTCCTCACAAAGGGGATCGTCCTGATATCGGTTTACCTGAAAACCAGGTTAAATACCTGAAAAAATTACGCAGCAAAGGAGATAAACCAATTATTGTTATTATGACAGGTGGCAGTCCGATATCCATTCCCGAGGTATATGATATGGCAGATGCTATTGTATGGGCCTGGTATCCCGGTGAACAGGGCGGAAATGCAATTGCTGATGTGATATTTGGGGATGTTAACCCCTCGGGCAGGCTACCGGTCACCTTTCCCCAATCTGTTGATCAATTACCTCCATACGAAGACTATTCCATGGAAGGCAGAACCTACAAATATATGACTGAAAAACCATTGTTTCCTTTCGGTTTCGGTTTGAGCTATTCCAAATTTGAATATAAGGACATAATCTTAAACCATGAAGAGATAAAAAGGAGAGATACAGTAAAGGTTGTCGTTCAGGTTAAAAATGTTGGAGATATGTCAGGAGAAGACGTGGTGCAACTCTATCTCACAGATGTACAAAGTTCGGTCAGAACACCAGCCTACACCTTGTGTGGGTTTGAACGGGTGGAATTGTCACCCGGAGAGCAAACCACTGTGACTTTTGAAATATGTCCCAAAATGTTAAGGATCATAGACAAAGAAGGCCGTTCAAAATACGAACGAGGCGATTTTAAAGTTACGGTTGGTGGTTGTTCACCAGGCGACAGAGCGATTGAATTAGGAGCTGCACCATTTGTTGAGACAACATTTACCTTAAAATAATACTTTGCCGGACATATATTAATTCACGAGCATGGCTTTGCCAATTTTCTCAGCAGTTGCCTTGTCAAGAAGTCTTTCAACGATTTTTATACCGAATTTTAGGGCTGCGCCGGGTCCACGGGCTGTTATAAACTGACCTGATTCAACAACTAAATCCTTTTGGATATCAGCCCCTTTCAAATGTTTTTCAAACCCGGGATAGCAGACTGCCTTTTCTCCATCAAGGATGCCAAGATTCCCAAAAACTAACGGAGCAGCACATATAGCGCTTAAATACTTTCCTTTGTCGTAAAATGACTTTATTATTTGTTTCAGGCTATCATGATTATCAAGATTCTTTGCGCCTGGCATTCCTCCGGGGAGAATGATCATGGAAATATTGTCATAATTAACATCTTCAAAAAGTTTATCAGTCTGAACCGATATATTATGATTTCCGGTAACAATCAATTTTCCCGTAATGGAAACAATAATGACATTAACACCTGCTCTGCGTATGACATCAATGGTTGATACAGCTTCAGTTTCCTCAAATCCTTCAGCAAGATGAATTGCAACAGTATTCATAGAAAAAAATTTTAATGATTACATTAAGGATATAAAATATTCAACATGTAATAAAATCTTAAAACAGTAGTTATAAATTGAACAATACTATCTAAAATAAGTTTAAATTATTATAAAAATACTGTTCATAATATTTTTTTTAACAATTATGTAAAATTTTTGTATTTTTGCAAAAATTTTTTTGAAAACTAAAATTTTAATTATATGAGAAAAATAGTTGTCATCGTCACTTTACTGGTTTTTAACTCATTCATGCTTCTATCGCAGGAATCCGCCAAAACTTATAATGAAGGAATTCGTCAGATTAAGTCCAAAAATTTTTCAACAGCCCTTGAGCTTCTGGAAGAGGCAATTAGCATGGCTGTGGATGAACAAGGATATGCAAAGAATTATTGGTATTATGCCGCAGCAGACGCCGCATTATATGGTAAGAATTACGAAAAAGCTGTTGAATACTACGGTAAGGCTTTAGATAACAATTACAACAAAGCAAAAGTTTATCGCAAGTTAGCCACTGCTTATAAAGAAAAGGGCAATGAGGAAGATTATCTGGCCACACTTCAAAAAGGTTTGGAGAAATACCCGGCAGACTTTGAATTAGTTAAAGATTTGGGTTTATTCTATTACAACAAAGGCGCAAAAATACAAGGAGAAGCGGCTAAAATTGCCGAAAGCAATCCGGAACAATGCAAGCTTGAACTAAAGGATGCCAAAGAAGAATTCAAACAGGCAAAACCCTACCTTGAAAAAGCCAATAAAAACGTTGAGTCAATGATAAGCAAAACATCCTCACAAAGAAAAAAAGCTGCTTACAAAAAGGATCAGGAAATTGTTGAAACAGCGCTTGCACAGATTGATACGGCACTTGACGAAATTAACATAGCATTAAATAATTAGCATATTTCTTAATAGCTTAATCAATATTATTTCGCTAAGATTTCAAAAAAGGCATATGTCTAACATATGCCTTTTTTATTTATTCAAAGTCTTTTTCCTATGAAGATACTCGCATGTCAGATAGCAGTTAACCAAACTAAAAACAAGAACCAGCGCGAGGGGCACGTTAAAAGCATTATTAACAAAGTCGACCAGTATTTAAAGAATACACCGAATGTTGATATGATAGTGTTCCCTGAACTCTCAACAATTGATTATAATCCCGCAACTTTTGATAACTTAGAGCAAATTTCTGAACCTATAAATGGTGAGAGTTTTCAGCAATTTTCAAATTTGGCAAAAAAAAACAGTGTTTATGTTGTTTATGGATTTCCTCAAAAAGCAGCTGATTCGAATTATATTACCCAGTCCGTCATAGATACTGAAGGAAAATATTTATGCCATTATAACAAAATACATATTGCCCAATTCGGCGCTTCAACAGAAAAATTATATTTTTCACCTGGAAATCACTTATGTACTTTTGAAATAAAGGGCATTAAAACAGGGATAATTATTTGTTATGATTTTCGATTTTCATCAATCATTGAAAAACTTACGATTGAAAATCAAGTTGAATTAATCCTGCATCCTGTGGCTTTTTACAAGGATGCTTCCTATCCGGCCTGGCATCATGTTGTCATTAGCCGCGCTGTTGAATTCCAGGTTTTCTTTCTGAGTCTGAACAGGTCAGGAAAACAATGGGGAAACTCGGTCTTTTGCCCACCCTGGTATGACAGCAGTATTGAACCCATCAAATTCGGATTTGAAGAAGAATTCAAAATTTTGGACGTTGATATTAATCTTCTAAAAGGAATTCGGAAAAAATATCCCTTCAGAAAAGACAGATTAGAAGATTATTCGCAATTGAAAGCCCCGGGAACTGATCTATAATGATTTATTTTGTCAGAACCACATACAAAGCATCCTGCGGCAATTTCAATGATAAGAAATTATTTTTCCTTTTCAATTTCAATTTCTTTTTCTTGTAACCGGCAACATCAAGCTGAATAGCAGAATTAATATATGGGTTATCAATTATTATGGTAGCATAGGTATTTTGACAAACCCAGGGCATTGAACCTGTATTTTCAACTTTATAACCGGAAACCTGATTATCGTGTAATTCGAATTCAGCCGGACTTTCTTTCCAACCCTCCGGCCTGTAAATGGTTCCGGTCTGTAGAAGAATTTTACCCGATTGAGTTAATGGCTTCTCATCCATCGATACAATGTTGACAGCAATATATTCATTATCACTTTGGATTCTAACACCTTCCTGACTATACTCTTTGTCTTTATCTAAAAAACCACAAATTCCTTTGGCTTTTTCGGAATTCACACTACAAATACCTTTTGCGTAGTCTAAGAGTATCTCCCCGGTATTACTTTTAATAATACTTTTGCCAGCGGACAAAAACGCTCCAAGATTTTCATTGACAGCTGTATAATCAGGTCTTCCACCATAAACAACTTCTATTGGTCCTGTCAGGAAGGTATGTGGTGACAGTTTACTTTGTTTATTGTCAATATTTCCTAAAGCAATATAATCCCTGTTGGGATCAAAACCTGTTTCCTCGTTAATAATGCCGGATTCTCTGCTTATAAGTTCCCTGAAAGTTCTTATCTCCTGAACAACAGTTTCTCCTTTTTCCAGGTAACCTAAGCGGTAAAGTAAAGCATTGGCGGGAAACATTGCCATGACCCCTGGCAGGGAACAGGTCCAGCGATTCATGGCATGTTGGCCATCATCATATTCAGCAAATTCGAAATATGGAAAATTATCATAATCAGGAGCAGTAGGGCAAAACCAGTAAAAACCATCCACACCGGTCAGGGATTGATAAGCAGCAATAAGAAAAGGACCTTCGACCTGGTATTTGTGTGGGAGATTCCATCCGCTTTCAGTCACAAATACAGGATAACCGGGAACTTGCTTGATATTAACCGGCAATTTATCAGGATGATACAATGCAGATTCACCGGTGTAAAAATGCCCCGGATTAATTCGCCAGCCGGAATTTTCTCCGACATGCCCGGGTGAATAATACCTGTTAACTGCCATAACATCACAGGCCGTGTAGGTGTACCTCTCTAAATCAAAAAGCTTCTCCGCATCAGCAGTTTTCCAGTTATTGGCATTGATCAATTGCTTACAGCCCAGGTTATATTTATAGTAGTGGGCTATTTCTTCATAAAACTCGTATTGTGTTTGAGTATAAAAATGAACCTGGTCTCTCATTCTTTTGGCGCTATCGTTTTTTAAATCAAGTGTCATTTCCCAGGTGTTAAATAATCCGACTTTCCCGTTCTTTTTGTCGTCGCCCTGAATTTCCAAATTATTCCAGGCCCGGAAAGCATTAGAAAGTGAACCATATTTATCGGTTAACCATTGTGAAAATTTTTTAGAGATAAGGGATTTCAATTCAGGCTTCATATTCTGCATTGTCCAGAAAAACAAACCATCTTCATTTTTAATCTGAATCAGTGCAACAGCAGGCTCATCTTTTAAAGGTATACCTGTATAAGGATTTGTTTGTGTATATAAATACTTCACCCAGGTTTTATAGGCATTTTTAAGTGTATCATTAAAATACATCACACCCCACAGGGCATCCTTCCCTGAATAGCCATCTATGCCCCATTCTTCAGGAACCCAGCCCCCCATATGACCGTTGTGCGCCCAAAAAGGTGAAATGGTAGTATAGATACCGTGGCGCTTCATTATAGCTACCAATCTCCATATAGCATCGACCTCGGCAGTATCAACTTCATGAATCCCGGTTGATTTGCCAGGAGGATTTATTGAACCGTGAAAGCGGATCATATTAACTCCCATCTTAGCCAGAAACCTTCCGAAATGGTCAAGTTGTTGATCACTGAACTTTTTTGCCAGTCCACCGCCATTGACGGGCCAAAATCGCACAGGTTTATTATTCCCGTGAACAAACGATTGTCCGTCTGGTGAGACCCTGATAAAACCATGCTGCCCGGCTGAGTCTTCATTAAGATACCTTAGGTCTAACATGGCTTCATTTGTAAAATCGTCATCCGGGTATTGAAACAACCAAAAATTATCTCTTTGCTGACAAAAAACAAAAACGGGAAGTGTTGTCAATATTATGATTAAAAGTCCTGATTTCAAAAATATATTTTTCATGGATTAGTTTTTTTTTTGAGATTCAATAAATTTTTCAAATCTTTTTGGTGAAAGAATTTCATGTGTTACAAATTTCCCATTGAAAAAAATGCTGAAAATGGTAAAAGGAACAGGCGCTTCCTGAGCGGCTTTTAAGGAATTAAGTTTTACTATTTTTACCGGTATGCTATGTGATTCTGCCATTTCTTTAAGGAACTGAACATAATTTTCAGTGAATGTACATTGATTTGAATAAAAAAACACAAATCCATCGGGATAATCAGGAAGAATAGTCTGACCTGTTGATTTCAGGAAAGAGGGCGCCGTAGCATTAGATTTGAACTTTTTAACGACTAATTCAAAATAGGGTTGGCAGATATCGCAAATTTCAAATTCCTGTTTGAGAAGAAACTTCTTATCAGAGAGGAATGGTCGTTTCTTATCTCCCACAATTGCTACAAGACCATTTTTATCTTTAGACTCATCAATGCATTCCTGTAATAATCGTTTTCCGTAGCCCTGACCTTTGTATTTGCCGGAAACCCAAAAACAGTTAATAAACATATAACCAGGGGCTGAAACAGGATTCCAGGCATATTCTGCCGGAACAAATTCAATAAAGACTTTACCTCTAATATTAAATTTTTTAAACCGGAAACCTTCCTGATATCTGTTTTTAATCAATTCTTTCTTTAATAGATAGCCTTCCCGGCATTTCTTGTCGGAAAAGCCGCAGCATATGTGTTCTTCCGAAATATTATCAGGTGTAACTGAGACAATTTTATAATCTTCCATGATTTTTGATATTAGTGTGTTATAAGACGAAACCAATAATGAATTGTTTTTCTGACATTTCCAACATCAACATATTTGATGGTAACGAGGTACTTAGTATTATTCTCCAGGTTATCAACTTTCCATTTCAGGCAGTTATCTATTCCAAATCCATCGTAGTCAGCGGAAACAGAAGTAACCTGCATGTTCTGATTTTGCACACTGTCTTTGACAAATACAATTGCCTGGTCAAAATTTACATTGACATCATTGACACTTAATGAAAGTAACCAATCTTTATTAACAAGTACAGCAGGGTAATCATGATACGGGAAAGCTACAAAGTCCGGATTATAACCAGTTAATTCATCATTTGTATATTTATCCTCCCAAATAACTTTAAGCGCTGCGGAAGTAGCCATTTCAATACCTGTGACAAAACCATAAGAGATATACCTGAGTTTGGGATAAATGATCCATCTTCTGTGCCCGAGTGATTGCACCATATTATCCTGCATCCACCCTGAAATAAAATAATTTGTACCCCAATAGCTTTTAACACCTCCATACAGATTACTGGTTTGGCAGCCATTTGCTCCTTCACTGGTCCAGCATTTTGAGCTCTCAGGCGGATCGTGCATTAGCTTGTTATTGACCATACAAATAAAAGCTCCTTTTTGTGTCTGAATATCTCCTGAATGATTATATTCTACTTTTTTAAGTTCGTGAAGTGAACGTATGAAATTTATGAGGGTTAACACTTTTTCCTGTTCTGAGCTTTTTATTTGACCTTCTGCACATGAAGGTACATCAGGAATTTCTTCAAAAATCTCCTCAAGGGCGTTTACAGGAGTTTCAGGGTCCGGATTACTTTGAAAAAACTGAATGAGTTGTCCGGGCAGACTATTCTGTGCAACAGAAAATAAGGGCAGGAGAAATAAAATACAAAAGATATTTTTAAACATTCGGTTATATTGAATTTAATATTATACTTCGACTGGGCATACCTTGCTTTTTTTAAAAACCATAACTGACTGCAAAATAAGCAGTTTATTTTGTTTTATAAAGTCATGTTATGCCCGCTCAGCATATAACAGGTCAAAACCACCTTGCTTTTTGTAAAGAAGCAAAGCGGATGTGACCTTATTGAACAAAGATACTCAAAAATAGAATACAAGAAAAATTGGGAAGTTTGATTTTACCATGAAAATGTTTGTGTAACTTCTACAACTCCATAATTTCGAACATCAAATTTTTTTGTGAGAGTAGCTTCACCTGTTTTGTAAAAAAGAACCTGCAAATTTGCCATCTTTTCAATATCAATAATACTAGCCTGTAAGGATGTTTTTGTAGCGGAAAAATCCCAATTGCTGTTTATGTTTTGATTTTTCTTGCAAAAAATTTCTCCAGTACCTGATGTAAGGTTAATGTGAAATTCAAAATCAAGAATTTCACCACTTGAAGGAAGTTTAGTGGCAAGACTGTAGGATGTATTAGCAAGAAATTGAGCATTGTCTTTACCATCCAGGATATTTAGGCCTTTCTCAGTACAATCGGGAAAATCAACGTTAAACAATGAATGAAAAGATTTATGCCTGGCAAAATTTTCAACAAAGGGTTTAAATTCATCTGAGGTTGCATGAAATTTTGAAAGATTTTTAAGGACATTATCAAGGTTAATGAGGTAACTATTTTTTAATAAGGAATTTTTAATTTGTTTGGAATCTAATTTCCCGTCATGTTTCAGGTCTGAAGACATATTTGCTAGTAAATCATTGATTTCTGCTGCATCCCGGTTGGCCTGAATGATAACAGAAATGGCAAGTAGTTTTGCATTCATGTCTCCTGTATCAAAAATATTAAGCTCCTCAGAAGGTATATATTCATATATATCATATCCGAATATATCAAAAATGCTTTTCTGAGCGCTTTGTTTGGCCTCTTCTAAAGCTTTTCCTGCTGATAATAGATGCTGTACGCGATGTTTTTCCAAATGAGTCAGGATGTTTACATTGATTTGATTTTGCATTGAAATGTCGCAAATAGCTTGTAGACGAAGCAACTCTTCAGAGTTTTCTCCAAGCACCTCATTGAAATAAACTCCTTCCACTGTAAGCTCAATGAGGGAGGAATTTAGAATAATATTACTAATATTAAAATTTCCCCGGTTATCTGTAATTGATGTTATAAAAGTTTCTCCGGTAAGGTCATATGTCTCATCTAATACATTTAAAACGACTTCGCCCCCGGATGAAAATGGGCCTTTCTGTACTTCTCCGGATACAGTATATTCTGTACCTGTCTCAACTGATTCTTCACAATTCGTAAGAATCAGGATAATAAATATAAAAACGATATATT
>CAZVTW010000187.1:0-10274 GCA_964629805.1 uncultured Bacteroidales bacterium | reverse complement strand
CATAACGCAAACAAATGAAATATTTATCAGGCTCGAAAACTTTTTGTCACATTATGAGGGCATCAAACAGTACATCACACAAATAAACAATGCCAGGCACGGGCACATACAAATCCATTTCAGGAAAGGGCACGAAATGTCCCCTCTTCCTTATATGCTGCAATCTGATTTGATAAGATATTCAATGAATTTAGACGGCATAGAATGGCAGATATATGGTCTTGGCGATGGGTTCAACAATTCCAAAAGGAGCGATTTGCCGGTCAGTTTCAGCGTTGCCATGTATGGGTTTAACCTTGATGAGCTCAACAGGCATGCAAAAACGCTGAAAAAGAAAATTATGGCCCATCCCAGGGTACACAAAGCGGAGATTATGGGTAAAAAACGGTATGGCCTGCGTGCGCGGTATGAATATACACTCAGCCTTGTAAAAAGTAAGTCAGCTATACATCTTTTACAGCCCCGTGAACTGTATCAGGGGCTCAGTGAACTGGCCGGGAATGAATTGTATGTAACAAATTGTTTTTACAACAATCATTACGAAGCCGTGAAATTAAAAGCACAACAGGCAGCAAGCTTCAACAGGTGGGGCATATACAATTATCCTGTTTCGGGACAAAAAACCAGGAATTTGGCAACAATACGGAAACAAAAATTATATGGCGATATAGACAAAATAAACCAGCAGTATATCCGCACAGTCAGTTTTGAATACACAGGAAGCCACAAATTCGGGAATATCCACCTTGAGAAAGTGTTGGCAGAAATGGAACCTGAACTCCCTCTTGGATACCGGACAGAAAAGCTTGACAGGTACTGGTGGTGGAACAGTGACCAGGGAATTTCTTATTGGTTGATCCTGCTTGTTTTTGTCATCATTTATTTTATCTGTGCCATATTGTTTGAGTCTTTGCTGCAGCCGCTGGCCGTGATAGCTATTATTCCGTTGTCATTTATCGGTGTCTTTCTCACATTTTATATCTTTGATTTGAATTTTGACCAGGGCGGATATGCTTCATTTATATTGTTGTGCGGCCTTACAGTCAATTCTGTCATTTATATTGTTAACGAGCTGAATAATGTGCGAAAACAATACAAACACAGAAAAATGAGCCCTGTCAAGCTTTATGTTAAAGCCTTTAACGGGAAAATAGTCCCTGTTTTGCTGACAATTTTATCAACCATCCTCGGCCTTATCCCGTTTTTAATCGGCGGGCAGAATGAAGTATTCTGGTTTGCCCTGGCAGCCGGGACAATTGGGGGGCTGGTTTTTTCCATAGTAGTGTTATTTATATATTTGCCAATGTTCTTTGTACCTAAAAAAATAAACACATGAAACTAAAAGTCCGAAATATACCCCTGATTTTTTTTGCAGGAATGTTTATATTATATTCCTGCACCGGTTCGGAAGGCAGGGACGGGGAGCCGGCAAACACCGGAATGCAACATGTTGAAGAAGAAAAAATCCCTGTAGAGGTTATGACGGTTGAAAAGCAAACTTTTTACCGGCAAATCATAAGCAACGGGAAGCTCAGGTCGCGAAGAAAGGCCGGTCTCGCTTTTGAAACAGGCGGGAAAATCTCCAAAATATATGTCCGCAATGGCGACAAAGTAAAAAAAGGAGAGACGATAGCCTCGCTTGGAGATTTCAAGCTTCAAAATCAATTTGAGCAAAAAAAAGCGCAGTTACAACAAGCGGAATTACAATTACATGACATTCTTATCGGGCAGGGTTACCAAATAGCAGATACCGCAGAAATCCCCGGGGCAGCGCTGCAGGCCGCCAAAACGCGGAGCGGTTACAGCCAGGCATTGAATGCCTTTGAACTGGCCCGGTATAATGTAAAAGCCGCCGTTTTACGTGCCCCATTTTCAGGTATAATAGTTAGTCTTGGGGCCAAAGCGCACAATTTGGTATCACAATCCGAAATTGTCTGCACCTTGATAGATAATTCACAATTCGAAGCAACTTTTTCAGTCCTTGAGCATGAACTTGCCGATGTCAGAACCGGGCAACAGGTTCAAATAGCCCCATTTGCTTTTGATACGCTTGCTTTCAGGGGCTTTGTAAAAGAAATAAATCCTGTGGTTGACGAAAACGGGCAATTACAGGTGAAAGCCCTTGTTAACAACCGTAAAACCCTTTTATATGAAGGGATGAATGTAAAGGCAACAATAGAAATATCAGTCCCTGACATGATTATTGTCCCGAAAGAAGCAATAGTTATGCGTTCGGGAAAAGAAGTCGTATTCACTTATGTTGATGGCCTGGCCAAATGGAACTATGTCACAACCGGGTATGAAAACGCAACGTCGTATACAATATCAAAGGGGTTAAAATCCGGGGATACAATTATTGTCCGGGGAAATTTAAACCTGGGCCATGATGCTGAAGTTGAAATGAACCCTCATAAATAAATTAACGTGGTCAAATTCCTTATAAACCGTCCTGTCGCAGTTATCATGAGCTATATTGCCATATGTATGCTTGGCGTTGTCGCTTATTTTCAACTACCTGTATCATTAATGCCGGATATTGCCATTCCTGAAATCACTGTACGCGCTTCCTATCCGAATAGTTCGGCAGATGAAATGGAAAATGCCATTGTGAAAAACCTTCGCAGGCAATTACTCCAGGTCACCCATCTGAAAGATATTCAAAGTGAGACAAGGACAGGCAGTTCAATCATAAAACTCCGGTTTGAATACGGCACAGACATCAACTATGCATTTATTGAAACCAACGAAAAAATAGATGCAGCCATGAACATCCTGCCGCGTGATATGGAACGTCCAAAAGTGATTAAAGCAAGCGCTACGGACATTCCGGTGTTCTATCTTAATGTGTCTTTAGAAAAACATTCTGAAAATAAGTTCCGTGAACTGAGCAATTTTTGTGAAAATGTCATCAAAAGGCACATTGAGCAGCTTCCTGAAGTAGCCATGGCTGATCTAAGCGGCAGGACAACCCATCAGGTTGTTATCATGCCAGACAAGCAAAAATTAGCTGCTTTGTCCTTAACCAATAATCATATCAGCGCCGCCCTGGCAGAGAACAATATTGAACCCGGAAACCTGCTCATACGCGACGGGCAATATCAATATCATGTCAGGTTTTCATCTGTATTAAACACAAGAACAGATATTGAAAATATGTTTTTATATGCCGGCAATAAAGTGATACAGTTAAAAGACATTTCCAGCGTTACAATTATGGATGAAAAACTACGTGGGATGTGTACCTCGGGCAACAAACGGGCAATCACAATGGCTGTTATCAAACAAGCTAATGCACGCATGTCGGAGATGAAAGATAAGCTACAGACCCTGGTAGATTATTTTACTGCAAGTTACCCTGAATTAGCATTTGAAGTGGCACAGGATCAAACGCGCCTTCTTGATTATTCAATAAACAATTTGCAAAACACTTTGGTTATCAGTCTTATACTGGTTTTTATTATTATGCTGGTTTTTCTGAAAAATATACAATCAGCAATCCTGGTAGGTTTGATAATCCCCGTATCTGTTATCATTTCCCTTTTGTTTTTTATGCTGTTTGGCCTCACAATTAATATTATTTCGCTATCCGGGCTGATCCTGGCTGTGGGCATGATGATTGATAACTCGATTATTGTGACAGACAATATCAATCAGCATTTTGAACGGGTACAGGACTTAGAACAGGCATGCATAAAAGGCACAAATGAAGTTATCAGGCCATTATTGAGTTCTGCTCTCACCACCAGCGCCATATTCCTTCCGCTCATCTTTTTAAGCGGCATTTCAGGCGCCCTGTTTTTCGACCAGGCCGTAACCGTCACAACAGGGCTTGGCGTGAGTTTCGCCCTGTCAATAACCCTGTTGCCCGCACTCTATTTTCTTTTTTCCAAAAAACAATCCCAAAAGGGTACAATCAAAGTAAAAACAAACACCTTTTTTTCCGGGTTCCTGAATTTTGAAAATTCATACGAAAGGGGATTTGAATTTGTATTCAGGAAAAAGAAGCTTTCATTAACAACCTTCCTGGTTTTAGTCCCTGTTGCCATTGTATTGTTCCAAAACCTCGATAAGGAAAAACTGCCCTCTTTTGAACAAACAGAACTAGTGGTATATATAGACTGGAACCAGAACATCAGGATAACTGAAAATTACAAAAAGACCTGGCGGTTATTTAAGGATATTGACAGTCTTATCATCCAAAAAAACAGTCTCATCGGGGAGCAACAATTTTTGCTCAATAAAGAAAACAACATGACAATGTCCGAAACAAAAATATATATCAGGGCAGGTAACAATGCTTCAACAGGCACAATTAAAAATCATGTGTCCGACTATATGATGAGGCATTTTCCCCGGGCCAAAATTCGAATACAAGCGCCACAAACAATATTCGAAAAGATGTTCTCCCCGGATGAAAGTCCTTTAATTGCAGAAATAAGCTTGAAGAACAAGGACCTCCAAATTGATCCTTATCAAATAAACACACTGGCTGATTCGCTTGACAACAAAACCAACAATACAATAAAAAACAAAATCCCTATAGAAGAATATCTGAGTATTGACGTTGATCACGAGAAACTTATGATATACCATGTGGCATACAACGACTTGGTGAATGCCTTGAAAACATCATTCAACGAACACCGGATAGGCATATTGAAGGCTTCACAAAATTTCATCCCGGTCATGCTGGGTGAAAAAGAAAGGCCTGTTTCCGAAATTTTAAATACACTGTATGTTGAAAATGGAAAAGGGGAACATATACCCGTGAAGGCGCTTATTAAAACAAGCCGAAAACAAACGATGAAAACCATTACTGCCGGAAAAGAAGGAAGATATGTCGGCCTGAATTTTAAAACACCCAATGATGGGTATCCCTTTCTTATGAATCAAATTCAACAAATAATCAAAAATTTCAACAGCTATGTAGTCAGTTTTAGCGGCTCTTTTTTTTCACAAAAAATATTGATGAACGAATTACTGGTCGTGTTGGGCGTTTCTTTATTATTGCTCTATTTTATATTGGCAGCGCAGTTTGAATCGTTAATACAACCTGTTATCGTCTTATTGGAAATCCCAATTGATATATCCGGCGCTTTGTTTATGCTGTGGTTGTTTGACGCTTCAGTCAATATCATGGCAATGATTGGGATTGTTGTAATGAGCGGAATCATTATTAATGATTCAATATTAAAAATTGACACCATAAACCGGCTAACACATGAAATGAACCTTATTGATGCGATAAAAACAGGCGGTCACAGGCGTATCCGCCCCATCATTATGACCAGCCTGACTACGATTTGTGCTTTATTGCCATTTTTATTTGGCGCCGGCATGGGGTCTGAATTGCAACTCCCCCTGGCTTTGACTGTTATTGGCGGGATGACCATTGGTACTATTGTAAGTTTGTACTTTATCCCACTTGCTTATTGGTTCATATATAGTAAATTTCAAAAATAAGATAAATATATATTTTGCATAATTATTATTGTTGCACTATAAAAATTTTGACAAAAAGGATGATTCATATATACAAACACCTGGGAATTGCACGAAATGTTGTCATTATTATTTTTGCTTTCGCAGTTAAAACCTGTGCACAGATAAAGACAACAACATTGACCATGGAAGAAACCATTAAACTTGCTGCTGATAGCTCTATCATGGCATTCAAATCTAAAAACATGTACCTTGCAGGATACTGGGAATATCAAACTTACCAGGCTGAGAAAAAACCGCAGCTGTATTTTAATACAACCCCCTTGAATTATAACCGTGCAGTGACAAAAGAGTTCAACTTTACAACAGAATCTTACCAGTATGTAGAACAACAGGATTTGAATACAAGTTTTAATCTTTCCATAAACCAGAATCTTGGATTGACCGGGGGTAAGTTTTATATTGATTCGGATTTGGGCAGATTACAGAATTTTGGGGAAAACAGGTCCGTACAATATTCCACTACACCAATACGAGTAGGCTATATCCAGGAATTGTTCGGATATAACAGGTTTAAATGGGAAAAGAAGATAGAGCCAATAAAATTTGAAAAAGAAAAAAAGAAATTTGTGGAAAACATGCAACAACTTTCAATTTTGTCCATTGAATACTTTTTCGATCTTGCAATGGCACAAAAAAATTTAGAAATAGCCCGTTTAAACCTTGCAAATGCTGACACGCTCTATTCAATCGGGCAAAGAAAAATTCGTATATTGTCTATTTCAAAAGCTGATCTTCTTACCCTCAAACTTGATTTGATAAATGCCAAAAATGAACTTGAGATTTCACAGAAAGAATTGAAAAGAGCGGAATTCAGGTTTCATTCTTTCCTTGGGCTTGAGAAAAATGAAAACATAAATCTTGTTCTGCCCGACAGTATCATTTTTTTTTCTGTTAGTCCTGCGCGTGTCATAGAAAAGGCAAAAGATAATAATCCTGATATTTTATTGTTTCGACAACAACAATTAGAAGCAGAAAAGCGCCTCGAAAAAATAAAAACCGAAAGTAGGTTTCAGGCACACCTAAGCGCCAGCTACGGATTAAATCAACGGAATGAAAAATTTAACGATGCCTATAAAAATCCGCTCGATCAACAAAAACTAATGGTCAGCCTTAATATGCCGATTATTGACTGGGGGCAGCGGAAAGGAAAATACAACCTTGCAAAACGCGAGCATGAAGTCACTTTAGCAACTATCAGGCAATCAAAAATAGATTTTGACCAGGAAGCGATTATTTTGGCAGAAGAATTTAATTTGCAGGCAGGTTTTGTAGAAAGCGCCAGGGAGGCAAAAAAAATTGCCCAAATCGTGTATGAAACAAATAAAAAACGGTTCCTGAATGGTGAAATTGATATCTACACATTGAATATAACACGTGAAAGGCGAGATGCGGCACAATTGAATTATGTAGATGCGCTTTATAACTACTGGTTAAATTACTATAAAATAAGAAAACTCACATTATTCGATTTTGAAAAGAATGAATCATTAGTTGAATCGGAAAATTATTTGATAAAAGATTTTTAGAAACAATTATTAATTGTGAATTAATTATACCTCCTCATTAAAAAACACAATAAAACCTACCATAAATACGCTTATCTGATTATATTTACAGTGATTTAAAGATTTCAATGAAAAAAAAATATGGATAGTAAAACAGAAATAGTTATTTGTCTTGGAAGCTCCTGCTTTTCAAGGGGTAACGGGAAAACACTTACAGCGATTAAAAAATTCCTGGAAACACACAAACTCGATACTAAAGTATTTTTTCATGGCGAATTGTGTACAGATCAGTGTGAGAAAGGGCCGATTTTGAAAATCGGAGATAAAACATATAGCAATGTGAATCAGGAGTCTGCCATTGGTATTCTCAAAAAACATTTTCAGGTTCAATAATATGAAAGCCGAAGGTCCGCCAAGCATAATAAACAAGGGTTTGCACGGCATGCTCAATACCCAGCTCAAATCATGGCCACTGTTAAAAAACAACTATGAAAAATTAAAGAATACACAACAAAAAGTCCTTGACATTGATGGCTCAAAAGTAGAAGTCATGTTCAATCCGGAACGGATAAAATCCTCAGCAGCCAAAACTGACAACAAATCAATCCATGAAAGGCCTTGTTTTCTTTGCAGGAAAAACAGACCGGCCGAACAGGAACAGATGGACTGCTGTCAGGGCTCTTATGACATTTTATTCAACCCCTACCCT
Organism: uncultured Bacteroidales bacterium; assembly: GCA_964629805.1. Classification (GTDB taxonomy): domain Bacteria; phylum Bacteroidota; class Bacteroidia; order Bacteroidales; family CAZVTW01; genus CAZVTW01. The sequence continues at coordinate 2,555 of CAZVTW010000187.1, read as the reverse complement.
ATTTTCCCAAATCATCTGACAATAGCATCAACATCGCACATTCAGCAAACAATTAAGGGAAAAATTGCAGATATGATGATGATTTCGGAATTACTTTCAGACAATGTTGTTTTTTATAACGGGCCTTTTTCAGGAGCATCAGCGCCGGATCATTTTCATTTTCAGTCACTACAGAAAAAACATCTTCCTTTTTTACAGCAATGTAAAGCGTCTTCCGGTCAAAACATCAGAAAACGTATTCAGTCAGTCAATGTCTTAACAAATGATAGAAGTCAATGGCCGGTCAATTATTTATTGTTTACTTCTGAAACAAAAACAGAGATAACAGTTGTGGTCGAAAATTTTTTTTCTCAATGGAAAGCACTCAACTGTTTACAAACGGAACCAATGATGAATATCATTTCCTGGTTTGAAAAAAAGCTGTATTCTTGTGTTATTTTCCCACGGGAAAAACAAAGGCCGGAGCAGTATTACCGGACAGGGAAAGATAAATTTCTCCTGAGCCCTGCTTCTGTGGAAATGGCCGGGACAATGATCCTGCCGCGACAGGAAGACTTTGATAAAATAACCCCTGAGATTCTGAAAGATATTCTTAACCAGGTTACTTTGGATACATCAGACATGGAAAGACTATTTGAAATCATTGAAGTATAAAAAAATATGAATAACGATTCAAAAATCCCGTCAAATCCTGAAGTTGGAATTCTTTCAGAAAAAACTATCGATTTTTTTCTTCATGGGGAATTCACGGGCAACGACCAGGTAAAAATACGGGAAGGAAATTATAAAGTGACAATATCCGGCAACGAAATGACCATGCTCGATGCGAATAAAAAAAACATATTTTCCGGCAAATCGATTATTTTGCATCCTGTTGAACCTGCACGGTCACATTTTCGGCTCAATCGAGTAAAAATAGGCAGGGATTTTCACTGGGAACGGCATCAGAAAGCACATTTCAGGGGAGGTTTGAAATTTCTATACACACAACGAACAATCCATGCCATAAACATCATTGACATAGAAGAATACCTCAAAAGTGTCATTTCTTCAGAAATGAATGCCAATAGTCCTGTTGAATTTCTGAAAGCACATGCAGTCATCTCCAGGAGCTGGCTTGTGGCTCAAATAAAAAAACGGCTTTCACAGGCAAAAACAGCCAAGGTACCCAAAAAGAATATTTCCAAGGAACCACAGTCCGAACATATTAAATGGTATGACAGGGAAGACCATAAACTTTATGATGTTTGTGCTGATGATCATTGTCAGCGGTATCAGGGGATTACAAAGATTACATCAGACAAAATCAACCAGGTCATTGATGAAACTGCCGGGCAAGTTTTAACTTACAATGGGCAGATATGTGATACCCGGTTTTCAAAATGCTGTGGCGGGATGTCAGAAGCATTTCAGTACGCCTGGGAACCCCGGCATTTTCATTATTTATCGCCAGTTCGTGACAATAATGATGAATCGGGAGAAAAAAAATGGAATCTCCAGGATGAACAACAATTCCGTTCATGGGTACAAAACAACCCACCGGCTTTTTGTAACTGGTCTGATACAGATGAATTGAAAAAAATCCTTCCGGATTTTGATTTGGAAACCACAGATTTTTTTCGGTGGGAAGTTGAGTATGATGCAGAAGAACTCACAGAAATCTTCCGGCAAAAAACAGGCCTGGATATAGGTTTAATCAAAGGATTCAGACCGGTTGAAAGAGGATACTCAGGCAGATTATCAAAACTGGAAATCATTGGAAGTAAAACCAATATCGTAATAGGAAAAGAACTTGAAATCAGAAAATCTCTTTCAAAAAGCCATTTGTACAGTTCAGCATTTATTGTTGAACAGGATAATCCCGTATCGCCTGAAAAATTTATCCTAAAAGGCGCCGGCTGGGGACATGGTGTTGGTCTTTGCCAGATAGGTGCAGCCAGGATGGCATCCCTGGGCTACACCTGTGAACAAATATTGCTTCATTACTACAGGGGCACAGAAATCAAATTCATCCTCTAAAATCTGAACTCAGCAAATTCAAAAGATAAAGGCGCAATTATTTAGGCTATCTTGTTATTTTAAAAATATCATTTTTTTTACTTCACTATATTCTCCAACCTTCAGCCTGTAAAAATAGGTGCCTTTTTCAAACATGTTCCCATTACAAACAACTTCATACAGACCTTTGTTTTTCCATTCGCGTACCAGGTTCTTCACACGACGTCCGGCCAGGTCATAGATATCTATTTCGACCATGTCATTGAATGGCACATAATATTTAATTTTCGTTTCCTGCCTGAAGGGATTAGGATAATTTGTGTACAGCATACAACCATTCCCGGGGTGATCTTTTTTTTTGTCCGGGAAACGTATAGTCGTGGTGGTATCGGTCGACGTTGTGTCAGTTGAGGTTGTGTCCTGCTGAATCTCGCCCTTAATAAAAAAGATATCATCTACATAGACATTGCTTTCTCCTATATCTACACCATTGTTTTTGAAAGATATCCCAAAAGATTGAATCATGGCAGGGTCTACATCATCCGGTACCTTCAATG